>JAYRNN010000075.1:0-11687 GCA_041912175.1 Anaerolineales bacterium | reverse complement strand
CCATGTCGATGATAATCGACCGGCCCTCGCCCAACAGATCGTTGCCGGGACGGTGATGGGGCAGCGCGGCGTTGGGGCCTGCGGCCACGATAATCGGGAACGACGGCCCTTCGGCGCCGGCTTCGCGCAGCGCCTGCTCGAACAGCCAGACAGCCTGGCGCTCCGTGTGCTCGGGGCGCAAGCGCGGTACGACAGCCTCCATGACCGTATCGGTGATGGCGATAGCCCGGCGCATCATCGCGATCTCAGCCTCGTCCTTGACCATGCGCAGCGCTTCGATCAGGCCTTCGGTCGGCTCCAGCGCCACCGCATCGCCCAGGCCTGCTGCGAGGCGGCCGTGATCGGCGACCGTGGTGTGGCCGGCCTCGAAGGCCAGCCGGTCCATTTCAAACGCCTGGCACAGCTCCAACACGACTTCCGGCAGAGTCTTGCCCGGGTTGATGATCTGGCGCGCCGCGAAACCGGGCGTCTCGCGGCTCGCCTGGATCAGGTAGCGGCTGTCGGTCAGGACAAAGGCCTCCGCATGCGTGATGAACAGCCAGCCGTAGCTGGCAGTAAAGCCGCTCAGGTAACGCCGGTTGACCGGAGCGCTGACGAGCAGGCCCGGAAGTTGGCGCTCGGCCAACGCATCGCGCAGCCGGCGAATTCGATGTTCCATCGACGCCCTCCTTATTTTACGGATCGTTCCGTCACGACCGGTTTGGCAGCCAGCAAGTTCATGCCCAAGTGGTCCGACAGAAAACCTGCCGCAAGCTGGCCGCGCACGCTGTTGCCGGCCGCATCCAACGGCGGCGAGAAAACACCCAACCCGCCTTTGCCAGGCGCCACGGTGATGATGCCTCCGCTGACGCCGCTCTTGCCGGGCAGCCCCATATCGAACAACCAATCCCCCGAGGTTTCATACATTCCGGCTGTGATCATGGCCGCCAACGCGTGCTGGCAGTTGATTTCATCGATAACGCGCTCCTGGGTGATCGGATTAACGCCGCCATCGGCCAATGTGGCAGCCATGATCGCCAGATCTTTGACCGTTACATCCAGGCACGACTGTCGTGTGTAGACATCGGTGGTCTCACTTGGATCAAAATAGAGCCGGCTATAGTCATACAGCAGCCGGGCAATCGCCCGGTTGCGGTGGTTGGAAGCCGCCGCGCAGGCGAACACTTCTTCGTTGATGGCGAGCGGCCGGCCGGCGAAACGCGAAAGGCCGTCGCGGATGAACTGCCACTTGGCCTCGGCGCTATCGCCCGGCGCCAGGCTGACGACGGCCAACGCGCCCGAATTGACCATCGGATTGGTCAATCGATCAGGATGCAGTTCGATGGCCATGACCGAGTTGAATGGTAAGCCGGTGGCATTCAGCCCCACCTTTGAGCGCGCTTCCTCGGCGCCGATTGCCTGGCACACCAGGGCAAAGACGAACGGTTTCGCCACGCTCATGATGGTAAACGCCCAATCGGCGTCGCCAGCCACAAAGCGCTCCCCGCGCACGTTGACCAGGCACAGCCCGAAGAGGCGGCGCGGCGCCTGCGCCAGCGCCGGGTAATGCGACGCATTGACGCCCTGGTCGATATCTCTGAAGCGTTGATAGGCTTCATCCACCAGCGCCTGTACTTTTGTCGATGGGGGCAAGTGGCCGGTGGAGACATACGCCTGTGATGATCGGGAGCGTCGCCAGGGCGACCTCAACCTTGGGCGTGATTCTCTTTCGACAGTAGTAGTCATAGTCTTATCTGGTTTTGATAAGTGAGTTTAGGGCCAGGTTCGGGTGCGCATCGTCGGCAGCGATGCGCACCCGACAGAGGGTTAGAAACTCACCGGATAGCCCGGCCCGAGCGGGATGCCCAGCAGGAACCACACGATGAGGAGCGCCAACCAGGCGACCAACACCGCAGCCGAGATGGGCAGCATCAGCGCCACCAGCGACCCAACGCCTGCTTTCTTCTGATAGCGCTGGGCAAAGGTGACGATTACCGGGAAATAGACCATCAACGGCGTGAGTGCGTTGATGGGGGAGTCGCCGACGCGATAGGCAGAGAACACCGTCTGCGCGGGCACGCCCAACCGGATGAAGAGCGGCACGAAGATGGGGGCAAAGATCGCCCACTTGGCCAGCGAACCCGGCATGATGAAATCCAGCAGCACGATCACCAGAATAAAGCCGATCAACAGCGGGATGGCTGGAATTCCGGCCTGCCCCAGCCATTCGGCCAGCACGGTAGCGATGTAACTCGGCATGTTGGAGTAGTTGAAGTAAGCGATGAACTGGCTGATCATCATCAGCATGAAGATCAGGCCGCCCAGGCCGGCAAAAGTCTTGACTACCGCCGCAATCACGTCGTTGGCCCCTTTGTACTTGCCAATCGCTGAGCCATAGGCGACGCCCGGGATAAGGAAGCAGAGCATAACGATGAATAGCAAGCTGCCCATGAAGGGCGTCTGGCCGATGATCGAGCCCGTTACTGGATCGCGCAGCGGAGCGCCCGGCGGCAGGGTAGCCAGCAGGACGATGCCCAGCACGATCAAAAAGGCGATCCCGGCCCAGCGCAGCCCCTTGGCCTCCAGTACCGGGTCGATTTCGTCCGTCGCGGCGGCTTGCGCAGGGTCGCCCGCCTCGGAAGGATCGTACTTGCCCAGGCGTGGTTCGATGACGCGCACGACGACGATCCCGATCACCACGGTCATCAGGATGGCCGAGACGACCTGGAAGAAGTAATCGGCGGTGATAGAGATCGGCGTGCCGCCGGTCAAGGCGATGGATTCGTTGGTGATCTCGATCAGCATGGCGTCGGTCGGCGTCGGGACCAGGTTGGCCATGAAGACGGTAGCGACGCCGCCGAAGCCGGCCGCCAGGCCGGCGATAGGGTGCCGCTTCACGGCAAGGAAGGCCGTCGCGCCCAGGGGGATCAGGATCAGATAGCCCGCGTCCGAGGCCAGGCTGGCCAGCACGCCGGTGAAGATGATCAGGTAGGCAATCAGCGGCCGTGGGGCGACCTTGACCAGCTTACGGATCAGGGCGGCCAACAATCCAGCGACATCGGCCGCGCCCGCGCCCATCATGGCGATGAGCGTGACGGCCAGCGCGCCGAAGCCCTGGAAGTTCGGCACGAAGGAGGTGAACAGGAAACGGATGCCTTCGATGTCCAGCAGGCTCTTGATGGCGATGGTCTGTTCCTTGATTTCGTAGTGGACATCCTCGGTCCCCGCTCCCGATATCGTATATTCGCTGACATCCTCATAATAATCGGGGGTCACTTCCACCGGAACCGGCACGGCAATCTGTTCGGTGACGCTGACGCCCAGCAAGGCCATGATCGCAGAAAGCACGATAACGCCGACGATAAGATAAGAAAACATGAGTACCGGGTGAGGAACTTTATTACCCACTCGCTCGACGACGCCCAGGAAACCCTGCGAGCCTTCGTTTTGGGGGGCCTTAGCTTTTTTATCGCTCATCTTTGCCTCCTTAGCTTGAGTATTCTTTCAGAAATTCGGTTAACAGGCGCACACCGACGCCGGTGCCGCCATGTGAATCATAAGGTTTTACCGGCCGGTCTACCCAGGCCGTACCAGCCACGTCGAGGTGCGCGAATGGATAATCGCCGACGAAGGCTGCCAGAAAAGTTGCTGCGGTAATCGAACCTGCCGGTCGTCCGGCAAGGTTCTTAAGGTCGGCGATCTCACTCTTAACCATCTGATGGTACTCATCCCACATCGGGAATTGCCATACCCGCTCGCCGCTGACCTCGCCGGCCTGGCTGAGCTTGTCGGCCAGCGCCTGGTCCGTCGCGAACATGCCGGTGGCATGGGCGCCCAGGGCGATGATGATCGCGCCGGTAAGCGTCGATAGCTCGACGATGGCGGCGGGGTTATAACGCTGTGCATAGTACAGCGCATCAGAGAGAATGATGCGCCCCTCGGCGTCGGTGTTCAGCACCTCGATTGTCTTGCCGCTCAGCGTTTTGACGATGTCGCCTGGGCGGTAAGCGTTGCTGCTGGGCATGTTCTCCGCTGAAGACACCAATCCCACCAGGTGCAGCGGCAGCTTCAGCTCGGCGGCTGCCTGCATTGCGCCGAAAACCGCCGCCGCGCCGCCCATATCGGATTTCATGGTCTCCATCGCATCCGGCGGCTTGAGCGATAGCCCGCCCGAGTCGAAGGTCAGCCCTTTCCCTACCAGACAAATGGTGGGCTTGTCCTTGCTTGCCTTGCCGTATTCCATCACAATGAAGCGCGGCTCGTTGGCTGAACCTTTGCCCACCGCCAGGATGCCGCCAAAGCCTTCCTCAATCAGTTGAGCCATGTCTAATACAGTGACCTTGAGACCGAGGCGCTTTCCGAGAGAGACTGCTTCCTCGCCGAGCGCGGCTGGGGTCATTGCGTAGCCGGGGCCATTGACCAGGTCGCGTGCGAACGACACACCACCGGCGATTGTTTGGCCGAGGGCGACGCCGGCCTGGGTCTGGGCGTTGGCCTTCGTAAATACCGTCGCCTGTTTGACTTCGAAAGTCTGCGCCTCGCTTAAATTGGCGCGATAGCCCAAAAAGCGATAAGCTCCTAGCTCGAGGCCCTCGGCAAATGCCTGGGCAGCAGCCTCGGGCGCCAGCGGTAGGTCGCCGTTAACGCCAACGGTGATGTCATCGACAAGTAGTTTTTGGGCTTCTTTCACTGCCGTAGCGCTCACCCGCCGAATGCTCTCTGTCGTCAGCGCCTCGCGCTTGCCCAATCCAACCAGCAGCAGCCGTTTTGGCGCCACCGCGCCGCGCGGGTAAAGCAGCAGCGTTTGCCCTACCGTACCGTTGAAATCCGCCGGTTCGAGCAGGACGCCGGCGGCGGCTGGCAATGGGGTGTCTTCAAAACAGCCCAGTACGGCCAGTCCAGTTTCAATATCCAGGATGTTTCCGGTTTGTATCTTTATTTCCATATCTTCATCTCCATCTACCTCTCCAAATTTGATAATCGACTTCAACTTTGAATTGATCGTAATCCTGCTCAACCTGTCCAGTCCACCTCGCCGCCTGCACTGGTTTGCACCTTTCGCTTCGGCTTTGGTTTTGAAACGGTTGTTGTGTTTGCTTCGGCGGACGCCCACAATTTGGCTAACTCGATGCACATCTCGGTCGAGCGCGCCATATCCTGCAGGCTGATCCATTCCAGCGGCCCGTGGATCTCTTGCATCCCGGTGAACAAGTTCGGGGTTGGCAGTCCCAACTCGGTCAGGCGCGAGCCATCCGTGCCGCCTCGGATGGGTACCGAGAACGGTTCGACGCCTGCTTGCCGGCATGCCTGGCGCGCCAGCTCAACCGGGCGCATATCATCTTCCAGCCAATAACGCATATTCCGATATTGCGCGGTTATCTTGCAGGTTATCTCAGCGCGCGGTTCGCCGGCCTGGATCGCGGCGCAAACTTTCTTTAAGAGTGCGCCCTGGTTTTGCAGTCCATCGCGCTCGAAGTCCCTCAGGATCAGGTCGATATTGGCTTCGGCGGCTGTGCCGTTCAAGGCGACGACGTGGATGAAACCCTGGCGACCATCCGTCGTCTCGGGGGTGAGGGTCGCCTGGGGCAGCGTATCCACGATCTTGGCAGCCAGGTGCAGCGCATTGACCAGCTTATCTTTCGCCCAGCCCGGGTGGATCGAGACGCCCTTCACGTTGATCTTTGCGCCGTCGGCTGAGAAGGTCTCGTACACGATCTCGCCCAGGTGTGCGCCGTCCAAGGTGTAGGCGTAATCTGCCTTCAAGTCGCCCGGCAGATCCGCATGCACACCGCGCCCGATCTCTTCGTCGGGCGTGAAACCGATGCGGATCAAGCCGTGGGGAAGCTGCGGGTTTTGCAGCAAGTAGCGGGCCAAAGTCATAATAATGGCGACCCCCGCCTTATCATCCGCGCCCAACAACGTCAGTCCTGAGGCGGTGATAATGTCGTCGCCCACCTTTTGCGCCAGGTAGGGTAAATCTTTGGGCGACAGCGCCTGGTGAGGATCATCCGGCAGGACGATATCCTGACCGGCGTAGCTGCGATGTACGATCGGCTTGATATTGACGCCGCTGAATTGCGGGGCTGTATCGACATGCGCCAGGAAGGCGATCGTGGGAACGTTTCCCGGCGCCGTGGCTGGGAGGCTGGCCAGGACAGCGCCGTACTTCGTCAACGTCACGTCCTGTGCGCCGATCTCTTTCAGCTCGTCGACCAACAGATTGAGCAGGTCGAATTGGATCTTGGTGCTGGGCGACGTCGGAGAAGCTGCATCGCTGGTAGTGTCGATCTTGACGTAACGCAAGAAGCGTTCTTCAAGTTCTTGAGCGAATTCTTTGTCCATCATTTCATATTCCTAAAAATTATCCTGCCGGCTACGCCGGGCTACTTCGCCAGCTCATCTAAATAAACGATCGCCGTCTCGATGCCGCGTTGAAACATCTCGAGCGAGTAGTGCTCGTTGGGCGAGTGCAGGCCATCACTGTCCAATCCATACCCCATCATGACGACGGGTATTTTCAACAGGTTGCCGATATCGGCGATGACGGGGATGCTGCCGCCGCCGCGCGTGAAGACCGGGGTATATCCCCAGGCTTTTTCATAAGCGCGCACGGCCGCCTTCATTTCAGGCAGGTCGAACGGGACGAGCGCCGGCCATCCGGTGGTCAACAGGCTGACGCTCACTGTCACTGTTTTCGGCGCGATGGATTCGATATACTGCTTCAATAAGGTATAAATCTTATGCGGGTCCTGGTTGCCCACCAGCCGTGAGCTGAGCTTAGCGCCAGCCTTGGCCGGGATGATCGTTTTTGGGCCGGGGCCAGTCCAACCGCTCCACATACCGTTGATGTCCAGGGTGGGGCGGGCTGAGATGCGCTCGCGGATCGTATATTTTGGATCTCCCCAGGTGGCCGGTACGCCGGTCGTCTCTTTGTACTGTTCTTCAGAGAGGTTGGTCTTCGCGATCATCTCTCGCTCTTCGGGCTTGAGCGGGACGACATCATCGTAAAAACCGGGCACGGCGATCGTGTTGTCGGGGTTATACAGCTTGCCAAGGATCTCAACCAGCGCCAGGGCTGGATTATGCGCTGCGCCGCCCCACAATCCGCTGTGCAGATCCTCCTTTGGGCCGTCCACTTCGATCTCGATGTAAGTCATGCCGCGCAGGCTGTGGGTAATGGCCGGTTCTTCGATGGCGCGCATGGATGTGTCACTGACGACACATACGTCTGCCTTGAGCAGGTCCATGTGCTCCTTGATAAATGGCGTCAGGTTGGGGGATGAAATCTCTTCTTCACCTTCCAGTAGAATTTTTATATTAACCGGCGCTCCGCCGGATTCCAGGTAAGCCTCCAGGGCTTTCATATGGATGAAGAATTGTCCCTTGTTGTCTGTGGCGCCGCGCGCATAGACTTTACCATCCTTCACCACCGGCTCGAAGGGCGGCGTGTCCCAGCCATCTTCCATCACTGCCGGCACCACGTCATAATGCCCATATACAAGCACAGTTGGTTTGTCTTTTCCTGCGCCCATCCACTCGCCATACACCACTGGTGGGCCGGCAGTGGGCATGGTTCGCGCATTCTCGATGCCCAGGTTGCGCAGGTGTTCCGCCAGCCATTCCGCCATGCGCCGCAGCTCGCCCGCGTATTCGGGATCGGCGCTCAGGCTGGGGATGCTCAGCATTTCAACCAACTCGTGTTGAAAACGACCAGCATGGCTGCGGGAATATTGGATTGCTGATTGTGTTGAATTTGTCATACAAGGCTCCTCTTTTAATCGAATGGAAAGGAAAATATGTTGATTGTCTGATCGGTAAAACCGATCAGACAATCAAATCCATTTAGAAAACTACAAGATATCAGGAGGCAATTCGCCAGGCCGATAATCCGGTAGACCTCCAGCAGGGATAATCGCCAGCAAAGCGATGCTGGCCAGGACCAGGAAAGAAATCTTGAGCGCCGTCAAGCGCGCGTCAAAGTTGATGTCTACAATCTCCGCTTCTTGCCTCGGGGTCAGGTCGATCTCTTCCAAAAACTCATCCAAATCGTCATTGCTGACAAAGTCGATATTATCGAGGTAAAGTTGTTCTTCAATGATCGCTGTGGTGATCACCGGGCTGTCTTGCAGGCTGCTCATGATGATGCTACTCAATAAGCTGACCGCTAACACGCTGGCGAAAGCCGTACCCAGCCCGGTAGCCAGGTTGTTCGTCGTGCCGCGCAGCGCCCCCACATCGCCGGCCAGTTCCTTGGGCGAAGCTGAGACCAGCACGTTGAATACCAGCGTCAGCAGCGCGCCTTCGGCCAGGCCGATGATAATCAAGCTTAAGATCACCAGCGGCGTACCCCAGTCATTGTGGATCGTAAAGGCCAGCAGCACCAGGCCAACGCAGACAATAATAAAACCCAGCCGGCCGATCCAGCGCGGGGTCACGCGGTCAAACAACCGTACCACCATGGCCGTGCCAAAGAAAATCGCCACCGAGTAAGGCACTACCGCGATGGCCGTCTCCATACTGGAGAGTCCCTGGACGATCTGGATATAAAGCGGGATCAGGAAGTTGATCGCCGGGCCCAGGGCAGCAATAATGAATAAGCAATACGTCGCCGCGCGTTCCGTCGGTGAGTCGAGCACTTCTAGCGCCAGGAGTGGAGATTTATTTTCTTTTACCTGCCGGTGCGACCAGGCGAAGAATGCCTGGCCCAGGAAAATGCCCACAACGATCATGATTGGCGATAGCGAGAAGCCCAGCAGGTGATACGGCGCGTTCGGATCGGCTTTCAACATCCCCCAGGCCTTGAGGTTGTTAAACCCGATGCTGATCAAAATAATCGCTAAAGCAGCCAGCAACGCACCGACCCAATCGATCTTAATCGACCGATCGCGCGCGATCGGCTTGAACTTGAAACTCAGCAGGAAAACACCGGCTGCGATTACGACGATTAATACAAACGACCAGCGCCAGGATACCAGGCTGCCTAGTACCCCGACGACAATGAAAGCGAGCACGCCGGCGATCGCCTGAGCAGCGCCCAGGAAACCCAGCGCCTGTGATTGTTGTCCGCCTTTATAATGGTTGGCGATCATTACGACCAACGTGGGCACCAACATGGCTGCCGCCAACCCGGCGACGGCTTGCATCTGGATCAACATCCCCGCGCTGGTGCTCACCGCGATTCCCAGCATCGCCAGACCGTGAACCACCACACCAATTTGAAAGGCAAGCCGTGCTCCGATCAGCCTGCCGAGCTTGGCGCCCAGGATTACAAACCCGGCGACGGCCAGCGAATAGACCACCAGCGCTGTACTGATGCTAGATGGCGAGGTATCGAACTCCTCAACGATGGCCCCGATCGAAACTGGCAGCGCGCTGACGTTGAAGCTCATCTGGATTTGCGCTAAGGCAATAATCATCATCGGCAGCCAGGAGGCTTTCAGCACTGCCTGGGAGCCGGCAAAATTCGGTTTTTCTGTCATAACAAGTTTTCCTCCGGGTATATGGTGCGTTGAAATCTCAGCATTGGTTCCGTGGATTAATTCATAGGCGGTGCACAGAAAGGATGGTCATCTGCAGACCATAAATTGTATTCAGAACTCCATTCAAGGCAGCCTGATCATCCAGCTTGCCGGTCAGGATCGAAATCGATTCTCCGTCTGCCAGGCTGGTATGGCAGATTAACATCCCCTCTAGCCGATCGGTCAGGTTTTCGGGAAGCATCCCGCGGACGACGATTTGATAAGCGCCCAGGTTATCAAAAATTTGTCTGGATTCTAAGGATACGCCCATTTTTATAGGTTAATGGAATAACGAAGAAATGGCTACCACCTGGAGGGTGTATATTGGGGTGTACATCCGGGTAGTCCCGCGGGCGCTCGCCTGCAGGAATGTTATAATCCACCTTAGAATTTCTTATGACAGCACCTGTTGATAACGGCGCTCCACCCCTCTCGAGTAAGCTGCACCGTCCAGGCCTGCCGCGGACTTTATTGGTTCGTCCACGGCTGTTGAAGTTACTGGATGATGGACTCCTGGGTTCCCTGACTCTGATTGCTGCTCCGGCCGGGTTCGGCAAAACGACCCTGGTAAGCTCATGGCTGACAGGTTTAGACCGGGGCGGTCCGCCGGACGGTAAGCGCGTGCCTGCGGCATGGCTGGCTTTAGACGAAAACGACAGTGATTTCAACGTCGCCATTTCCTATTTTATCGCCGCACTGCGAACAATCTACCCCGATGCTTGTCCGAGAACGCTGACCCTGCTGGATGCTCCTGCCAGGCTGACCCTAAACTTGCTCTCAGATACGCTAAACAATGAAATCGACGCGCTTCCGGGGCGTTTTGTCCTGGTGTTGGATGATTTCTATAAAATCCGTAACCCGGCGTTGACCGAATTCTTGGCGGGCTGGCTGCGTCACTGGCCGCGCCCCTTACACCTGATCATCCTCTCGCGTTACCCGCCATCGCTGCCGCTGGCCGGCCTGCGCGCCGGCAGCCAGTTTACTGAAATTCGCTCACGCGATTTACGCTTCTCAGCGCAGGAATCGGTTGAGTACCTGCGCAGGGCGCTCGAAAATTCTCTAGATGAAAACACGCTCTCCCTGATCGAGCAGCGTCTGGAGGGTTGGATCGCGGGGTTGAAGCTGGTTGCCTTATCGTTATCGCGCAGCTCCCCTCCGAACGGGCTGGCCGCCGTCTTATTGGATAGCAAAGTCTATATCACTGATTATTTACTGGATGAGGTGCTGGCTCACCAATCGCCCGGCGTTCAGCAGTTCTTGCTGAAGACCTCGGTTGTTGAGCAATTCTGTATCTCATTGTGTGAAGCGCTGCTGGACAGCGGCGATCCTGACCAAAACACGCGCAGCTACCTGGACGAGATCGAAGCCGCAGAATTATTTGTGACCCGTTTGGAAGACCAGCGAGAATGGCTTCGTTATCACCCGTTATTCCAAGACTTGCTACAGCAGCGTTTACTCGACCGCATGGGCCAGGATCAGGTGAAACATTTACACTTACGCGCAGCCGATTGGTACGCCAGCCAGGATTTGATGGATCAGGCGTTTCAGCATGCCTTGCAGGCCGGCGACCTGGAACAAGCCGCGGCTTTCATGCAGCAAGGATTACCCGATGTGCTCAGCCGGGCTGACGGCCACACCCTTGAGCATTGGTTGAGCTTGCTGCCGGAGGAGCTGATCCAGCAAAAGCCTCAACTGTTGCTCATGCGAGCCTGGGAGAACGAATTTCGCTGGGATTTCGCCGCGACGATGGCTAATATAACCCGGGTTGAAGCGCTGCTCGAGGGAGGTAACTTTGCGCCTACCGAGCAAGACCTTTTACGTGGGCAGCTCGCCGTGCTCAAGGGCGAGGCGGCTTATCACCGAAATCAGCCAGAGCAATCTTTGGCGCTATCCAAGCAGGCCTTGACCTTGCTGTCCGAACGTTGGCGCGGTCCCAGGAGCCTGGCTATGCTCTATTTGGGGGTCAGCTTGTATTCAATTGGGCGCACAGATGAGGCAGAGAAACTACTTGTCGGTCTTTATCACTCTGAAAAGGATCGCACAGACTCGTTCGCGCTGCGCTTGCTGCTTGGTTTGGTGATCATCTATCTCCGAGCGGGCCGGATGGATGACGCCGGGCGCACTGCCCAGACCATGCTCTGGCACGCCCAGCGAAATGAAGATGCGCAGATGGTAGGGTGGAGCCAATCT
>JAYRNN010000074.1:0-9164 GCA_041912175.1 Anaerolineales bacterium | reverse complement strand
CTCGCGATCCAGAGATGATCACAGCGCCATCATGTAGGGGTGTATTCGGGTAAAAGATTTGTAAAAGCAACTCTGCAGTCACTTTCGCATCCATGCTTACCCCGGTCCGGAGGTATTCGTTAAGCGAGTCCAGCCGTTGCAAGACAATCAGTGCTCCATGCTGGCGGCTGGCAAGACGCATGGATGCACTAACGACAGAATCGATCGTGTCTTGCGTGCGTGGAGTCACTGCATCCGGTGGGCGAAGTGCGCTGGCGCGGCCCAATCTCTCGAGGGCGCGCCGAATTTCTGGAGCAAAGATGACTGGAATAACTACGATGAGCGCCGGTAGGGTTGCATTCATTAATGCAGAGAAGGCTGGAAAAGCTTCGATCGTTGAAAGTAATGTTACCAACACAAAGATCAAGAGCACGCCGCGCAATAAAACCATGGCCTGCGTATCTCGCACGAGCAGGAAGATTCCGAAGAACACCAGAGTCACCAAAGCCAGATCGATCAGGCTGAACCAGGTCAGGCGATCAAAAATGAAAACCAGGTTTGCCACCAGGCCATTAATCAAGTCAAGCAAATAATTTCAGCTCCTGATACACGCTTATTCACCTGATGATGGAAATAGCTCTTGCCAATAAGAGCGAACCTGTCGCCAGGTTTCTTCTAATGACCCATCATTCATAATCACGATATCCGCGGCTGCGACTTTTTCTTCCTGGGGGGCCTGGGCTGCGATCCGGAGTCGCGCAGCAGGTTCGCTCATGCCACGTCGCTGGAGAAGTCGTTCTAGTTGCACCTGCGTCGTCGAGTAGGTGGTCCAAATCGAGTCACACAGTTGAGGGTAGCCGGACTCAATCAGTTTGATGGCTTCGATCACGACGACCTTGCCGGGCGCATTACGGACCAGACGATCCACCATTTTTCTGACAACGGGGTGGATGCAAGCTTCCAATTTTGCCAGGGCCAGCGGATCTGTAAAAACAATCTGACCCAACCGGGCGCGGTCAATCTGCCCATCGCAGGATACAATTGCGCTGCCAAATTCTTTGATTACCGGATCATAGGCCGGCTCACCTTTAGCGATGGCACGGTGCGCCAGTGCGTCAGCGTCAATACCCGCCGCGCCTAGCTTTTCCAGCATTTTTCGCACTTCGCTTTTCCCGGTGGCGATGTTTCCGGTCAATCCAATGACAAATTTTCCAGGCCAGGCGCTCATCTTCTCTCCGCCAGACTATTGTAGCCGGGGGCGGGGAGAATGTCAAACATAATAAACGGGCTGTCCAAAAAGAGCGTTTGGACAGCCCGTTATTTTTTAAATACCAAATATGGTTGACGTGCGGAGCACGATAACCATATTTGGTATAGAGAAGGCCAATGCGAGATTTTTCGGACAGCCGCTTTTGGCAATTGAGGAATGCGATTATGCGTTATCAGGCGCCAGGCTGAGACAGGCGGGGGTCAAGTGCATCGCGCAACCCATCTCCAATCAAGTTAAAAGCTAACACGGTGATCATAATCGCCAGGCCGGGAAAGAAGACCAGGTGGGGGGCGTTGAAAACACTGTTGCGTTCCTCGCCCAGCATTAAACCCCACTCAGGGGTGGGAAATTCAGCCCCCAAACCCAGGAAGCTCAGGGCTGCTGCGCTTAATATCGCTGTTGCAATACCCAGGGTGCCTTGAACGATAAGAGGTGTGAGTGAATTGGGCAAAATGCGGGAAAAAAGCAATCGTAAATGGGAAGCGCCCAAGGCCCGAGATGCATCGACGTATTCAAGTTCTTTCACTGAGATCACGCTGGCGCGCACAACGCGGGCATAGATCGGGATTTCGATGATCGCGATGGCCAGCAACGCGTTCATTAAACCTGGTCCCAAAACAGCTACGATCGCGATTGCTAATAGTAAGCTTGGAAAGGCCAGTAGCACATCCATAGAGCGCATGATCACATCGTCGGTTGGACCCGCGACGTAGCCGGCAATGGCTCCCAGGATACCGCCCAAAACGATGGCGAAAGTGATGGTAGAAATTCCTATGATCAGGGAGAGGCGAGCGCCGTATACAATGCGGGAAAAAAGATCTCGGCTGTTGCCATCGATGCCCATCAGATGCTGTGGTTTTTCGGCTGGGCAGCCGAGCAAGTGAATGCACGGGGTATCGCGTCGTTTGACCCCTTTTAGAGGGACGAGCGGATCAAACGGCGCAATTTGTTCAGAAAACAAAGCAAAAATGATCAGGATGCCTAACAAGAACATGCCAACTTGGGCTGACCGGTGGCGAAATAAACGCCGTACAGATTGCATGGCCAGACTGCCGCGCACCGGAACCGATTCGGCGGATAATTGGGGGACAGAAGCGTCAACAGGTGTATCCATGGGTGTTTTTAGCCAGGCTACTTCAAACGGATGCGCGGATCCAGGTAAGCATAGGAAGCATCAACGATCAGGTTGGTAAAGACAAAAATAATTGCCACCACAACCGCAAAACCCTGGACGACAGGATAATCGCGACCTAAAATGGCCTCTACCATGCGTGAGCCGACCCCTGGGAGTGAGAAAATTGTCTCGGTAAGCACTGCCCCAGAGAGTAAACCTCCCATTTGTATGCCAATAATGGTGACGATTGGGATCAGGGCGTTTCGTAAAGCATGTTTGAGAATGACTACACGGTTTGAAAGTCCTTTGGCGCGGGCGGTTCGGATGTAATCCTGGCCGAGCACATCGAGCAGGCTTGAGCGGGTCATTCGGGCAATCACCGCCATTGAGATCGTGCCCACTGCAATAGCAGGCAAAATGAGGTGACGGATGGCGTCTCGCACCAGGGCGAAATTACCCGTCAATAAACCGTTGAGAATTGCCGAGTTGGAAACCATGTTTAGCAAGAATGTTGAAGTAGGACCAAGATTTTCTAAACCCCAGACTTTTGCCAATGGCACCAGCGACATGCCTGCCGAAAGGCGACTGCTAGGTGGTAGGGCGAAAGGGGTGCCTTTAAGAAGCAGAGCGAATACGTAAGCCAGCAACAAACCTAGCCAGAAAACAGGCATACTGACTCCAATATTCGCCCCGATCATGGTAACTGTGTCGACAGCGCTGTTACGTTTAACTGCTGAGATAATTCCAAGAATGACTCCAAACACAGTGGCGAATATCATCGCCATAATAGTCAGCTCGATCGTTAGCGGCAAACGCTCGGAAATAATGAGTGTAATCGGTCTGCGATCTTTGATCGAATTGCCAAAGTCGCCTTTGAGCAAGTTTAGCATATAGCGGACAAACTGCTCGGGGATGCTTTTATCCAGGCCGTAACGGTGCATAAATTGGTCGCAAGCATCTACCGTGGCTTTTTCACCCAGCATGACATAACATGGATTACCAGGCACCAGGCGGGTAATTGTGAAGGTAACCAGCAAGATGCCCATTAAAACGGGGATGACCAAAATAAGGCGACGAACGAGGAATTGGGCCATGGAATCGATTGCTAACAGGAAGAATCTATCGGGAAGGGCATGAGAGGCCATACCCTTCCCGATCCAATCAGAGAAATGAAGTTAGGAAGCAGGCTCGTTCAAGGCTTTGGGCCCGAAGAAGTCTTTCCAATATTGGAAGCTGCCAGTATTGCCCTTGCGCAGCGGGTGGTTGTAATCCCACATGATGCCCCAACTCGTGACGACATCATTGGCATCCAGGGAAGCGCCGTTAGAGAACTTGACATCTTTTTTCAATGTGCAGGTCCATTCGGTGCCGTCAGTATTCGCTTCGCACTTTTCGGCCAGGGCGGGTTGCAGATCGGCAGAACCCCACTTGAAGTTGTAGAGGGTGTCGAAGAGCATCAGGCAGGCGCGGAAGGAGTTGCCATCGGTCTCATCTCCACAAGCCAGGGAGACGGGCTCTCCATCTTGTGAGAAGATCAGTGTTCCATCGGGAGTTTCCATCTGGGGGAAATTCTCGTTGTAGGGGCCTAAGACAACATTCTTTACCGTAGCCAGGAAAGCCAGATTGGTGGTGCCATGCGCGATTACGATGTTTGGCACGTGCTGGTCGTAAAGGACATTGACTTGGTCGTAAAGTTTCTGACGTTCGGCAGGATCGCCGAGTCTGGAAGCTTGCTGGATCAGATCCACAATGTCAGGGAACGGCTTTCCAAAGCTAGCGCTGGACCCGGTCAGGAAGACATCGTACCAGTTTGTTGCATCTGGGAAGTCCTCACTCCAGCCTAAGAAGAAGAGCATTTTCTTGCCTTCGCGGGTGGCCGGCAGGTAGGTGGCCCATTCTTCCATTTCTAGTTTGACCTTGATCCCGATTTCGGCTAGTTGCGCCTGGACATCCTGGGCGATCTTGGTCGGCTGGGGGAAATAAGGGCGGGTGCGCTCGGCGTAGGAAAGTACATATTCCTGATTGAAGTCGAAACCAGCATCCGTCAACATCTGTTTGGCTTTCGCAGGATCGTAGGTTGTGCCCTGATATCCTTCGGTAAAGCCAGGCTTCACACCCGGGGGTACGAATTGTGTGGCGGCGACAGAACCCTCGGCATAGAAGTTGTCGACGATTCGCTGCTTGTCGATTGCCATGGCAAAGGCCTGGCGAACCTGCTCGTTATCGAATGGCGGTATGGCGTTGTTGACGCCAAGATACAAGAAGTTGTTAATCACACGAGGATATAGCACCAGGTTCGGATCTGCCTTGATGACAGGGATGTCATCTGCTGTTACCTCAGCGATCCCACTGACATTACCAGACTGAAGGTCGAGCAGGCGGGCAGCAGCTTCCTTATTCCACTTGAGAATGAAGGATTGGTTCTTGGCGGCTTCGCCCCAATAGGTTGGGTTAGGCACAAAAGTAAGGTGATCGCCCCGCACCCATTCTTTCAGGATGTATGGGCCAGTGCCGACAGGATTGTCATTAATCTTTGCCGCATCGCCGCCTACCTCAGCCAAGTAGTCAGCATCCATGATGCCGAAGGCAGGTACGGCGATCTTTGCCAGGAAGGCGGGATCGGGGTTGCAGAGGGTAACCTTGACGGTAAATTCATCCACTGCTTCGATGGATTTCATATTACCGCCGTAATTACAATCTGGAGCCTCTAGCTTGATGCCTTCAAAGGTAGAAGCCGGGGCAGCAGGGGCAGTCGTGGCTGCGGGTTCGGCGGGGGCAGTCGTAGCTGCGGGTTCAGCAGGGGCGGTCGTGGCTGCGGGTTCGGCGGATGTCGCTTCCGGCGCAGAGGGCGCAGCCGTCGTTGCTGCTCCACCACCGCATGCGGTAAGAACCATCGCCATGACAACAAGTAAACTAATCATGGCCCAAATTTTCTTAGACATAGTTTTCTCCTCCGGAAATATGTTTGGCTATTGATCTCGCTGGATATACAACAAGGCGAAAATCATTTGGACGAAATGGTCGAAAACCTTCGTTGACATAATCCCTGGTCGCCCCGCTCCACCACCTCCTTTCGCGCCAAATCCACATGAAATTACAAATTTTATCTTTGGTGATACATAATGAATGCGAATTATACCAAACAAATCGGAGGCAATCGTTCCAAAAATGCGCGAGACAATAAAGTGAGATAAAAAAGATATCAATACCCAATCTCCACAGTTGTGCCACCAGACACGAATTGTGTTCCCAAAGAGATGTAATTTATCCGGTTTGTTATATGACAACTGTCAGATTGCTTTTCTAATCGTCCCGGTTTATAATCTTAAAAAGTCGGTGAGACTGTTGCATCTGGAGGTGTAATTTGGCTGAAAAAACTTGGGAAGTGATCAAGGTCCGCTATTGTTATCATGTTGAACAGAAAGTGGGCTTGGAAGCTGAGGTAGTCTATCCCGCTGATTTACTACCAGATCAAGAGCCTCGTATATTGGCTCATCGCTGTTCGCATGCTTTTGGGTGCAATCTGGATGGGCGCACGAGTTGCACGTGGTCTGGCACCAATCCCGCCATCGATCCATTCAACGAACCAGAGTAACAACTAAAAAGATAAAAAAATCTCCACCGAGCTTGATGGTGGAGATTTTTTTATTTATCACAACAGGTTTCTTTATGGAATTACACCCAATTTCTTGCCAATCCGTGCAAACGCATCCAATCCATAATCGAGATCATCTTTTTGATGCGTAGCGGAGATCATCACTCGAATGCGCGCTTTGCCTCGCGGCACGGTGGGAAAGCCGAGCGCCATCGCAAATACCCCATTTTCGAAGAGCTCGCGACTGAACTGTTGAGCCAGGGGGGCCTCGCCCAGCATCACGGGAGTAATGGGGGTGACACTCTTCCCGATATCGAAGCCTAATCGCTGCATTTCGCTTTTAAAATAGCGCGTATTCTCCCAAAGCCGATCCACCAATTCTGTAGATTCTTCAAGAATATCCAGTGCAGCCAGGCAGGCAGCCGTATCAGGAACGGTCATTGCAGATGAAAATAAGAAGGGCCGCCCACGCTGGCCCAGCCATTCCACCACTAACGGATTGCCCGCGACGACGCCGCCCACTACCCCAAATGCTTTGGAAAGTGTGCCGATTTCAATATCTACTTTTCCATGCAAATGAAAATGGTCCACGATGCCACGCCCGCCCCGGCCTAGTACGCCTTCGCCGTGGGCGTCATCCACCATCAGAATTGCTTCATGCTTTTGGGTCACCGCGTATATTTGGTCGAGTGGGGCGATGTCGCCATCCATGCTAAATACGCCATCTGTCACCACCAGGATGCGCGGATAGTTTTTTCGGTTCTCCTGGAGCTGCTGGTCGAGATCCTGCGGGTCGCAGTGAGCGTAGCGAATGATTTTTGCTCCGGATAGGCGGCTGCCATCGATAATGCTAGCATGGTTTAGTTCATCGGAAAGTATGGCATCATCTTTTCCAACCATTGCGGGCAAGGTAGCCAGGTTGGCAGTGAACCCCGATTGAAAGGTAATGGTTGAATCGACGCCTTTGAAAGCGGCCATGCGTTCTTCAAGTTTTATATGCAGCTCCATGGTTCCGGCGATCGTACGCACGGCAGCCGGACCAACGCCGTATTGGTTTACCGCCGATTGAGCAGCCTGAACCATATGGGGGTGGTTGGCCAGGCCGAGGTAGTTGTTCGAACAAAAGTTGAGCGCGCGTTTGCCATCTACGATCAGCCAGGCGCCTTGCGGGGAGCTTAGTGTGCGGATGCGATTATAAAGACCAGCATCCTTGAGGTTTGTGATTTCTTCCTGTATCCAATGCAATCGGTCGGTCATAGGGTTTCTCCTAAACGGTATTGGGAAAAGAATTATTTTTTAGGTTTGCGTCGTATACCTAATAAGTTACCAAATATATCGCCTGCCTTAGGCATTTCGGTTGCGCCTACCTCTTCACTCACCCAATCGCCTGCCTGGCGCTTTTTCCACCACGTCTCACGGCCAATTTGAGCGCGTTCTAGTTTGTCGAGAAGCATTTTCTCATCCTGATTTTGGATATCTTCTCGCAAAGATTGTAAGGCTGCGACGGCGCTATCGATGACGCGCACTACGTTTTCTCGGTTGAGAATAGCCGCTGAGGCCAACGAATCAGGTGTGGTAGGTTGAATCATCGGACTGGTTGCTTCTGCATAGGCCCGCCCGGCGACTTTGCGAGCTTCACGCCAGCCCGGCTGGTCGACAGTCATATTTAGAAGGCAGGCTGCCATTAACTGAGGCAGCAGATGTGTTGAGGCCATCAGACCGTCCATTTCGGCGGTGTCGGCGAACATCGGGGTGGCGCCAACCAGGCGTGTTAAATCGGCGGCCAGCTTGATCGCATCTGAATTGGCGTTTGGCGGCGAGACGATGGCGATCAAACCATGCTGAAAGAGATCGGCGTGAGCTGCATCAATGCCTACGTCAATCTCGTGTAAATAGGTTGGGTTTAACACGGGCGTTAATCCGACGTAATGGCGTTCTGGCGGCAAATACGCTTCTGCCCAATCTGCCACGATTTGCTTGACGGGAGCTGTGTCCATAATAACTGATCCGGCTTTCAAATCGGGACCAATCAACTCCAAAGTCTCCCGCATCTGATCCATCGGTAAAGTAAGCAACACTAAATCTGTGTCATCGACAGCGGCATGAAGGTTGTATTCAGTCCGATCGACTGCCTCGATTTGTTTGGCACGGCGTGCTATGCCTGGCTCCTTGTCGTGGCCGATGCGCTCGACGAGTTCCTTATGGTTGCCCAAGGCAAGCCCTATAGAAGCTCCGATCTGTCCTAACCCTAAAATTGAAATTTTAACAGCCATATTGTTTCCCTAACTTTCATCATCCAAAGTTTGAAGGCGGAAAAGTAACACTTCACCAGGAAAAGGTGAATTTTCTGGAAAGGAGTGGGGTTGAGTTTTGTCCTGATGGCGGCGGATCAACTCCACAGTTAAGTCGGATGCGCCAGCTTTGGCGGCCATCTCTGCTCCCCAGGCAGCGTGCTGCTCGGACACAATAAAAGGCCGTTTCCAGCCGGCCGGCAGCGCCTGGCCCCATTTGTGTACTTGCGCAGGGAAGAGTGATTTTCCGATTACAATCAATACCCGCTCCAATATATGGAGCGGGTAACGGATTTTTCCAACGTCATGCAGTAAGGCAGCAATTAACAAGTCAGGATTGTTTTCATCCTGGGCAATGAGTTGTTGGTAAATATTCAAGCTGTGAGCCTGCTCGCTTGGTTGCATTGACAGAAAAAGTGACATAAGCGCCGGGTTGAGGATTTGCCTGACCTGTTCAAGCTGACCCGATTGGGGGCGCGCATGGAGCGCATTCCAAAATTGACCGACTCGATAGCCTGTACGCACCAATTCTCATCCAACAAGAAGATTAAGCAAGAAATTTAAGGTCGGATAGAGTATCCGACCCAGGATATCCACGCCAGGGATCAGAAAACTGCTGAATACGACGACCAGCAGTAGGATAGGCCCATAGGGACGAATTTGATCCATCACGCGTTGGCCGCCGGCTGGCAGAAGATAATAAAGTATTTTTTCGCCATCCAGCGGAGATATCGGAATCAGGTTGAAAAGCATCAGTAGCAGATTGGTTTGCACGAAGACCAACATCAATTGAGGCAGCGTTGGTAAGATGTGGCTTTTTGTGGTGAGCATCGCCATTTGGGCCTGACCATAGGATACCAGGCCAAATTTAAAAGGGATCGCGAACAAGATGGCCATCAAAAGATTGGAACCTGG
>JAYRNN010000073.1:0-7086 GCA_041912175.1 Anaerolineales bacterium | reverse complement strand
CATCAATTTTAGTTTCCATCTTTGTCCTTCCGATCATCTGCATCAAGAAAGTACTGAAATTGCGTTGAAATTACATACTTGCATGCAGATACCGCAGCGGATACAAGTATCCGGATCTATTAAGTGGAGGTGTCGGCGTTCGCCGGTGATGGCCTCCACCGGGCAATTGCGAGCACACACGGTGCAACCGGTGCAATTATCTTCAATGTGGTAATGGATCAGCGCGCGACAGACCTTTGCGGGACATCGTTTCTCGTAAATGTGCGCTTCATACTCCTGGCGGAAATGCTTCAGCGTGCTTACCACGGGGGTAGGCGCGCCCTGGCCAAGCCCACACAAGCTGGCGGTTTGAATTTGGACGCACAGCTCTTCGAGCAGCTCGATATCACCGTCGCGGCCTTCGCCGCCGCAGATTCGCTCCAGGATTTCCAGCAAGCGGCGAGTTCCTACCCGGCAAGGGGTACATTTTCCGCAGCTCTCATCTTGGGTAAATTCCATGAAGAAGCGGGCGATGTCGACCATGCACGTATCTTCATCCATGATAATCATGCCGCCAGAACCCATCATGGATCCGGCCTGGCTAAGCGATTCATAATCTACTGGCATGTCCAGGTAGTCAATCGGCAGGCAGCCTCCCATCGGCCCACCCGTTTGGACCGCTTTAAAGGCTTTGCCGTCTTTTATGCCGCCGCCGACATCATAGACGATTTCGCGCAGGGTAATCCCGAGCGGGACTTCGATTAATCCGGTGTTGACCACATCGCCTGCGATGGCAAAGGTTTTTGTGCCTTTACTTTTTTCAGTGCCCAGGCTGGAAAACCATTCTGGCCCGCGCAGGATAATCTGGGGGACATTTGCATAAGTCTCGACGTTGTTTATGTTGGATGGGCTTTTCCATAAGCCGCTTGCAGCCGGGAAAGGCGGCCGAGGACGCGGTTCGCCTCGCCGGCCTTCGATAGACGCCATCAGCGCCGTCTCTTCGCCGCAAACGAAAGCGCCTGCGCCCATGCGGACTTCCAGATCAAACGAGAAGTCGCTCCCCAAGATTTTTTTCCCGAGCAGACCCAGGTCGCGTGCTTGTTGAATAGCAATGTTGAGCGTTTGCACGGCGATCGGATATTCGGCTCGACAGTAGATGTAACCTTGACGAGAGCCAATGGCATAAGCCGCGATTGCCATCCCTTCAACCACCGAGTGTGGGTCGCTTTCCAGGACACGCCGGTTCATGAACGCGCCAGGATCGCCTTCGTCGGCGTTACAGATGACGTATTTAATTTCGCCAGGATTGCCGCGGCAAAACTGCCATTTTTTTCCGGTTAGGAAACCCGCGCCGCCGCGCCCACGCAACCCCGAGGTAGTGACTGTATCGATGACTTGCTCGGGGGTCAATTCATTGATAACTTTTCCCAGAGCCTGGTACCCATCTTCGGCAATATAATCTTCGATATTGGTTGGGTCAATTTGTCCGCAGTTACGCAAAACAACGCGTACTTCTTTTGCTTTGGGCGGGCCGAGTTCCTCGTCCGTTTTAACTGCTTCGCGGGCGCGAAACTTTTCGACGACGCGGCCTTTTAAGAATTGTTCTTCTACCAGATAAGGGATGTCATCTTCGCTTAGGTTTGCATAGTGGACGCCTTCAGGGTAAACCATCAAATCTGGGCCGAAAATATATGGGTCGCCGATGCGGGAAGTCTCGAGGACTTGAATTTCGTCGATCAGGCCTTGCGCCACCAGCTCGTCTTGCAATGCATCGATCACCTGGTGTGCGCCCCGCTTGATGCATTCCGGATCGATTGAAACTAATACATGCGTTCGGAAAAATGCCATGTTAAGCCTCGATCACATAATCTTTGACGATTTTACCGTCCTGGATGTGCTCCTTCATGATGCGGCGCGCTGCATCGGGATTCACTCTGCCGTAGGTGACTTTTGGGGTTTCGCCGATCACGACTTGAACGATAGGTTCCCATGAATCCAAACCGATATTGCCAGTTTGCCGAACAGTGATATTTTCCAAACGATTGGTTTCAATGAACTCCAAGATCGCCTTCATCGTTTCTCGTGCGCCAGCGGCAATCCCCGGAGTGCCCATTCCTACGATGATTTGAACCGATCCAGGTTCGGTCTTAAGCTGGCGTTTCTGTAAGGCTTCTTCGCGAATCCGTTTTAAATCTTCGAGTGATTTTATTTCAGGCATTTTATTTCTCCTTGATTATTGATTAACTAAAATTGCTCTACTTGGATTTCTTTGACGCCATTCTGAAATATGCCACGCAAATAGGCGAGCACGGTTGGGTCGCTTAATGGAATGCCCTCCAAAATTTCTTTGACAGGCGCATCGTCGAATAAAAACTCTTGCGGGGTGATTATTTCTGATTGATCACCGGTTGGTTGTGGCGGCGCCACCTGGTATTCAAAAACCCAGTGTATCTCAGGATGGGCGACGAGAAGAGAGAGATAAGTATCTGGCAAATTTCCTAATGGCATGCGATCGATATGGCTGAGCTGAAAATTGACTGAGATCAGCGTCCCACGTCCGGGCGCCGAGTCAATCGTGAGATCACCGTTGCAGGATTCTGCAGCAGCCTTGAGCAAGGGGATGCCCAGGCCAACTTTACGGGTCGTGCGACTGGTTACAAACGGGTCAATCACACTGGCGACCGTTTCAGCATCCATTCCTCGGCCATCATCTTGAACCTGGATCGTCAGGAGGTCTCGCACAAAATCTTCTTTGATAAAGATAGAAATATTTTGCGCTTGGGCAGAGACGCTGTTTTCAACAATATCCAGGATGTGTAAAGCAAGTTCTCTCACGATCTGCTCCGTAAAGTAAGTTCGCTGTTATTCGCTATGGTCTTGAACTTTACGTAAAACCTGGGGGAATTTATTTGGTTTTACACGCCCCTGGACATCTTCATCGACAACGACGACGGGAGCCTGACTGCAGGCGCCAACGCAGCGGCATATTTCAAGCGTAACCTGTCCATCGGCAGTTGTCTGGCCGATATCAATGCCTAAAGCCTGTTTGGCTTTTTCAATTAACTGGGGCGTCCCGCCAACATAGCATGCCGTACCATTACAAAATTTTATCGTGTGGCGGCCGCGCGGTCGCGTGGTGAAGAAGGAATAGAAGGAAACCACGCCATGAACAGAGCCGACCGGGAGCCCTAAATATTTGGCGACATAGGCCTGCATAGGCTCGGTAATATAGCCGATTTTGTTCTGTAGGTCATTCAGAACGACCATAGCTGCTCCTGGAACATTTTTATTCTCTTCCAGGATTTGATCAATGATTTGTTTTTTTTCTGGGTTTACCAGAGGATCGTTTTCTGGAATTTTTATCGTCGGATTAATCATAGAAACTCCATATAACTAATTATTGTGAAAAAACGCACAATCTCAACTATAACCCATGAACGTTTAGATTGTCAATACTCAAATGTCATAACTTCATCAGACGGTTGTCAGGAAAAAGGATTAATGTATCTCGATTTTTCGTCCAGCCTCCCGGCGAAACGCCATGCGAATTTCGTTCAGGCACGGAGATGCGATCCAAAAATAGCTGCTGCCCAGAAAATCATCCAGGTGGTGGACATCTCCGCTTTGGAGCAAGGGAAATTTACGGATGTCAGGGTACTTTATGCAAGCTTCTTGCGGGGTAATGTGGCGGGAAATTTCCAAAGCATCCATGGGGAGCTCGATTGGAATCATTCCGAGATTAGCGATTAAACCGTAGGCCGCGCGGTTAATGTGGGCAGGTATCGCGAGACCACCTAAATTATGGATCTGCTGGATGCAATCTTCGAGGCTCAGTTGCACAGAAGTGAGCAGCAAACGCACCTCGCGACCTAGAAATTCACCTGTCTGATCGACGATAAATTGTTCACCGAAAAAATCCGGGTTGTTTTTTATTTCAGGAAGGTGTCGATTGACAGTACCCTGCCAGGTTGTTAAGGCGTCTAATTGATCAAACAAACAAAGAACATGAACTTCCTCGCGTGTTTGAAGCTCCATGCCCGGTAAAACAGTCAAATTGCTGCCCTGGGCCGCCTGTTGCACCGCGCGGACATTGGCGCTGGCATTATGATCGGTTATGGCGAGGAGACGGATGCCTTGATCGAGAGCGGTTTGTACAATCAAGGGAGGAATCATCTCAACCGATGCGCAAGGGGAGAGAACCGTGTGAACATGCAATTCAGCACGGTATTCTTGGATCATGCTTGTTCCGTCGAACGAATTCCCAACTCCCACAACTTGCCTATGACCTCGAAGGTGGAGAGGGGAGTGGAGAGCAAGACGACTGATTGCGCATCCGCTTTGGCGATGGCAGCGGGGTCTGGTTGAGCGTCTTCGGTGATGACCACAGCGCTCATCTCCAGCAAGGCAGCAACAGCGACGATGTTCATATGCGCTTGCAGCGTGATCCAGACACAATTGGGTTTTGCGCCTGCCATGACGCAACTAAGCAGATCTGACGCATAGCCGCTTGCAGCGTCCGTCTGACTGAAATCCCCTGGCTGGGTGAGGATTTTTAATTCTAGTTGATCGATAATTTGTTGTAGTTTCATTTACCTTCCTCTGGATAAGGATAGCCAGTCTCGCCGACGATTTCTTCAGGTGGGAGATAAATTTTCATTTCCAGGCGAGTACCTTTATCAGGCTCGGATTCGAGGGTCATTTTGTCGACACAACGGTTGATATTAAACAAGCCCATGCCGGCCCCAAAACCCATTTCGCGCACGGCCTCTGTTGCCGTAGAATAACCCGCTTTCTTGGCCAATTCAACGTCTTGGATTCCCGGGCCGTCATCTGTGGTGCGCATGGTAATCTTGGATGGCTCGATTTCAACCCGAATGGCGCCGCCATTATTGGTATGAATGATCAAGTTCATTTCTGCTTCATAAATGGCGATCCCACAGCGGCGGGCGATTTGCTGGCTGGCGCCGAGACGAATCAGAGCGCGTTTTATCTTGCTTGAAGCATTGCCGCCATGAGTAAAATCACCCCGTTTTATGTTATAACGCAGAATTAAGCTGGAACGATCTGAAACAATATCTTCAAAGAGGTGGCTGGCGCGGTAGCGACGCACTTCTTCGACTTGAAAATCTTTTTGGAGAGCATTTAAAACGCCCCGCGTTATGTCGCCTTTTGTAATCATACCCACCAGGGCGCCATTTTCGTCCACCACCGGTAGCCGGCCGACCTGATACTTGGTAAAGGTTTTTAAGGTTTCGACGACCGGATCGGTTGTGCGGGTGACGATAATATTTCTCGACATGTACTTGCTGATCGGTGCGCCGAGATCATTAGCGACCAAGGCGCGGATCAGATCTTCCAGGCTAACAATGCCAATCAGGTTATGGTTTTCTAATACCGGCGCGCCAGAGATACGTTGTTGCCGGAGCAGCTCGAGAACATCGCCCATCAACATATCCGGTGCAAGCGTTTTAATCTTGCTGGTCATCACCTCGCTTACCTGGAGGACGTAAGCCAATTCCTCCACGCGGGTGATGCTTTGGGCCGAAGCCTCGTTAACGGCAATCGGTTGAGAAGTTGGGGAAGACCCAGCGCTAGTCATAATGATACAGATCGTTTTCCAGGCTTGGCAGGCCAGCTTTGTAGAGTCGTCCGCATACCTCGAACATACCCAAGGGGGTAGAGATAATGGGGATATTTTCTTCGTTGGCCAGCTCAATGGTTTCGGTTTGAGGGCATTTACCGCGCACAAACACGATGGCGCTGACATCAGCCATATCCGCAGTACGAACCACTTGCGGATTACAGAGGCCGGTCAGTAAGACCGCATTTGGTTGGATGGATGTCAAGACATCACTCATTAAATCCGCCCCGCAGCCGCCGCTGATATCGATGTCTACAGATTGGTCTTCAGTACAGAGCGCCCCGTCAATAATTTTGATAATTTCTAAGAGTTTCATATTTTTTGACCATTATGATGAGATATATTTGCGGAATCCGGCGTTGCTAGATTCGCCTGGTAGATCCTGTGGGGATGGGTATAGATGTTAAACTTACTGCGCCGTGCATAACCGATTAAAGTGATGCCATATTGTTCGGCTAACTGGATCGACAACGAGCTTGGCGATGTGCGTGAGATAACCACAGATGCGCCTAGCCGGGAGGCTTTTTGAAGCATTTCAGAGCTAATCCGGCCAGTAGTCAAGAGAATACGCCTCTGGAATTGAAGATTTTCCATCAGACAGCGCCCGGCGATTTTATCTAACGTATTATGCCGGCCGATATCTTCCGTGACTATAGAATTCCCTTCTCCATCTGTAAGGAGCGAGGTATGGACGCCGCCTGATTGGCGATAGAGATCCTGCATGTTGAAAAGCTCGCCCACTAACTGGTACACCTGGGCCGTCGAGAGCAAGACGCCATTCAAATTAGGCGAGGGCGCCGGAGCCGTGGTTTCAATTTTGTTGTCGATGCTCGTGACGCCGCCTGTACAGCCGGAAGTTCTTCGCCACTGGGCGGGTTTAGATAGCGGGATGGTGGTCCAGACATCTACATTGTCCTGGGTGGGACAAAGGCGAACATGGGCGATTTCTTCGGCGGTTTGAACCAGCCCCTCGTTGAAGAGGAACCCAATCGCCATTGCTTCGATATCCACCGGTGTGCACATAAAAGTCAGCCAGACTTCTCCATTAACAGTTAAAGACACTGGCGTTTCGCTAATGATCGCCGAATCCTTCGCATACCATTCACTGTTTTCAACCTGAAAATAATGGAATGGTACATTTCCGTTGTTCATTCGCTGCACCTGTAAAAATTCACTAAACGGATATTAATTATAGATTCTAATCCAATTATTGTCACAAATATACTGTATTCTGTCATAAAATTAGGTTGACAATCACATTAATATTGTAAGGAGGAAATTATGAACCCATACCAGGTTAAACCAGGAAAACAAATTCAACTGAGCGATTATGATCCGAACGATAAGCAATTATATGAGGGCGATAAACAAAAAGCAAAAGGGGATCTGTTAGCGCAAACGAATGAAATCGAAGCCTTACAAGAACTACTATATGCCGAACATAAGCACAAGTTATTAATTGTTCT
>JAYRNN010000072.1:0-2468 GCA_041912175.1 Anaerolineales bacterium | reverse complement strand
TTGGCGGACGCGCTGCTGAAGAAATCGTCTTTGACGACATTACTTCTGGCGCTTCGAATGACCTGGAACGTGTGACCCGCATGGCTCGGGCTATGGTAACCCGTCTAGGAATGAGCAGCCAACTTGGCCCGCTGGTTTATGGACAGAAAGAGGAGTTAATTTTCCTGGGCCGCGAAATATCTGAGCAGCGTGATTATTCGGATGCAGTCGCTGAGGAAATCGACATCGAGGTACGCAAATTGGTAGGCGATGCTTATGATAAAGCGCGCCAGATTTTGCTTCAATATCGAGAAAAATTAGATGCTGTCGCTGCACGTCTCCTAGAGGTAGAAACCGTCTCTCAGGAGGAGTTCGAGGCGCTTTTTCCCCCACCTGCCCCTAAAATCAGTGGCACTCCATTGCCGACTGCGGCATAAGATTTGACCAGCTCATTGAGGGACGGGTATCCGTCCCTCAATTTTTTAAATAGTTATAAAATTGGGACCCTGGAATGTACAGGAAATCTACTATAAGCGGTTATGAGGCAGCAAATTCCGAGGCTGCGTACTATATCCACAAAAACAGCGGGGTTTTTCGTGTTGCGGGGCCTGACCAAGTTCTTTTTCTTCAGCGCCAAACTACAAATGATATCCGCCTGTTACAACCAGGACGAGCAGTCTTAACCGTTCTGACCACGCCGAATGCACGAATTTTGGATGTTTTTTATTTAATCCTGGAACAAGATCCCACCGGAGTGAATCTCGGCCAATCGCCTGCGATTACCTTACTCACCCTTCCAGGTAAGGGTAACGATACCTTTCGTTATCTTATGAGTAGAATATTTTTTATGGATCAAGTAACGGTGTCGGATCACAGCGCCGATTGGATTCTGATCGATGTACTTGGGCCAAAAGCAAGTCAATTCCTACAAAAAATAGGCGCGTCCAGGCTGCCTGCTCCAGATGAAGTGTTAACTTTT
The DNA here is from genome assembly GCA_041912175.1 of Anaerolineales bacterium. Lineage (GTDB taxonomy): Bacteria > Chloroflexota > Anaerolineae > Anaerolineales > UBA4823 > CAZAGA01. The sequence goes on along the minus strand of JAYRNN010000072.1, from coordinate 1,510 downwards.
ACCTATCAAGACACCTTGATACAAACGATTGGGCTGGAACCCAGCTTTGCACAGGGAAGCAGGCTATTAATTCCAGCCAGCATTGAACATGACCTACAGATGGCGTTAGACAATTTGGGCTTTGCCAGGATCGATGATCCTATCTATCAGGTTCTCCGAGTAGAAGCAGGCCTCCCCGCCTCTGAGCATGTACTAATGGATCGTTTTACACCCCTAGAGATTGGCTTAAGGAAGGCAATCTCGGACTCAAAAGGTTGTTACACTGGTCAGGAGGTGGTTGCTCGCCAGATCACCTATGATAAGGTAACCCAGTCATTATGTGGATTAAAACTCGAAGCGCCTGCTCTCGAAGGCGGCTCCATCGAGACCGATGATCGATCGGTTGGCGTGCTTACATCTGTCGTCGAATCACCTCGATTTGGTTGGATTGCACTGGGTGTAATAAAACGCCCATTTCATCTACCCGGCAACATATTACGTGTAGGCTCTCAAAATGCGCAGGTCTGCGAAATTCCCTTTGGTTGATCAAAATCCAGCAGAGTAGGAATAATAATTGAAAGCATATGGTTACGCCGATTGGCGTAACCATATGCTTTCAATTTCTTGTTGCACCCAACAGCGCCAATAAAGAATCTCAATATTCGGATAAAAAAATATAAAGAAACCAATATCATAATATAAGAATATTAATTTTAGTATTGACAAATATGAAATTATCCGCTAATATATAAATGGATATTGAATGAAGCCTCAATATTATTAATGCGATCATCAACAATAAAGGATCGCCAAAAGGAGTATTCGAGATGGACAACAGATCGAGAAGTTTTGAGGAAGAGCGGATTCATATTCTCCGAATGGTCGAGCAGGGTGAGATTAACGCCAGCGAAGCAGTCAGCCTGTTAAGCGCTTTGAGTCGCGAAAAAGAGACAGGCTCGGATACCAGCGGCCCCAACACTCCAGAGCCCCCCTTGTCTCCAGAGTCAACCGTAGAACCTGCCTTCGACGCTGGTCAACCTGTTTGCCCAAGTCCACGCTGGTTTCGGATACGCGTTACAGATTTATCTAGCGGAAGATCCAAAGTAACGGTCAACCTGCCGATTGGCCTGGTTAATTGGGGCATGAAGATGGGAGCCCGATTTTCCCCTGAGGTTAGCGAGTTTGACTTTAATGGATTAAGTCAGGCGCTTCAATCCGGGGCGGAAGGCAAACTGATTGATGTGGTTGACGATGAAGATGGTGAGCACGTAGAAATATTTATCGACTAAGCGCGAATATAGCTCTTTCATATGAGCGGGGTGGGCGATACCCTACCCCGCTCACACCAATTACACCCCGATCAGGATCGTCCTGGCTGGAGCGCCATCCGATCCAGCTAACTTGAGCGGCAAACAGTAAATCGTATACCGCCCTGGCGCAACTTCTGATAAATTCAAACCCTCTAGAACAACTACGCCTGCTGAAAGTAATACGCGATGGGTTGGCGCGCCCTGTTTATATGGAGCGATGG
>JAYRNN010000071.1:0-5766 GCA_041912175.1 Anaerolineales bacterium | reverse complement strand
CAATCCGTTAAGCGGCGCCCTTTGCCGCAGCAATCCGTTAAGCGGCGCTCTTTGCCGCAAAAATCCGTGGTCAGCTCGTTCACCTTCTGCCCCGCGCATATCCAACCAGCAGCAGGGCAGTCACGCCCAGCACGACAATCAGGATGATCAACGCAAGCGTGCCCCGGCTACCCGCCGCGGGGGCCTTGTCTGCGGGGACTGCGCCGGCCGTCGCCATGGCGGCCCCCGCGGCCGCCTCCAGGGTTGGCGTCACCGTCGCCTGGACAGTCGTCGGGCGGGGCGTGTCGCTCGGCGGCGGCGGGGGCGGCGTGTCCGTCGCCGGGGGCGTGACCCGCAGCAGCAGCTTCTCGTCCGGCCGGATCACCGACGCGCTGTCCAGCCCGTTCCAGGCCATCAGATCGCCCAGCGCCACCCCGTAATAAGAGGCGATCCACGACAGCGTCTCCCCGCTGCTGACCGTGTGGTAATAGCGCCCGTCGCCCTCGGGGGTCAGGCGCTCGATCGGCGTCAGCGGGCGCGGCGTGGGGCTGGGGGTGAAATTCCCTGGGCTGATCACCAGCTTCTGCCCGATCTGCAAGGGCCAATCCAATTGCAGCCCGTTGTACGCCAGCAGCTTATCCACGCTCGTCCCGTACGCCTGGGCGATCGTGATCAGCGTGTTGTAAGCCTGCACGGTGTGCGTCACCCGCCCGAAAGCGTCCGGCGGACTGATCTGCACCATGCCCACCGGCGTGGGCGTGGCGTAGCCCTCGGTATTGCTGCCCGGGATGAACAGCCGCCGCCCGATCTGCAGCTTGTCTGAGCGCGACAGGTTGTTCCACGTCTCCAGGTCGGCGATGGTGATCTTGTACGCCACCGCGATCGCCCACAGCGATTGTCCGGCTTTCACCTCGTGATAGACGCGCCCCTCGGCGTCCGGCTCGGCGATCTTGACCGGGATGATCACCCCCGAGGCCCCGGTCACACCCCCGGGTTTGGTGGTGTTCCCGCTGCCGGTCGATTTATACTCCCCGCACGACTTTGCCGACGTGTAAGCCGCCTGCAGGATATAGTACGTCTGCCCGTTGGCCGCCTTGGCCACCCCCGCGCCGATGTTGCAGTAAGCCGGGTTGACCGCCGGGATCATGTGCGTGGGGTCGCTCCAGGCCAGCATGATCTGGTCGATGCCGAACGACCTGCCGACGGCGAAATTCTCGGTCGCCCACACCGTCGCCCCCCCACCATAGCCGGCCGCCTGCAGCCGCCCGCGCACGTCGCCGATGTGCGACGACATATTGTTGGCCGCCATCGTCTCGGCTGTGTACTGCGCCACCGCGTTGATGATCGGGTCTTCCTCCAGCGCCGGCAGCCCGTTCGACACGCGCAGCGTGTTCATGGCGATGATCAAGTCGAAAGCCGTCACCTCGCCGCTCTGGGCGGCGCGCCCGCGCATCGACGGCGCCAACAGCGCCAGCGCCAGCAGCAGCGCCAGACACAAGGGTATGATCCGATTGGGTTGCATGGGGTAATTATAATGTAAGACAAGCTGACAGCTTGTCTTACGTGCTGGGCAGCCGAAAACGCTGCGCCTTGGGGGGTTTAGCGGAAAACGAATTTAGATTAATAAATGAAAAAATACTTGACTTTTTATTTATTAATGGTAAATTATATATAGATTAATTTTTCTCACAACAAAAAGATCAAAGGATATTTTTTGTTATGGAAAACGACGATCGGATCAGAGCAAACAACGTTTTGCGCCTAAGGCCTGAGAGCAAGCTGCCTCCCCATAAGACGATGGTGGAGCTGGATGAGCTCGATTGGGCGATCATCGAGGCCCAGCAAGAAGATCCGTTTTTCTCTTACACAGAGCTGGCCGATCAATGGAATGTCACCCCGGCGACCGTCCGAAATCGAATCAAGCGCTTGAAGGCCAACGGGGTGATCGACGTGGTGATGGTGATTAACCCTTACAAAATCGGTTACGACACCTTCGCGATGATCGGAATAAAACTGCAGGCCGATGTTTCGCCGGTACAGCTCATCGAACGCCTGCAATCCACCGTCGGCGTCGCCGGCATCACCATGGTTGCGGGAAGCTTCGATTTGTTTGTGGTGTATGTGTGCCGGAATTTGGAAGAATACAGGCAATTCATCGATGAAGAGCTGCGCTCGAGCAGGGAGATCGCATCCTTCGAAAGTTTCATCGGCATGGATCTCTTCGAACGAAAATTCCTGGTCGGTGTGGTAAGTTAGTTGATCGACAGCCGTTTCATGATCTAGAGTGGTCAAGAAACGGCTGTTTTTTTATCAAAGGAATACCAAAAACTGGAAGGAGCATCAAATGACCATAACAAACAATACAGGCGTGTTAAGAAAGGTTATGCTTTGCCCACCGGATTTTTATGAGATTGTGCCGGTGAGCGATTTCTCGCGGACGGCGCTGGAGCGGGGCGATAAAGTCGATCACGTCAAGGCGCAGGCCCAGCACGATGAACTGGCGGGGTGCTTGCGCGACGCCGGGATCGAGGTGTTTTACATCGAAGAGCCCGATCCGACGCGGCATTGGGCTGTGTATGCCCGAGATTTCGCGGTCAACTCACCCAAGGGTGTCGTGATCTGCCGTTTCAAGTTTGCGGAACGCAAGGGTGAAGAAATTCCTGGCGAAAAGCAACTGCGGAAATTCGGCCACACGATCCTCGACCGGGTCCAGCGCGGCGCCTGGGAAGGCGGCGATGTGCGCTATCTTGATGAGACCAACCTGGCAACCGGCCAGGGAGAGCGCTCCACCTGGCCCGGGATTTTAAACGCCCGCGAGATCTTCGCCCGGCAGGGGATCAAGGTGCACGGCATCGAGACCCCGACCAAATGGACCCATCTCGATGGCGTTTTTGCCCCGTTGCGCAAGGACCTGGCCCTGGTCGCCAAGAGCGAGGTCACCGGCTGGTTCCTGGGTTTCCTGGAAGGACGCGGCTACCGCCTGATCGACGTGCCGGCAGACAAGATCGAGGGCACCCTGGCGCTCAACCTGCTGTGCCTGGGCAATGATCGCGTGTTGTCCTTTAAGACAAACCCAGTGGTGAATGCGATTATGAAAGCCGAGGGATTTAAGGTGTATGAGCCGGATCTGACCGAGTTTGTCGATCGCGGCGGCGGGCCGCACTGCCTGACCTTCGAATTGGAACGTGATCGCGACTAGGCTGAAACCAGCTCGAAAATCTATCGGATGTTTTTTGGAAAGAAAAGGAGCCCCGAAATGAAAAACCGTTTGTTTGTTATCCTGTCCATCTTGTTGCTGCTTTCCTTTACGCTCTCGGCGTGCGGTGGTCAAAAAGCCACCCAGGCGACTACAACCGAAGGCACGGCAAGCACTGGCGCTAAAGATGACATCTGGTTAGCGTTCATTTACCCCATGACCGGCGATAACGCCATGTTTGGCGAGATCGAAATGCGAGCGCACAAATTCGTCATCGACCGGATTAACGCCCAGGGTGGGATCGACGGCCGCCAGGTGAAATACGAGGTGTTTGACGATCGCGGCGACCCGAAGGAAGCGGCTGCGATTGCCCAAAAAGTAGTCGGCGACCCCAAATTTGTCGCCGGTATGGGCCACTTCCGCAGCGTCTGCACCCTGGCGGCGGCCCCGATTTACGATGAAGCCAAGTTCCCCTTCCTGACCGACTCGGTGAATCAGAAGATCAGCGGTCTTTCTCCCTGGCTGTTCCGCTACTCGATCACCGATTCGGAAGCCTCCAAGCAGCTCGCCTGGGCAGCCTTGAAAAATCATCCTGAATGGAAAAAGGCTGCCATCCTGTACACCCAGTCTGACTTTGGCGTTGGCCTCAAGGACGCGCTGAAGCCCGAGCTCGAGAAACTCGGGGTTGAGCTTGTGGCCGAAGAATCCTATTTTGAAGGCCAATCCAAAGACTACACCCCCCAGCTTACCAAGATTAAGGCAGCCAACCCGGATTTGATTTTCATGCTCGGATATTATGCTGAAGCGGCCGCGGTGGCCCAACAAGCAACCCAGTTGGGGATGAAAGATATCACTTTCTGGGGACCGGATGGCCTGGTCAACCAGGGGCTGATCGACCTGGGCGGAAAAGACGCCGAGCGGGTGTATGCCACGGCTTACTTCTCGCCAGCTATGACTTACCCGGCGACCGCCTCGACGGTGGCGGATTTCAAAGCCGCCACGGGGGAAGACCTGGATGGTTTCGGGGCGATCACCCTGGACGCCAACCAGATGTTGCTCGAAGGAATCAAGGCCGTCGGTATGGATAAGGAGAAGCTGCGCGAGTGGCTCTCGACGCACAAGGGTTTTGTAGGCTCAGCCGGACCGATTGAATACAATGCGCAGAACGATAACATGCGCAGGATCGTGGTCGTCGTACCAAGAGACGGCAAATTTGTCATGGCAGATGAGCAGGTTCCGGAGGAATACTTCACCCAGAAATAGCTTGATCGACTACTACCCCACCTGTTAATGGGTTATTTCGAGGGAGCCGAACAACTAACGAAATATAAGCTAGCACGTTCGTAACGTTGTCCGGCTCCCTTTCTGTTTCGCCTTGGAGGTTTGTGACTATGTTTCTTCAACAGCTCGTCAATGGTCTGGTAATCGGGGCGGTGTACGCGTTAGCGGCGTTGGGATACAGCATGGTTTACGGGATGATCCGGATGATGAACTTTGCGCATGGCGATATCTTGATGTTCGGAACCTTCCTGACCCTTTCGTTCAGCTTGCTTGGGCTGCCGCTTTACCTGTCGCTGCCCTTAGGTATGCTAGCCGGAATGCTCGTCGCCCTGATTGTGGCAAAGATGGCATACATGCCTTTGTTGGATCGGCCGCGCAATGCCCTGGTGCTCACCAGTGTGGGCGCGTCGTTTTTCCTAGTTAACCTGGCGCAGCTTTTATGGGGCGCCAGCGTGAGGCCATTCCCCAGCCCGGAGGGTTTGAAAAATACCCATGAGATCGGCGGGGTCATTATTTCCGACTTTCAAATCTTGATTATCGTCGTCTGCCTGGTTTCACTGGGCGTCCTGACCTTTTTTGTCACCCGCACCCGCCTGGGGATTGCCATGCGGGCCACCTCCGCCAACATGACCGCCGCGAGGCTGATGGGCATCCCGGCCAACTTTGTTGTGTACGTCACTTTTGCCATTGGCAGCCTGATGGCTGTGCTCGGGGGGGTGCTGATCGGTACGTACTACAATGCGGTGTGGCCAACCATGGGTTTCAAAATTGGCCTGGCGGCTTTTTCTGCCTCGATCCTGGGCGGGATCGGGAGTTTACCGGGGGCTGTATTGGGAAGCTTTCTCATTGGGATCGCCGAATCGCTTGGGGCATCCTATATCTCGTCCGGTTTCCGCGATGGCGTCGCCTTTGCGGTGCTTATCCTGATCCTGCTGGTGCGACCATGGGGTTTGATCGGCCAACCTGAAGTCGAAAATATCTAGCTCCCAGGAGAAAAACATCATGAAAGTTAAAAACATCCTGGAACGCGTCAGCTTGTGGTTGGGAAAATTCCGCAAAATCTGGCTCCCAATCTTGATCCTGTTCATCCTTACCGCGCCATTTCTCTCCAGCTCGGTGTATTATCGACACATGCTGATCATGTCCCTGATCTATATCATCCTGGCAGCCAGCCTGAACCTGATCATGGGCTACACCGGACAGCTATCGCTTGGCCACGCCGCTTTTTACGGCATCGGCGCCTACACCTTCGCCTTGTTGGTGTTGAACACCGGAACCCCCTTTTGGGTGGCGTTTTTTACCGGGGGGGT
>JAYRNN010000070.1:0-34867 GCA_041912175.1 Anaerolineales bacterium | reverse complement strand
TTGGGTGCTATATTTCCTGATGGTGGTTGGCTTCACGTTCTTCTACACAAACGTTTTGTTTCAACAACAGAACTACGGTGAGAACCTGAAACGTGTGGGAGCGCGCATCCCAGGCGTAAGCCCCGGCGCGCCCACTCAGCGTTATCTGAATCGCGTACTAAGCCGCATTACATTTCCCGGTGCGCTCTTCTTAGGCATCATTGCGATTTTGCCATGGTTGTTGTCCCTGATCTTCCCCTTTATGCAGAGCGCGAGCAGCAGCCTGTTAATTTCAGGCGCTGGTTTGCTGATTGTGGTTGGCGTTGTGCGAGATCTGTTCTTCAATATCGAAGCGGAACTGAAACTGCATGGTTATGATGATGCAGCTTTGATCCGCTAGGGAGGGCGCTATGTTGACATATATCATTCTGCTTGGACCGCCGGGAGCGGGAAAAGGAACTCAGGCGAAGATTATCTCTGAGAAAAAGAGCTTGCCGCATATTTCTTCAGGAGACATCTTTCGCGAAAACTTAAAAAACCAGACTGAATTAGGCGCACAGGCCAAAGGCTTTATGGATCGAGGCGAGTTGGTGCCAGACGACTTAACCATCGCCATGATCCGAGAACGTTTATCCCGTCCTGATTGTAAGGACGGGGCCTTGCTCGATGGTTTTCCGCGCACCCCAGCCCAGGCAGAGGCGTTGGATGTGATGTTGGCCGATCTGGGCGGCAAGGTTACCTGGGCGCCATACATCAATGTGTCGGCTGAGGAGCTGATTGCACGCTTAACTGGCCGTTGGACTTGCCGGATCAATTCGGCTCACATCTACAATATCAAGACAAACCCACCAGCAGTTGCTGGCGTTTGCGATATTGATGGCGGCGAACTTTACCAACGCGATGATGATAAACCCGAGACTGTAAAAAACCGCATTCAGGTTTATTTCAAGCAAACTATGCCTTTGATCGAGTACTATCGTAAAGCCGGCGTGCTGCTCGAAGTGGACGGCAATCAGCCAATCGGTACGGTTGGAGCGGATTTGCTGGAGCGGATGGGTTAAAGCAGGGTTTATGAGCTGGGAACAGAACATCGTCGTTAAAAGCTCGCAGGAGCTTGATTTGATGCGAGAGGCTGGTCGGGTGAACGCCCTGGCTTTGGCAGCCGTGAAGGCATTGATCCGGCACGGCGTCACTACAGCCGACCTGGATGCTGCCGCGGACGAAGTAATCCGTAAACATGGCGGCAAACCGGTCTTCAAGGGTTATCCGGGCGCCTATCCATACCCGGCCACGATCTGCGCCAGCGTGAACGATGAGCTTGTACATGGCATCCCAGGTAAGCGTAAACTCAAAGAAGGCGATATCATTTCTGTGGATTGCGGAACACTCTTAGAAGGTTTTGTTGGCGATTCCGCATTTACGGCGGGCGTGGGAGAAATATCACCCATTGCTCAGCGTTTGTTAGATGTAACTGAAAAATCGCTTGAAATCGGGATTGAGAAGATGCGCGCCGGCAATCGGACTGGCGATATTTCATCCGCAATCCAGCGATATGTGGAAAGCCAGGGATTCTATGTCACCCGGGAATACACCGGGCATGGGGTAGGTCGAAAGATGCACGAAGGCCCTCAGGTGCCGAATTATGGCACGGCCGGTCGCGGCGTACTGCTCCGACCAGGCATCACGATTGCCTTGGAGCCGATGGTCCTGGTGGGTACGCACCGTACACGTGTGTTGCCGGATCAATGGACCGTTGCATCTGCCGATGGCTCGCTCACGGCGCATTTCGAGCACAGCGTGGCTGTCACCGATAATGACCCGTGGATACTTACCCTTCCGTGAGGATTGGTAAGAAAACCTGGACAAATATTAAAGAACCGGTATAATTGCAACTTTGGCTGTATTTCGTCGGTTGCGTCGTGAGGCCGAAATAAAAAGCTGCAAAACCTGAACCATGTGTTCAGTTAAGAAGGAGATTGCTATCATGAAAGTAACATCATCGATCAAGAAGCGCTGCGCCAAGTGCAGAGTTGTAAAACGCTCTGGCGTATTGTATATCATTTGTGACAATCCGAAACATAAACAGCGACAGGGATAAGTAAATATGGCACGTATCGAAGGCGTTGATCTACCGCGTAACAAGCGGATCGAAGTTGGTTTGACATATATCTATGGGATTGGTTTGCCGCACGCGCACGAAATTTTAGCTGCGACAAAAGTCAATCCTGATACTCGCGTAAAAGACCTTACTGACGCTGAAGTTGCTCTGCTGCGCGATTACATCGGCGGCCACTTCAAAGTGGAAGGTGACTTGCGCCGTGAAGTGCAGTTAAACATCAAGCGATTGATTGAAATCGGAAGTTATCGTGGCCTGCGCCATCGCCGTAACCTGCCGGTGCGCGGCCAACGTACGCGTACGAATTCGCGCACCCGTAAAGGCCCCAAGAAAACTGTGGCAGGGCGCGGTCGTCGGCGCGGCGCTACCAAGAAATAATGGTCAATGGGCGTTCTTTGCCGTGCCTCGATTATATTGGACGGCATGGCAGAGAGCGCATTCGCCTGGTCTTTTCCGAGGCTTAGATGGGGCTACCTTCCTGCCCCGCGGCCATCTGAGTGGATGGAAAACCCAGGACCTGAGAAAAACGGTTGCTTTTTAGAAATTCAGGAAAAAATTCCTTGAGCAACCAACTTAGGAAATGAGTGAGGTGTTATGGCACAAAGTGTACGTTCAACTCGCCGCAAAGGCGCTGTAAAAAAAGTAAAGCGCACTCTGTCTTCTGGGCAGGTGCACGTACTGGCTACCTTCAACAATACAATCGTTACTGTGACTGATACCCAGGGCAACACGGTTGCCTGGGGGAGCGCAGGCTCGGCTGGTTTTAAGGGCTCCCGTAAGAGCACTCCTTTTGCGGCTCGCCTGGCAGCAGAGCAGGCCATCAAGGCCGCAGTAGCGATGGGATTGCAAGAGGTCGAACTGTTCGTTAAAGGTCCTGGACCTGGTCGCGAATCCGCGATCCGCGCCGTCCAATCGATGGGCCTGAAAGTGACGGCCATGTCCGATATTACGCCGGTACCCCATAATGGGACCAGGCCTCCTAAAAAGCGCCGCGTCTAATTTTGTAAGGAAGGATAAGGTAAGACAGCTATGGCAAAGTATCGCGGTCCGGTATGTAAAATATGCCGGCGAGAGGGCGAAAAACTCTTTCTAAAGGGAGAGCGCTGCTTTACTCCCAAATGTTCTTTTGAGCGGCGCGGGTATGCCCCAGGCCAGCATGGCAAGGGTTCTCAATTCCGCCGCAAGCGCGAATCTGATTATACGCGCCAACTGCGCGCCAAACAGAAGGCGCGTCGTGTATATGGTGTTCTGGAACGCCAGTTCCGCCGTTATTATGAGGTTTCATCAGGCCGGCGTGGTCTGACAGGTCTAAACCTGCTCCAGATCCTGGAAAGCCGCCTGGATAATGTAATCTTCCGATTAGGTTATGCAGAAAGTCGGGCTCAGGCGCGCCTGATGGTTACCCATGGCCATTTTCAGGTCAATGGGCGGCGAACAGATGTGCCTTCCATGTTGCTCGAGCCGGGTGATACGGTCACCATACGCGAGGGTTCTCGCTCTCGCAATTATTTCAAAGAACTGCCAGATTTCGCTGAGAATAAGCCCGTTCCAGGTTGGCTAACCAGGGATCTGAAGTCCATTACTGGCTCAGTTCTGCGCCTACCTGAACGCTCCGAGATTGACGGCAATCTCAGCGAACAGTCGATCGTGGAATATTATTCGCGATAATCGGTTCAATAGTTTGAAGGTTAAAAGGTTGGCAAGGCTGACGCGATGAGGGGCTTTCAACCTGTACCTGCGACGGATCTAAGAAGAGGTGAACCGTGATTGGTTTAAGTAATATGGTCACGCCTAAAATTGAGCGCGAAGCTGAAGCGCGCAATTATGGCAAGTTCGTTATCAGCCCGCTTGAACGCGGTTATGGAATCACGCTGGGTAACGCCCTTCGCCGGGTGTTATTATCCTCGTTGGAGGGCGCAGCGGTCACCTCAATTCGCATTGCGGATGTCCAACATGAGTTTAGCGATGTCCCCGGTGTGCGTGAGGATGTCATTCGGGTCATGCTGCAAATCAAGCAGCTCCGGATGAAGCTGTATGATGTCGATACCGCCCGTTTGCACCTGGAGGTGCGCGGCGGAGGCATGGTCGTCGCGGGTGATATCATCACCCCGCCGGAGGTAGAGATTATGAACCCCGATCTCTATCTCTTCTCGGTGGACGACAGCAGCGCACATCTCGAGATCGAAATGACGGTGGAACGTGGCGCCGGTTATTCTCCGGCCGATGAGCGTATTGGCAAATTACCGATTGGCGAGCTTCCGGTGGACGCGATCTACAGCCCGGTGAAACGCGTCAATTGGGAAGTAGGCTATGCGCGCGTGGGGCAGAGTACAAATTATGACAAGCTGATCCTGGAGATCTGGACAGATGGGACAATTGCCCCAGAAGAGGCATTGAGCACCAGCGCGAAGATTTTGATCGATCATCTGCGCCATCTGGCAGGCATCAGTGAAGAAACCCTGGCAGCAATTTCATTGGACGAAGAGGAAGGCAGCCGGCTGACCAGTGAAATGATTGAGACCCCAATTGAAAACCTGGATCTATCTGTTCGGGTGTTCAATTCTCTCAAGCGTACCGGAATCACAACCGTTGGCGAGGTGCTGGAGCTGCTGGAGAAGGGCGATGAGGCCGTGATGTCCATACGCAATTTCGGCGAGAAGAGCCTGGATGAACTGCGTCAGAAGATGCGTGAAAAAGGCTATCTGAAAGACGGCAACGAAAACGAAGCGGAGTAGGTTGAAATGCGACACAGAAAAGCAGGATATAAACTTAGCCGGAGCAAGGACGATCGGATCGCGTTGCGCCGAAACCTGGTCAAACAGTTGTTTGAGCACGAACGTATTCGCACCACGCGCACAAAGGCCCAGGCTGTACGCGGCCAGGCAGAGCGGCTGATCACCCTGGCCAAGAATGGCAATGAAGCAGGCGAGGCCCACATGGTTCATGCACGCCGCCTCGCAGCAGCTCGCTTGAGCGATCCGGCGGCTGTTAAGAAATTGTTCGACGATATCGCGCCGCGCTTCAAAACCCGTAATGGTGGCTATACCAGGATGATTAAGCTTGGCCCACGACACGGTGATGCGGCTGAAATGGTTCTTCTGGAGCTTGTGGAAGACTAGACGTTCGTAACCGATTTTAGAAATTAGAGACTAGATGTTGGCCGCTTTATCCAATATCTTAAATCATAAGCTCTAAAATCTGAAGATGGCACGTTACCAGATTATCCTCGCCTACGATGGAACCCTCTTTGAAGGTTTCCAACGCCAGGCGCGGAGCGAGCGGGAAACTCGCACCGTCCAGGCTGTTTTTGAGGCAGCGCTTCGCCAATTAGGTTGGCAGGGTCGTACGATTCTGGCCGCCGGGCGTACGGACACAGGCGTGCACGCTGTTGGTCAGGTGATCGCCTTTGATCTTGATTGGGCGCATACCCCTGAAAAGCTGCTTGCTGCGTTGAACGCAAACCTGCCCGAAGATGTAGCAGTTAGCTCGGCTAAAATTGCGGTGGGTGATTTTCATCCACGTTACGATGCAATTTCTCGTCGATACCGTTACTCGATCTTCTGTCAGGCAGTACGTGACCCTTTGCGAGAGCGCTATGCCTGGCGGGTATGGCCGGCGGTTGAGCTAGCTGCCTTACGAGAGATCGCACGTCCGCTGCTTGGGCAGCATGATTTTTTAGCTTTTGGCGCCCCACTATTCCATACTGGGAGCACAGTGCGGCGTATCTCGCGGGCTGACTGGCGGGTCGAGGGCAGAGATCTGGTTTTTGATGTAGAGGCCAATGCCTTCCTATACCGGATGGTGCGCCGCCTGGTATACACGCAGGTGCTGGTTGCCCAGAAGAAGTTGGAACCGGATGCGATCTTGACCAGGATAGAAGGCCGAACGCAAGAAATGGTGCAAGGACTTGCGCCCCCGCAAGGTCTGGTATTGGCAGAAGTATATTATGAATAAACATCGGTAAAGCCTGAGGGCCTGTGCCGAGAGATGGAGAAGAGAATCGTGGAAAAGACATATATCCCGAAAGCCAGTGAGATCACCCATGAATGGTATTTAGTCGATGCAAATGACCAGAACCTTGGGCGTCTTGCCACACAAATCGCAGCACTATTGCTTGGGAAGACCAAGCCCGATTTTACCCCTGGGATGGAAACTGGCGACTATGTGGTCGTAGTCAACGCTGAACGTGTGAGTGTGACAGGTAAGAAAATGGATGTAAAAATGTATTATCGTCACTCTCAATACCCGAGCGGTTTGAAAGAAATCAGCTTAAGCCAGCAGTTGGCCAAATATCCCGACCGGGTTATTCGGTCTGCTGTATGGGGGATGCTGCCGCATAACAAATACGGCCGCCAGATCATCAAGAATTTAAAGATTTATGCTGGTCCTGATCATCCTCATGCAGCGCAGCACCCAAAAATTTGGTCAGCAGTTAAGGAGTAGGATTTATGGCAGTTCAATATTACGAGGGTATTGGTCGTCGTAAGGAAAGCACCGCCCGCGTGCGCGTGATGAGTGGTTCAGGCCGTTTTATGGTCAACGATAAAGCGGCGGAAGAGTTTTTCACCCGCCTGGGCGATATGAAAGCGATTATGGCGCCGCTCGAGGCGGCGGGTGAAAATCCCGCCCAACTCGATATCACGGTTGTCGTGAAAGGCGGCGGGGTTACCGGACAGACAGAGTCGGTCGTGCTGGGGATGGCGCGGGCTCTGGTGAAGATGAACCCGGATTTTCACTCAGCGATGCGTAAAGGTGGTTTTCTCACTCGCGATGCGCGCGTCAAAGAGCGCAAGAAACCCGGCCTCAAGCGCGCCCGCAAAGCCCCGACTTACACTAAGCGTTAATTCGCCGATCTAACTTGTTGGATTTTTCCACAGAAACACAGCCTCAGCCAGGCAACGCCCGGCAGGCTGTGTTTCTGTTACTAATATTCACAGGTTATAATTCCATCCTATGAACCCTGAAACCCTACCAACCCCTGGCATTACCCTGCTCGGCCTTGGCCCAGGCGATGCTGACTTACTCACCCGCCAGGCCTGGCGAGTCCTGGAATCTTGCGGCGAAATCTACTCGCGCACCCTGCAACACCCGGTCGTCGCGCATCTGCCGGAACAACTCCAAATCCACTCCTTTGACGATTTTTACGAAACGTTCGGGACTTTCGAAGCGGTTTACGAGAAAATCGTCGAGCAGGTTTTGGAGCTCGGCCGGCGTCCGCAGGGCGTGGTCTACGCTGTACCTGGCCACCCATTCGTCGCTGAAGCGACTTCGCCTGAGATCAACCGCCGGGCGCGTCTGGAAGGTTTGCCGGTTCGGGTTGTGGCTGGTCTGAGCTTTCTTGAACCGGTCTTTTCCGCGCTCGGTATAGATGCTTATCCCAATACCGCCTTGATCGATGCTTTGGAGTTGGCGGCTTCCCAAGTACCGTCCTTCCCGCCCAGCCAACCGGCATTGGTCGCACAGGTCCACTCGCAATGGGTCGCGTCGGAGGTCAAAATGACTCTGATGGCGCACTATCCAGACTCGCATCCAGTCATCTTGGTGCATGCTGCAGGCACGGCAGCCGAGAAGGTCGAGAATCTGGCATTGTACGAAATCGACCGCAGCCCCGAGATTGGGCTGCTGACGGCGTTATTTATTCCTGCGCTTGGCCCAGATACCTCGTTTGAAGCCTTTCAAGAGATCATCGCCCGCCTGCGTGCCCCGGATGGCTGCCCATGGGATCGTAAACAAACCCACCAATCGCTTAGGTCTTATCTACTCGAAGAAACCTATGAGGTCCTGGATGCGTTGGATGCAGGTGATCCCCAGGCAATGATGGAGGAGTTCGGCGATCTGCTTCTACAGATCTTGCTGCACGCCCAGATTGCCGCTGAAGAGGGTGAGTTCAATATGGCAGCCGTATTGAAAGCGGTCAATAATAAAATCGTTCGCCGCCACCCGCATGTCTTTGGCGAGGTGGAGATCCACGACGCCGAAGGGGTGCTGGTGAGCTGGGAGCGCCTGAAGGCCGAAGAGCGCGCCGAAAATGGCAAGGCCGCCTCCAGCGCTTTGGACGGCGTGGCATTGGCGCTGCCGGCCTTGTCGCAGGCGATGGAATATTTGCGGCGTGCGGCCCGGGTTGGGTTCGATTGGCCGGACGTCCAGGGCGCTATTGCCAAGTTAGAAGAAGAGCTGGCGGAAGTTTACCAGGCGCAGAGCCCGGATGAGCGCAATCTTGAGATCGGAGATTTGTTGTTCACCACGGCCAACCTGGCCCGTTGGTATGAAGTGGATCCCGAAAGCGCCTTGCGGGAAGCCAACCAGCGTTTTCGCAGACGCTTTGCTTTTCTCGAGATGACCGCTGAGCAGCAAGGACGCCCACTGAATGATTTGTCTCTGGAAGAGATGTTGAATTTGTGGACCCTGTCCAAGCGCGTTCGTTAAGGTTTATTAACGTAAAAGAAGACTGCGCCGATGCAGTCTTCTTTTGCTGTGGGTGGAATAGGGCTCGAACCTACGACCTCTGCGATGTCAACGCAGTGCTCTAACCAACTGAGCTACCCACCCATTCGCCCGCTGATTATACACAAACTCCTTGAATAAGGCAAGGAATTTGATTATGGAGAATATCTGACGGACTCGTTGACAAAGCATCTCTTCCCGATGACCTTGCCACATTGGTAGCCGATCCATCGGTTATCGTCCAGGAAGGCGAGATTGAAGAGGAGCCTGTCCCTCTGTGACTATAATAGTGAGACAACTACCTCCAATAAATTAGGGTGCAGGGCGGAGGAGAAAAAGGATGTCTCAGTCATCGAATGGTAAGGTAAGGGAAGCATTGCCTGAAACAGAAGTCGTCCTAAAAGCCAAACGCCGGCAGTACACTGCCGAATATAAGCAGCGCATCTTGCGCGAAGTGGATGCCTGCCAGGTCGCTGGAGAGATTGGCGCCCTGCTGCGCCGGGAGGGACTGTACTCTTCGCATCTCACTACCTGGCGACGAAAGCGGGAACAGGGTGAGTTAGAAGGATTGTCGCCCCTGAAACGCGGGCCGCGGGCAAACCCCCAGGCCGCCGAACTGGCTCGGTTGCAACGCTGTTAGTGGGCATTACCGGATTGAAAATAACCGTATCACAATTACATTTGTGAAAGCAACCCAGGTGGATTGTTCGGATTCAATGTCAGGGATTAATGAGATAGAAGATGCATTTTCCAATGCCATGCCAACATTCGAGTCGTACACGATTGAGGGTGATCAGCTTCGTATCCGCTATGCTGATGGTGAGTTATTGTTTCGCCGAGTGTCTGAATAAGCCCTAGATTAAATAACCCAAGTTGCTACCTTGGGAAACTGCACCACGAATTGTGTCCAGGCGGACACGGACTGACTCCTCGCTACATCTCCTGATCGGGGTAGCGGAAAATAAGTAAAAAGTTCGCTAAGAAACTCGCCGTCCGCTGCGGCTGTTCGATCATCAACATGTGGCCCGCCCCTGGGATGATCTCCAGGCGGGCGTCTGGGATCTTCTCGGCCAACGCGCGCGCCTGGTTCACAGGTGTCATTCGATCCGCTTCGCCGCATAAAACCAGGGTGGGCGCTTTGATGTCTTGCAATTTTCCGGCCGGGTCGAAATCCTGGCAAGCCAGAAAGTCGCCGTGCAGGACTTCGGGGGTTGTGGCAGACATGTGCCGCGCGGCCAGCTCTTTGAGCCGCTCGGGCGCCCGCGGTCCGAAAGACCACTGGATGATCGTTTCGACCCCCTGTTGAAAGTTCGCCGGGCTGCGGGTGCTTTCCAGGAGGGCTGGATTAACGTGATAGCGGGCGCTGCCGGCCATAAGAACCAGGCCTTGCACGGCTTCGCCGATCATCAAGGTGAGCTGAACGGCGATGGCGCTGCCCATCGAATGTCCCACCAGGACGGCTTGCTTCAACCCAAGCGATTCCAGCCAGGTTGAAACGGCGGTCGCGTAAGCAGTGATGGAGGCCCGGCCGCTGCCGCCCGATTTTCCATGCCCGGGTAAGTCCAGAGCGTACACCGGGAAGCCAGGCAGGCGGCGAATCTCGCTTGGCCAGTAAAGGTAGTTTCCGCCGGCGCCGTGGATCAGGACGATCGGCGTTCGCAGGCCGGTCGGGTCACCCTGGTGAATTTGATAGTAGAGTTCGTCGCTGAATGGCATTACTGTTTACCTTTGTCGAGAAATTCGAACAACAGCGACCGGGCGGCCATAATGGCGCGGGCGCGATGGCTGAGCTGGTTTTTCTCAGACATATTCAGCTCAGCCATCGTCTTGCCGAGTTCAGTCAGCAAAAAGATCGGGTCGTATCCGAAGCCGTTCTGGCCGCGTTCTTCTGAGATCACCTGCCCAGGGCAAATCCCCTCTGTGAAAAATAATTCTCCACCCGGTGCGGCCAACGCGATCACACAACGGAATCGAGCTGTCCAAGGCTCCGGGATTCCGCTTAGCCTCTCCAATAAATATGCCCGCCGGTCGGCATCGGTCGCGCCTGTCTTTGGAGAGAAACGTGCTGAATATAAACCTGGCGCGCCGCCGAGCGCATCGACTTCGAGACCAGAGTCATCGCCCAAGGTCAGCAGCCCGCTTGCATTGGCGTAAGCCACTGCTTTGCGTGCGGCGTTTTCGGCATAAGTTCGTCCATCTTCTTCCACTTGCATTTTTATCCCCAACATGTCAGGAGTTAATAACTCGAAACCCATATTTTGTAGCAGGGCTTGAATTTCAACCAGTTTTCCCTGGTTGTTACTGGCTAAAAGTAGTATAGACATTGAATCTCCAGACAGCTTATCACATGATATAATCGGTGGCATTGATAATAGGATTTATTGCCGGTGTCTAACCCACGCGATCTCCTTCGGCTAAATGTCGGTTTTATCATACATGAAAATGTCGGTTACGTCCGGGATTTCCCATTTGAAGTCCCTTCCGTTTCCCTGTCTCCTGATCTTGATCTTAATAATTTTACCGGGGTCATCCGTGTAACCCGGGCGACCCAAGGATTGTTAGTCCAGGTGCACCTACGCGCTGAGATCCTCGCCGAATGTGTCCGCTGCCTGAATGAATTCTATCAGCCACTCGAGATCGATTTTACAGAATTATATGCCTTTAACCGCAACTCGACCACAGAAACGGGCCTGCTCGTGCCAGAAAACGGCAAAATCGACCTAGAGCCATTCGTTCGCGAAGAAATGCTCCTGGCAATTCCCATCAGCCCGCTGTGCCGTGACGATTGTAAAGGATTATGTCCGATTTGTGGAAATAATATTAATGAAGCGATTTGTAATCATGAAGAGGATGTTGTTGATCCCCGTTTAGATATTTTAAAATCACTCCTGAACAAAGAGCAAGATTTATCGTAAGGATTTTTTTATTCGATCATCTTGAAATAATCCCTGTCCATTACAGGAGGACAGTGCATGGCCATCCCTGATCGCAACCCGATTAACAAAAAGTTGTTGGGAATATTGTTAGAAAAGGCCGAAGTACAGGGCTACCTGACCTCTGAAGATGTATTCGAAGCGGATACGGGTGAGCGTATTGATGCAGAGCAAGTCGCTCTGCTTGTCGAAATGCTGCGTCTGAGCGGCATCGATATCGTCGAAGCGGGGAGCGATTCGCTGATTTCACTGGCGATGGAGAGCGACGAATTAGAAGATTTTGCTGACCTTGAATATATACCTGTAGATGATTCCGTCAGTCTATATCTGAAGGAAATGTCTCGCGTGCCTTTGCTGTCGGTTGAGGAGGAACTAGATCTTGCTAAGCGCATGGAGCTGGCCCAAAATAGCCGTGTGGAGTTAATTAAGGCTAATGGCCGGATTGGCGCCCATCGCCATAAAGATCTGCAGGCGGTTATCGCAGATGGTTTTGTCGCCCGCGATTATCTCATAAAAGCGAATACCCGCCTGGTAGTCAGCGTGGCCCGAAAGTATATCGGGCATGGTGTGCCATTCCTGGACCTGATCCAGGAGGGCAATCTTGGCTTAATTCGGGCTGTCGAAAAATATGATTACCGGCGTGGTTTTCGCTTTTCAACCTATGCTACCTGGTGGATCCGGCAAAGTATTACGCGCGCGATTGCAGACCAAAGCCGTACCATTCGTGTCCCCGTACATATGGCCGACCGTCTGCGGCAGTTATACAAAGCTTCGCAAGAATTGGAGCAGGAGCTCGGCCGCACCGCTACTGTAGACGAAATTGCTGGACATTTGGATTTGGATGCAGATAAGGTTTCCTGGATGCTCCAGGTTGCCCAGCCAACGGTATCACTTGAAATGCCAGTGGGTGATGAAGAAGACTCGGACTTTGGAATGTATGTGGAAGATGAAAACTCTCCCAGCCCGGCCCAAATCGTCTATCAGAATATGCTGCGCGAGCGAGTCGATCAGGTTTTATCTACATTATCGCCACGCGAAGCCAGAATATTAAAACTACGCTTTGGGTTAGGGCAGGATCGGCCGTACACGTTGGAAGAAGTTGGCCAGAAGTTCGGCCTGACGCGTGAGCGTATCCGTCAGATCGAAGGAAAAGCGCTGCGCCACTTGCGCCAACCATGCGTCGCGCGTTTGCTGCGTGAATATACTGGTTGACTAAATTTCCGTTGCGATATAAAATTGCTTTGATTGATATAAGGGATGAACTGATGAAAGCCCCTGTACGTATCTTTGCCGCCAACCAGGCCTTTATGATCATGCACGATATGAAAGCGATGTGCCGCATGGTCATGGTTTTGCACGCCTAGGATTGGGCAGCCGGAACGACAAGGGCAATTGAATGCCTATAGTTGATAGAAAAGGGGCTGTCCGATTTTGGACAGCCTTTTCATTTTTGCATTTTTGATTTATTTGGAGGTTCGCAATGTCAGAAAATATCCTCGTAGCGGTCGCCTGGCCGTACGCTAACTCCCAAATTCACGTCGGAAATATCACAGGTTCATATCTTCCGGCAGATATCTTCGCTCGCTATCAACGATTAAAGGGCAACCGGGTGATCATGGTCTCTGGATCAGATGCCCATGGGACGCCAGTTACGGTGCGCGCAGATGCAGATGGAACCTCCCCATTGGAAGTGTATCAAAATTTTCACGCCGGCTTTCTAGAATTGTTCGAGAAACTTGGTTTGACCTACGATCTTTTTACCAGTACGCACACTGAAAACCATTTCAAAGTCTCTCAGTTGATCTTCCTATCACTAAAGAAAAACGGCTATCTCTATGCGGAGAAACAGCAGCAGTGGTATGCACCCTCCCAGCGCCGTTTTCTTCCCGACCGTTATGTCGAAGGCACATGCTATATCTGCGGCTATACCAACGCTCGCGGTGATCAATGCGATAGTTGCGGAACGCTATTGGATGCCACCCTATTGATCAACCCACGCTCGAAGATCGATGGCTCGACCCCAGAATTGCGAGAAACTGAACATTTCTTCTTGGACTTGGGCGCTCTGCAACCTGGAATTATAGATTTCCTGCGCAAACGTGAAAGTTATTGGCGTCCGAATGTAATTCGCCAGTCGCTCGGCCAAATCTTGGCTGAGGATTTGCACGGGCGGGCGATTACACGCGATCTGGATTGGGGGATTCCGGTTCCTGTGGATGGTTGGGAAGGAAAGCGGCTTTATGTCTGGTTCGAGGCTGTCATCGGTTACCTATCGGCGGCGATCGAATGGGCGAAGCTCTCAGGGCGGCCGGATGCCTGGCAAGAATTTTGGTTCAACCCCCAGGCTCGCACTTACTATTTCATCGGCAAAGATAATATTCCCTTCCACGCTGTTATCTGGCCGGGACAGCTTTCTGGCGCCGGCGAGGCTTTTGGCGAGTATTTTTGCGAACAACCCGGTAAACGCCTGACCTTGCCCTATGACGTGCCGGCCAATGAATTTATGAATATGGAGGGCAAAAAAATCTCGGGTAGCCGTAACTGGGCGGTATGGGGGTTAGACTTCCTCAGCCGCTATGACCCTGATTCCTTGCGGTATTACCTGACGGCCAATATGCCAGAATCCAAAGATACGGACTGGGCCTGGGAGGATTTCGTGCGCCGCAACAACGATGAGTTGGTGGCCACCTGGGGCAACCTTGCCAATCGTGTACTTTCCTTTGCCTATCGAAATTGGGATGGACTTGTTCCACAGCCGGGTGAGCTGCGCCCAGCCGACCTGGAGATCTTGGAGACCGTCCAGGCGGGTTTTCAGACGGTTGGTGAACACCTGGAATCAGTGCGCCTGCGGGCGGCGCTGAACGAGGCTTTCAGGTTGGCCGCCGAAGTTAATAAATACCTGGATAAAGCTGCGCCTTGGTTTGAAATCAAATCGGATAAGGAAGCCGCCGCCAAGTCCGTCTATACCGGATTGAGAGCAGTTGACAACTTGAAAGTACTCTTGTCCCCATTCCTACCTTTCACCTGCGACCGCCTGCACAGCTACCTGGGTTATCTACAACCCTTATTCGGCGAGCAGGCAGTTGAGAGCGTTTCTGATAACTTGGGCGAGCACGCCGTGCTACGGTACCATCCTGCTCAGGCCAGCGGCAAATGGCAGCCCAGTCAATTGGAGCCCGGTCGCCCCTTGCAACAGCCTGGGCCGTTATTTAAAAAGCTGGAACCGAAGATTATTGAGGAGGAGCGCGCCCGTATGGGCTAAGGAAGTCTTCTCAAATATTCTTTTAGCAAGATAAGCGCTTGCTTGGCGGTTTGTTCTTTAACCTGCAACCGATCGCCCTTCCAGATATAGCGCCAGGCTTGTTCGTAATCTAGCCCGCTCAAGCCGATCCAGGTCAAGCCGATCGGTTTGTCCGGGCTGCCGCCGCTGGGGCCAGCAATTCCACTGACTGATATGCCAACTTCGGCGCCTAACCTTTGACGTACACCACGCGCCATTTCAAGCACTGTCTCCTGGCTGACTGCGCCGAACCGCTCCAGCGTCGTAGGGCGAACACCCAACTGATTCATCTTCACTTCGTTCGCGTAGGCGATAATTCCGCCCAAATAATAGTCAGAAGATCCAGCCACATTCGTTAAGCGGTGACCGATCAAACCACCGGTGCACGATTCAGCAGTCGCCATATGCCATTTACGCATTCGCAGCAATTCGCCGATCTCAATTTCAAGGGTTTTTGCGCCTGACAAATCGTTTTCTCCTTGAGCGATTTAACTGGTCATAATGTCGGATGCCCACATGGGTTGTGATGCAGTGTATCACGTTTCGTCTGGATTTCTATCAACGATGAAAGGCATTGATTTTGCTTGTGTTAGAATTGTAAAGAAATGTCGAGACCAGAGCATCTTGAAGCTACCCTGAATACTTTACCAACCAAACCAGGCGTTTATATAATGAAGGATGCCGGCGGTAAGGTTATTTACGTTGGCAAAGCGATTAACCTGCGCAACCGGGTGCGATCGTATTTTCACGCGACATCTCAGCAGCACCCTCGTACCCAAAAGCTGGTTCAGAATATCGCCAACATCGAATGGATCGTGGTTGGCTCCGAGTTGGAAGCGTTGATCCTAGAGATGAACCTAATCAAGAAGAATCGCCCGCATTTCAATGTGCGCTTGAAGGATGATAAACGCTACCCATATATCAAAGTACACTGGGCAAGTCCATATCCAAAGGTAACCGTCACGCGGCAGATGGTACAGGATGGTTCGCGCTATTATGGCCCTTATACCAGTGTGTGGGCTGTCCACCAAACTTTGGACGTGCTGCGGCGCATCTTCCCTTACTTGACCTGTGACCGTGAGATAACTGGTCAAGATGAGCGTGCTTGCCTTTATCACGATATCAAGTTGTGTTGCGCGCCTTGTATCGGCGCAGTCGACCAGGCAACTTATCGCCAAATGATCGATGATCTCAGCCAGTTTTTGCAAGGGCGCACGGAACCAATCGTATCTCGCCTGCAAATTGAGATGGAACACGCTGCCGAAGAACTGCGCTATGAGCGTGCAGCGGCTTTAAGGGATCAAATTCGGGCTATCGAGAATGTAGTCGAGCGCCAGAAGGTGATTTCAGCGGATTATATTGACTCAGATGTGTTGGCCTTGGCTCGTTCTGACGGCGAAGCCTGTGTACAAGTGTTTTTTATTCGCGGCGGGAAGCTGATTGGTCGAGATTATTTCTTGCTTGAAGGCGCGACCAATGTCAGCGATGCAGACGTGATGGCGGAGTTCCTGAAACAGTTTTATGACCAGGCGCCTAGCGTGCCGCCACAGGTGTTGCTGCCGGAAGAGGTCGAGGAAGCGAACATTATTCGTCAATGGCTGGGACAGAAACGCGAAGACGGGGTTGTTGAAATCCTTGTGCCGCGGCACGGCGTCCAGCAAGAGTTGATCCAGATGGCGGCGGAAAATGCCGCTGAGACGTTGCATAGCTTGCAAGTTCAGTGGGAAACGGATCGAGTGCGACAAGAGCAAGCGCTGGCAGAGTTACGAGATGCTCTGGAACTGCCTAACCTGCTCAACCGGATCGAATGTTATGATATATCGAACACGCAGGGGACGGCCGCGGTGGGCAGCATGGTGGTATTCGAGCAAGGAATCCCCAAGAAAAGCTACTACCGGCGCTTCAATATTCGCAGTGTAAGCGGACCGGATGACTTCGCCAGTATGGAAGAGGTGCTCACCCGGCGTTTTAACCGTTGGAAAGCGGCTCAGGAAGTCAGCGAGACGCCGGGCAAAAAGATCGACCCGGCTTTTGCGCTTCTGCCAGACCTGTTAATGATAGATGGCGGCAAGGGTCAACTTGCGCGCGCGGTATCGGTGCTGGATCATTTTAGCTTGTTGGAAGTCGTGCCCGTTGTCAGCCTGGCTAAACAAAACGAAGAATTATTCATCCCAGGGCGAACCGAATCGCTGCTGCTGCCGCGCCAATCTCAAGGATTTTACTTGATCCAGCGCATACGCGATGAGGCCCATCGCTCGGCGATAACAGCTCATCGCAACCGGCGCACGAAGGCCGGCATCGCTTCACAGCTTGACAAAGTCCCCGGGATTGGGCCAGCCAAGCGCAAAGTCCTGCTAAATCGCTTCGGTTCAGTTGCAGATATTCGGGATGCAACTGTAGAAGAATTGACGGCTGTGCCTGGGATTACTCCATCTCTGGCGCAGGCGCTTAAGGAAAATTTGGATTGAGGTTGAGGAACGAATCGTGGCTAATAATAAAAAGAACCAAGGCAAATCGAAAAGCGAGATGCGCAATTTGCGCATCCAGCAGATCATCTTTCTCGTCATTAGCGTTATGATTATCTTGGCGATGGTGCTATCGCTGGCGACAAAATTCTAAGGCGCAGCTATTCTCCAGAAAGCTGTTCCAGCTTCATGCTGAGCTCGCGCCATTGAATCTTTGATACACCCAGCTTCTGACGGATTTTGGTGTGGTCGATCTCCGACTGCCAATCATTAACCGCACAAGTCCAACGGCACATATCAAAGGACAGGTGTTTATTCAACCCGGCCTCCTCGCCTAAGTCCTCGAGCAGATACTCGAGGCGGCGCTGTGACCAGGGGAATAATTGATCCTCGAGCGCATACTGGCTTTTATATTCACGGTAGGCCTCGATCCAACTTTTGGGGAGAGCAATCTTGCGTTCTTTATAACGGTGCTGTGGACTGGCGTAGCGGACAAACAAGAGCGGTCCGCCCGGCGCCTCCAGGTCGATGTGATTGAGGCTGAGCGCCAAGCATTCGCCTTTCTTGATCCCGGTGGAAAGGAGTAGGGCGACCAGGGTATAAGTACGCGCGTCTGGTCTGGCGGCCTGGCGGTGAGCATTGGCGACTTCGAGGACAAGCTTCGTTTCTCCCTCGGTCAGTACGATCGGCAGCGGGCTGATGGCGGATTTTTGCAACACCCTCTCGGCTGGATCGACCAGGATGATACCGTTCTGGTGCAGCCAACGAAAAAAAGCTTTGATGGATGTAATCCGGCGGGAGAGCGTCTTCGGGCTGCACGGCACGCCGCGGTTGGTCTGCATCCAATCAAGAAAATTGTTCAGATCAACTGTCGAAATACTTCCCAGCGTGCGATCGGGAGGCAAGTAGGAAGCCAGTAATCGCATATCGGCCATAAAGGCCTTGACGGTATGCGGCGAATTGCCCTGGTCTTCCAGAAAGATCTGCCAGGCGCGCAAGGTAGGCAGCAGTAAATTTTGATCGGTGATATGAGCGGTGAGCTGGTTTTCAGGGGAATTGACGTCTGGGGACATAACAGGCTTCCTTGATCGTGAATCGATTCTTTCCACGACAATGATTGCGGATAGCTTATTCGTATAGATTTTGGTAATTTTAACTTAAATTGTTTCGTTTGTCAAATTACCTTCCAGACCCAGCTCTGGCGCAATCCCTCTCATCGCCACGATCACATTATCCACATGTTCCCAAAGCTCCATCCCAAACGCTTCGGTTGCCTGAGCAATTTCCTCCCGGTTCGCCCCGGCAGCAAAAGCCTTGTCCTTCCATTTTTTCTTGACTGAAGAAGCATTCAAATCATAAAGCGAGCGAGAGGGTCTTACCAGCGCAACCGCAGTGATCAAGCCGGTGATTTCATCACAGGCGTACAGCGCTTTCTCCATCCGGGTTTCGCGCGGCACACCAGTATGGTCGGCGTGGCTCAGTACAGCCCGCACGATCACTTCTGGTACGCCCAATTCACGCAGGATCGGCGCGCCTGCCTGTGGATGCTGCTCAAGTGTTGGATGAATCTCCCAGTCGAAGTCGTGCAGCAAGCCGGTTACCCTCCAGCATTCAACGTCTTCGCTAAATTTTTCGGCATAGAACTGCATGGCGGATTCGACTGAAAGCATATGGCGAACAAGGCCTTCATTCTTAACGTAAGTTCGGACGATTTTGAGGGCTTCATTGCGTTCCATCAGTTATTGAGCCTCGCGTGGGAAGATGGGCTGTGGTTCGCCGATGACAAGTTGAGGAGGTTGGACATACACCTCCCATAAAGCGACCAGGGTCGCCGGGAGCTCACGGAGGTTCCACCAGAGGCGAGATCGCTTGCGATATTCGCGCATATCAGCCGCTACGCCTTGCGCGTCTAATCCTAACGCGTTGCATAGGAACAGTGCGCGCGGCAGGTGAAAAGCCTGGGTGACCAGGATGGCCTGATCAACGCCATAGACATGTAGTGCGCGATAACAGGTGTCGTATGTGCGCAAGCCGCCATAGTCCTGGACGATGGCGTCGTTAGGTATCCCTAAACTCATGGCGTAGTTGCGCATCGCTTTCGGCTCGTTATAATAATTGGTCGTCGTGCCGCTCATCAGCAGTTTTTTAACCTTTCCGGCGAAGAACAGTGCGGCTGCAGTTTTAACGCGGTCCTCCAATACTGGGGTGGGACTGCCATCTCGCCATAAGCCTGCCCCAAAGACGACCGCTACTTGCTGGTTCGCGACTTGTTCCGGTTCGACTATTCGCTGCCAGGCAAATAGCCCGGGGATCAGTCGCGGCGCCACGAAGATACAGGCTGCCAAAATTAATATAGAGAACACGAGAATTACAACCATACGCAGGATTGTCTTAATCACTCAAGAATTTTACCACCAATAAAAATTTGATCTACCCTTGCCTGGAATCTATGCCGCGGTTACAATGCGATACTTATATTCCAAACCGACATTCTCGGTTCATCGCTAATAGAACTTCTACATATGAAACAAGCTACCTCTTATCAATCCACTCTAGACTATCTCTACAGTTTTGTAGATTACAGCATGACGAAATCCGTGCGCTACTCGCCGGAGCAATTTAACCTACAGCGCATGCGAGACTTCGTCCAGGCGCTCGGCGCGCCGCACAACTCATACCCGATGATTCATATCGCTGGCACCAAAGGCAAGGGGTCGACATCAGCCATGTGCGCCAGCGCACTGCAAGCCGCAGGCCATAAAGTTGGTTTATACACATCTCCACACTTGGTAGACTATGCGGAACGCATCCAGATCAACCGCCAACCAATTGCCCATGCTGACCTGGTTTCGTTGGTGGAAGAAATTAAGCCCGTCCTGGAAAAGATGCCGCATCTGACAACCTTTGAAATTACGACCGGCCTTGCATTCCTTTACTTTGCCCAACAAAATGTCGACGCGGCGGTCATTGAAGTCGGCTTGGGAGGACGTTTAGATGCCACCAATGTCATCACGCCTGTAGTCTCAGCGATTACTTCCTTGTCATACGATCATACCCAGTTCCTTGGTGACACATTATCCGAGATCGCTGGCGAAAAGGCCGGCATCATTAAACCGGGTGTGCCGATTGTCATGGCGCCGCAAAAGGATGAGGCCCGGCATGTGATCGAACGTGTGGCTACGGAGCGGGGAGCGGCTATGCTCAGGGTGGGCCACGACATTTTGTTCTCCGAGCTTTCGCACTCGCTTCAAGATGGGCAGATGATGATGGTCTGGCCGGCCGCTGACCAAGACAAGGTGGATCAGTATATGGAGGCAGGCAGCGTGGTGGGTTGGGAGCCGACGCGTTTGAAAATTCCTCTCCTCGGCTATCACCAGCTTGAAAATGCGGCCACTGCATATGCTGCCCTACAGATCTTCGGAGAACGTTCCTTGCCCATCAGCAAGGCGGCCATTGCTCAGGGTTTTGAGCGTGTGGAATGGCCGGGCCGGTTTGAAATTATCCAAACGGATGCCCCGGCGCTGATCCTGGATTGCGCTCACAACCGCGATTCGGCGCTCAAGCTCCGCCTTGCTCTGGATGATTACTTTCCAGGTAAGCCAGTGATCTTGATTTTTGGCGCTTCTGAGGATAAGGATATTGATGGTATGTTTGCTGAGCTTCTGCCGCGTGTGGTTCAGGTGATTGCGACACGCTCATTTCATCCTCGCGCCATCGAACCAGAAAAACTTGTGGCATTAGCCCATACCTTCGGTTGTCCGGCAAGGGCAATCGAAAAAGTCGAAGATGCATTAGATGAAGCCTTATCGATCGCGGATGACGAGGCGCTGGTATTAGTTACTGGCAGTATTTTTGTGGCCGCCGCCATTCGCGATACCTGGTACAATCGCTCCAAAAGTGAGTAAATTGTTCCTCGATTAGTCAACAAGTCGAATGGTCTGGGGACCATTTTTGAGGTTGGGAGTTTAGTATGCGTGATAGTGATTGGTATTTACGTGATGAAGATGATGATTTTGGAGAGGCGCTGCACCGGCGTACTGAAGAGCTGTATAGCGTCCCCGATTCAATACCGGACGATGATGGGTGTATCGAATGCCCGGTATTGCCAATGCGCGATATGGTTGTTTTTCCTCATATGGTTTCGCCGGTTTTTCTTTCTCAAGAGATCTCCATCCTGGCTGTAGAAGAAGCCCAATACAAAGATCAAACTGTGATCGCTCTGACCCAGCGCGATCCAGATGTCGATGAACCCGGACCGGATGATTTTTTTCAGATCGGGGTTGAAATGGCGGTTGGACGCCTGATAAGCATGCCAGATGGCTCCAGCTCGGCGCTTGTACAAGGACGCCGGCGCGTTGAAGTAATTCGTTTTGTTCAAGAAGAACCCTATTTAGTAGTGCGCGCTCGACCACTTTATGAGGATGTCGAGGTGGATCAAAAGACGGATGCCACGATGCGCACAGCTCTGGAGATGTTCCATAAGTGTGTCCAATTGGATCGCAGCTTACCCGAAGAAGCTTACCTCTACGCCCTGAATATCGAAGATCCAGGCTGGTTGGCAGATATGATTGTTACATCTGTAGCGCCGCCCCTTGCTGATCGCATGGAAATCCTGGCGGAAACAGATCCCATCGGGCGTTTAAATAAGGTAATCCAACTCTTAGCTAAAGAAGCGGATGTTCTTGAGCTAGAAGACCAATTACACACCCGCGCCCAGAGCGAGGTGGATCGTTCCCAGCGTGAATTTTATTTGAGAGAGCGGTTGAAAGCAATTCAATCTGAGTTGGGCGAGGGGGATCCTTGGGCACGTGAAGTTTATGAGCTCCAAACTCGCGTCGAATCGGCCGGGTTGCCGGAAGAAGTCCAGGTTCGGGCCTTGCGGGAAGTCGAGCGCCTGGGCCAAATGCCGGCCATGTCGCCTGAGGTGGGCATCATCCGTACGTACGTCGAGTGGATCTTAGACCTGCCCTGGATCAAGGCTACGGAAGATAACCTGGATGTCAGACATGCGTCGGAAGTCCTGGAGCACGATCATTACGGACTGCCACGCGCCAAAGAACGCATCCTGGAATATATTGCGGTGCGCAGCTTAAACCCCAAGCGTCTGCGCCAGCCTATCTTATGCTTTGTGGGTCCACCTGGTACTGGTAAAACTTCCTTGGGGCGTTCGATAGCCGATAGCCTGGGACGAAAATTTGTACGCCTATCTTTAGGCGGGGTGCGTGACGAGGCGGAGATTCGCGGCCACCGCCGCACTTACATCGGCGCGCTACCGGGCCGCATCCTGCAAACCATGCGGCGAGCTGACTCGGTCAATCCGCTTTTTATGCTGGATGAGGTGGACAAGCTCGGCCAGGATTTTCGCGGCGACCCGGCCTCGGCCCTTTTAGAAGTGCTCGACCCGGAACAAAATTTTGCTTTTTCAGATCACTACCTGGAGTTACCTTATGACCTCTCCAAGGTGATGTTTATTACAACCGCCAACACCACCAGCACCATTCCTCTGGCATTGTTGGATCGCATGGAAGTGATCGAATTTCCAGGTTA
Source organism: Anaerolineales bacterium (assembly GCA_041912175.1). GTDB lineage: Bacteria > Chloroflexota > Anaerolineae > Anaerolineales > UBA4823 > CAZAGA01. Next base: position 12,103 of record JAYRNN010000070.1, on the reverse strand, counting down.
TATCGAAGAAGAGAAATTGGAAATATCCCGGCGCTTTTTGGCGCCACGCCAGATAGAAGAAAATGGCCTGGAAGGCGGCGAGATACATTTTGCTGAACAGGCAGTGGAGCGGATCATCCGTGAATATACCTACGAGGCCGGTGTACGCAACCTGGAACGGGAAATTGGACGGATTTGCCGCAAGATTGCGCGGTTAAAAGCGGAAGGGAAACGCTATCCGGGGAATATCAGCGCTCCTGCAATTGAGCGTTTTCTCGGTCCGCCGCAATTCTTCAGCCTGGAAGCTGAACTGCAAAACGAAATTGGCGTGGCTACAGCAGTCGCCTGGACAGAGATGGGCGGCGAGATTATGCCGGTCGAAGTTTTGCTCGTGGAAGGTAAAGGCAATTTACAAATTACCGGTCAAATTGGCAACGTCATGCAGGAATCTGCCCAGGCGGCCTTGACTTACCTGAAGTCACGTTCACGTGAGTTCGGCGTGGCTTCTGAAATTTATGAAGAAGTAGATATCCACATTCACATTCCGGAAGGCGCCATACCGAAAGACGGCCCGAGCGCTGGTATCACCATCTGCACAGCCCTGGTGTCTGCCTTCAGCGGGCGTGAAGTGTATCGAGAGGTCGGCATGACCGGTGAGATTACCTTGCGCGGGCGCGTTCTACCGATCGGTGGGGTGCGTGAAAAGATTTTGGCTGCACATCGGGCCGGCTTAAAGAAAGTAATCATGCCCAAGAAGAACTTGAAAGATCTGGTGGACGTTCCCAAACGGACGCTGAATGAGTTGTCTGTAGTGCCCGTTGAACACATGGATCAGGTCCTCGAAGTCGCTTTGGCGCCTTTGCCGGAAAAAACGAAAACAATTCGTCCCCGGTCGCGCAATTCGACGAAAGCCCACGCTTCTGATCAGCTGGAAGAAAATGGAGCTATCCCCGGAACTTCGTAAATTGCTCTCCCAGGGTCAGGGGCCAACGCTGCATTGGTTTCCACGCGACGTGAGCGCAGCGGCCCTGGCAACCGTGATGGTCGGGATGGCAAACACATCCGGGGGCGTCATCTTGATTGGCGTAGCGCCTCGCTCAACCAATATTCAAGGTATTGGGGCGCCTACCAAGAGTGGAGAGTCGCCTGCAGCCTCGGAGATCGTTTTCCAGGCTGCCCTGATGGCTGACCCGCCTCTGGTGCTGCCAGTTCCAAAGTTAATGCCGGCGGGTGATTATCAGGTCTTGCAGGTGATTGTGCCGCCCGGCCTACCCCATGTTTATAATCTTGAAGGACGATATCTCTGGCGAGAAGGCGCTCAGACCAACCCCATCCCTGCGCGCCGCCTGCGGCAGCTCCTGCTCGAGCGGGGCGCTGTGCAGTTTGAAACCCAGGTTGCCCCCGATGCAACTTTGGATGACCTGGATTGTGACAAGATCGCGGAATATGAGCGTACCCTCGGCATGCCTGCTCATGAAACCACGCAGGACTTTTTGCTACGTCGAAGATGCCTGGTCAAGTGTGACGCTGGCTCAGAGCGTAGCACTCAAGATACGCGATTACCCCCCGCCGAAACGTTACGCCCAACCTATGCAGGTCTGGCATTGTTTGGCCGGTATCCCCAGCGGTGGTTGCCGAGCGCTGCCATCCTGGCAGCACGCTTTCATGGCCTTAGCTTTGATGATCAATATATCAAACAGGAAATTGCCGGAACCCTGCCCGACCAACTTCGCCAGGCTGAAATCTTTGTAAGCGAAAATTTGCAGCGCGTGGTACACCTGGTTGGGATGGCGCATCAGGAAATCTTAGCGTATCCAATGGAGGCAGTGCGAGAGCTCTTGGTGAACGCCGTGGCTCATCGTGATTACAACCTGCAGGGCGACCTGATCCATCTGAACGTCTTTTCTGACAGGCTGGAAGTCCATTCCCCCGGCCGGTTACCTGGCCCGGTAACCCTGGAGAATTTGTTAGAAGCGCGGTTCTCGCGCAATCCGGTCATCGTGCAAGTGTTGGCTGATATGGGTTTCATTGAGCGGCTTGGATATGGACTGGACCGGGTAATGCGGGTCATGCGCCAAAGTGGGCTTCCCGCACCGCGTTTTGAAGAAGTCGCCGGGACATTCCGCGTGACGTTGTATGCTGCAACGGAGAGCAAACATCTTATACAGCAAGCCGGCGTGGACGCATATCGTGATTTAAACCTGAATGCGCGCCAGGAAATTGCGATCAACTGCCTGGCGCGCAATCGGCGTATCACCAATCGTGACTACCAAGAACTTTGCCAGGATGTCCATCCGGAAACGCTACGTCGTGACCTGGCTGAGTTAGTTACTTTAGGCGTCTTAATCAAGGTGGGAGATAAGAAATCTACCTATTACATTTTGAAGAAATGATCCCATTCAGGTTATGGTCCAGGCACGAATTTCTCTAATGTGCCTTCGTCGTGGCGCGTAAAATACAACTCGCCTTGCTCATCTTCGCCGAAACTGGATATGTGGGTCTTTAGGGTTCCGTTTAGAAGCGGGTCATTCTGTAGGTTATTTAGCCAACTGGTAGATAATCTTTGCAGCCCCCACACCTCACCAGCGCAGTAATCCACATATATATATACACCCTGCAACCCTGGGATGCTTGCTCCACGGTACACATAGCCGCCTGTAATACTACACTGCGAGTTGATGTGTTGATACTCCCAAATCGGCAAGGTTAAACCAGCCTGGTTACAGCCTGCGTTAACGCAGTGCAGGCCCTCCATGATCGGCCAGCCATAATTCTGGCCGCCTGCGTTAGCGGCTGCCTGGTAATCGATTTCTTCCCAGGTGTTCTGCCCGACATCCCCGGTGAATAAGTCGCCTGTCTGACTATCGAATGAAAAACGCCACGGATTACGCAATCCAAAGGCCCAGATTTCAGGCCGTTTGCCGGCCTGTCCTACGAAAGGATTATCCGGCGGAATCGTGTAGACAGGAGGGGGAGGATTGCCTGAGGAATTAATGATATTCAAGTATGCGAAGTAAGGACCGGTGGTTGGCGGCTTTGGGGTGACGCCTTCGACATCGATGCGTAGTAACTTACCCAATAGGGAATTCATGTTTTGGGCTTGTGTTGAATCCGCACCGCCATCGCCCGTGCTGATATACAAATAACCGTCTTGACCAAAGGCAAGCTGGCCTCCATTGTGGTTTGTAGCCGTTGAAGGGTGGGGGACGAGTAATATTTGCTCTTCAGTTGTCGGGTCGCCAAGGTCTGGATCGCTCGATAGCCTGAAACGAGAGATCTGGTTGGCTCCGCTCTTCGTAGTGTAATAAACATAAAAGCGGCCTACCTTGGAAAAATTTGGGGGAAAGGCCACGCTCAACAAGCCTTGTTCCCCGCCTCCGTTGCCTGTCAGGGGAGAGAGTACGCGATCACGAATGTCTAAAAATGGCTGGTTGAGTAACTGTCCATTTTTGACAATCCGGATTTGTCCCCATTGCTCGACTACAAACAGCCTACCGCTGTTGTCGCCGGCATTTGTGATGTGCGTGGGCTGGGTTAAACCAGATGCGACCAGGTTCGTTTTTACGGCAGGGAGCGCTTCCGGCTGTGCAGCAGTCACGGCTATACTTTGAAATCGTTGAGAAATTAGTAAAGCCAAAACAATTAGCAACACAGGTCCAGGACCTGTTATCAATTTTCGAATATTCATTTTTACCTCCAAGAATTATCTACCAGAAATACCACTAACGTGAAATCATGGGCAGGCGTTCTGTACCTGCTGTTCTAAAGTTTCAGCAAACAAATGTCTGCCAGAGCCATCACAGGCCGCTCGGAAGAAATAATAAGGCGTCTGCGCCGGAAAGGCGACTGCCTGGAGCGCCTTCAATTCTGGAGCAGAGATTGGGCCAGGTGGAAGATTCCAATTCAAATACGTGTTATAGGGAGAATTAATTTGTAAATCTTCTGTGCTGAGAGGATTGGTCCACCAGGTATTTTGATTTGAATTATATCCAATCGCATACTGCACCGTTGGATCTGCATCAAGCTTCATCCCGGCCTGCAGGCGGTTTAGGAAAACTGAGGCGATCATGGGCATTTCTTCTTCATTAATAGCTTCACGCTGGACGATGGAAGCCAGGGTAACCGCTTGAAAAAGACTCAGCCGTTGTCGTTCAAACCCCTGGCGCAAATCATTGCTAATATTCGCAAGGAAACTTTCCATCAGCAAGTTTACAAATGCTTCGGGGGTAATGTTGCGCTTCACCTGGTAACTACTTGGGAACAAAAAACCTTCCAGTGATGCACCGTCTGGCAGCTCTGAGTAGATCGGACTATTCTGATTCGAGGCTGCAGCGGCTTTCAAGAATTCTTCTGGAGTAAAAGCTAAGCCTGAGGTGGGTAATGCGACGGCGATTTCTTCCATGCGCCAACCAGGCAAAACATTAAAAGTAACCTCGCTAGGTGTGGCGTCTTGAAGTGTATGGGCTATTTCTAGTGGGCTCATACGTGGGCTAAGTTGGTAATCTCCAGCCTGGATGGTTGTGTCGAGCCCGGCGTAAACCAGGTAATTTTGCAGCGCGGCTGCATTAGAGATCAAACCATCTTGCGCCAAACGGCCGGTAATCGAAGCCGTCGGTTCTCCAAATTCGACCCGGAAAGGCAGATTTTCGCCTCCAGGGTCGGTTGGCTGTTTGAGATCGTTTGTCTGCCTCAGTAATTGCGCCGACAGGTATATCTGTTGAACCCTGTCCAGGCCGGCGGCGGACGGGCCAAACTGTCCTTCAGCCCACTGTGGCAGGTTTGAAATACCCCAAGCGGCTAATCCAGCCGTCAAGCATAAGCCCCCAACGATGAAGATAATAAAAAACACGCTTAGCGCACGATTATTTTTCATGATAATAAGCTGTAAAACCGGTCCTAAGATTCTTTTTTTAAGAATTTTGAGTCAAGGTAGTTTTGCAAGATAACCGTAGCAGCGATTTCATCCAGATGCCCCTGCCGTTTGTGGCGTGAGACGCCCATCGACCGGCGCGCGCTCTGGGCTACCCGGGTGCTGCCGCTTTCATCCCATAATTGTACGGGAAGGGTTGTTTGTTGGCTGATGGCTTCAGCCAGTCGTGCGGCTCGTCTCCCCTGGGGAGTGGCCTGGCCCTCCACGTCCAAAGCCTGCCCAACGACGATCAGGCCTACTCCATATTCAACGGCGATTTGGGCGATCTGGGCAGCGTCTAAAGCGCGGGAGCAGTGTTGGATCACCGTCAAGGGATTGGCAATTGTACCTGTCGGATCGCTGACAGCAATCCCCAGGCGTTTCTCGCCAGGGTCGATGGCCAGGATTCTCATCGAGTGAACTGTCCGCTATCGAAATTCTGGAGCGCCTCTACCACCTCACCCTGCTCGCTTTCAGTTAATGTATGGTAAAACGGCAGGCGAAGTAACTGGTCACTCACACGTTCTGTGATCGGACAATCGCCAGGTTTTCCACCAAATTTAAGCCCCATGTCAGAAAGATGCAGAGGCAAGTAATGGAACACCGTGAGGATCCCAAATGATTTTAAATAGGCAATCAACGCCTGGCGGTACTCTAATGTTGGCGTTAGAAGGTAATACATGTGATAAGGTTGCTCGCAGTGCTGTGGTACGATCGGTAATCGCACGCCGCTGGCAGCCGCCCAGGCAGCCAGGCGTTCATCATAATATTCCCAGATGCGTTTACGATGGGACTGAATCTGATCTTTTGCTTCTAGTTGCGCAAACAAGACTGCAGCCAGGATATCAGAGGGCAGGTAGCTGGAGCCAATATCCACCCATGTGTATTTGTCCACCTGGCCGCGGAAAAAGCGGCTGCGGTTGGTGCCTTTCTCGCGCATTATTTCAGCCCGTTCGATCAAGCCCGGGTCATTAATCAATAATGCTCCGCCTTCACCGCAAGTGATGTTCTTGGTTTCGTGAAAGCTTTGTGTAGCCAGGCAGCCGAAGGTTCCCAGGTTCCGTCCCTTGTATCTACCGAATAGCCCATGGGCATTGTCTTCGATGACCGGGATGCTGTATTTCTGTGCCAGGTCCAGGATAGAATCCATTTCGCAGCCTACGCCAGCGTAATGTACAACAATAATGGCTTTGGTGCGAGGTGTAATCAAGCCTTCTAATCGAGTTTCATCGAAATTTAGTGTGTCTGGACGAATATCGATGAAGACTGGCCTTGCTCCACGCAGAACGAAGGCGTTAACTGTGGATACGAAGGTGAAGGATGGGACAATAAATTCGTCTCCTGGCTGGATATCGAGTAATAAGGCCGCCATCTCCAGCGCATGTGTGCACGAGGTGGTCAGCAGTGCTTTCGAAACGCCAATTTCTTCTTCCAAGAAGGCATGGCAGCGTTTCGTGAAGTATCCATCTCCTGAGATATGGCGGTTTTCTATGGCTTGTTGGATATATTGAAATTCATTGCCTGTCAGAGTGGGTTTATTGAAATCAATTCGATAGTTTGACATCACAAGTTTATACCTTTTGTTTTAGATCGTTGATTCGATCACGTAAGCAGGTCGATCCATGCTTTTGTCAAATATTCGTGCCAGGTACTCTCCAATCAGTCCCAAGGCAAATAACTGGGTGCCGCTAAACAAGACGATGATCGATGTGAGGAAAGGAAAGCCCGGTACGCTCCCATCTATAAAATATGTTACCAGCACGAAAAGAAAGATCGCGATCCCAAAGAGGGTGAAGAGGAAGCCAATCAAACTGGCAATTCTTAGCGGCAGCGTGCTGAAGCCCGTCAAAACTACCATGGTGTATTGAAACAATTTGAAGAAATTATAATTTGAGCGGCCGAACGGACGCGGTATTTCATCGACGACCACAGTGGTAAAGCGCGCTGTGCCCCAGGAGAGCAGCACGTCCAGGATTACGTTAGGGTTTTGATAATTTGTGAACGCCGTCCGCAATTGGGTGCGGAAAGCCCGAAAGGCCGCAAAATCCCTCACGTTTTTTATACCCATCGCTATGAAGAGAAAGCGTTTCATTAGGTATGAAAAAGCGTTCCGCCACCAGGAATGTGGCATTTTAGCCGGGACGCCGTATACGACATCATTTCCCTGAGACAGTTGCTCGAGCAGCTTGTGAATCTCCTCCGGTGGGTGCTGAAGGTCATCATCCATGGTGACCGTGATTGGATAGCTGGCCGCCCGGATGCCGCACAATAAGGCGTTGTGCTGCCCGTAGTTTCGCATCAGATTGAAACCGTGCACCCACGTATACCGGCTGACAAGGGAATTGATTTTCTCCCAACTCTGATCGCGGCTGCCGTCGTTCACGAAGATAAGTTCGAATTTCTGGCACAGGCCAGGCAGAACACGCTCCAGGCGCGTGGTTAGCTCCTCCAAAGTCTCGGCGCTGTTATATACCGGGATAACTACAGAAATTCCTTCAGGGATAATTTCAGAATTCATCGATCCTCAAAAATAACTGAGCAAAGTGCGCCAAGATGGCTTAGGCCGAATAAATGGGCTGTTCATAACTTAAGGTAATGAGCAATTGAGTAATTTCTTAATTTGCTTGATCGTCTGATCTTTTTCTGGATTTTGCGGAGTGTTGAGCGAAATGCGCTTCCAGACATTACACAACGTACCTTCCAGGGCAGGTATATCCTTTATAGCAGCCTCACTCAACCGAAACGCATCTTGCCAGCGCTCCAGGCGGCCATATCCTTCGATGAACGGCAGTAGCTCCGTTGAGAACTTGTCATACGGCTTCAGATTCGCCTGAAAAGCCTGGTCGCCCAACGTGACAATTCTTTCCCAATCACCGATCTGGCGTGCCAGGTCAGCTTTCTCAAAATAATAACACCAATCTTCCTTTGGCTCCTTACCAAATAGCTTGCGGTAGTTTCCCAAGGGTATTTGGCTCTCGACTTGTATCTGCCTGAGATCGGAAAGTGGGATTGCCTCAGAAATCGACTCGCTCAGCCTGGGTAGGCCATTGTGGACGCTGGGATCAATTACCTGCACACACCCGGGCGGTTCGTAAAAGGCGACAACGCTCCCTGCAGTGTGGCTTCCAACGCCTAAATCGGGTAAATCTTCGCTGCCTAGTTTGAAAGGTAGGTAAAACAGCCGGTACGAGCTATCGCTATTGCGCTCATCTGGGGCATATACCCAGTTCATGGCTGCATTCATCGATGCGTTGCCTGTAAAATCGACGGGCACATCATTGATGAGCAGTTTGGCGCCGGGTTTCAGGCCGGGCGCTCGCCAGACCAGGTCGCGAAAAAGGGCGGCCTGGACATTGTGGGTATGCTGATAGGCCTGAGCATTCTTAATCTGAAATAATACCGCTGCACCGACCAGAATGCTCACGATGATAATTTTGGCTCGATCACGTTTGATCAGTAAATCGAGCAGGCCCACGATCAAGATGGCTGACCCAAACATATAAGCCATGGTGAAGCGATCTGCTCCGTTATTCAGATCAATTTGCAAACCGGCATACCAATAAGGCCACCCGACGATCAGTACCGAATAAATCCCCAGGAAAATAGCTTGCAGGCTGAAATTGTCCTTCTTTTGCTTTGCTTGATCCTCGTCCGGGGTTGACTGAATGGATGGATCGTAGGCTGTCGGCTGAGATTGCTGAGGTGTAGTTCTCAAGCGTAACAAGTAGAATGCAACCAAAGCTCCGCTTAGAATTACAATTCCCCAATTGATCAAGAAAGGACGCAGCGTTGGATAAACCGACTTCGCAAAATCTAAAGTCTGCAACCAGGCGAATAAATTTGCTTCCAACGCATCCTGGATGAGAATCTGGAAAATATTTTGAACGGTTACCAGCGGATTTTGATTGAGGTTTGTAGCCAGCTCGGCGCCATACATATACGAGGTAAAAAAGAATACTCGCCAGATTAAAAAGGCTGCTGTGGCTGCAAGGTAAGGCGCCCAGTAAAGGAAGGTCAAACGCACGCGCTTGCGCCAAATCCGCGTTTGTTCACCAAGAATCATCCAGAGGAAGATCGGGCGAAAAAGCTCCAGGCCAAAGAAATATTCCGTCGTAACCAGGTTAAACACCGCAGCAAGCAGCGCCAGCGCGGTTAAAGGCCACCTCCAACGCGGCTGGCGAATTGCCAACAGCATGGCGCCTAATGAAAAAAAGAAAGCTGCCAGGGCAAGGTAAACATTGCTATACACCACAGCCAAATAATGTTGTTTGAAACCCGGGTAGATTGCCAACAGAATGGCTATCCAGGTGACCTCCTTAATTCGCATGGGCCATAATAAGCGCAGCGCCCACCAGGCTGCCAGCACAGCCAGCCACTTCATTGCCAGGTTGAAAATCTGCCAGGCCAAAGTGGAAGTGCCAATCAACTTCGTGGTAAGCATGTAGCTCATGGCCAGGAAAGGGCGTGAGTCGCTAAAAAACGAGATATAGATCTGAGGTCCGTAATGATGTCCCATCCATGCCAGGTACCAATCATCCTGAAAAAAACCCAACCCTCGGATGAACAGTCCAAAACCCAATATAATGATCATGAGCAGAGCGAAGGGGATCGTCCAGGCGTTAAATGACAATTTCCGCATACTTTAACCTTGTGTATTTAAGAATGCAAATTACTGCGAGAATGTGCAATCGAGGGCATTAACGATTTCCTGGTAAGCATTTTGCGCTTCAGGTAGGTCGTTCTGCGATTGATGAATATCATACCAGATCGGGCAAAGCATATCCGCTAATTTGGGATCTGATTGTACCGCCTGCCGCGTTAAGGACACTGCCTTTTGCAATTCTCCATTCATCGCATACCCTTGAATATACGTGATCAACTCTGAAGCATTGGAACGGTTGATCGATACAGGCAATTCTAGAGCCAGATCTCCCAGGCGAGCCACTTCTTGCCAGTCCTTCAGTTGGCGCGCCAGTTCAGCCTTCTCGAAATAATAACACCAATTCGGCAGTGGCTCCGAGCCAAAAAAAGCCTCTGGAGGTCGCACAGACCCGCCGGTGGATTCAATCAGGCTCGGATTGGATAAAGGCGCTGCTTCTCCGATAAAAATTGGTTTTCTAGGTAACAGCAGGTCGGTGGATGGGTCAATCACTTTCAAGCAGCGCGGTGGATCGTAAAAAAGGACGATCATTTTTGACGTGTTCCCGGAAAACATCGCGGTTCGATACGGTTGGTTGATCGGGAGACCTTTTTTAAGATCGGTCAGTGCAAATCCCCCCAAGCGCGACTCAGCATTAAATAAGATGTAGGGAAGATTAAACGAGGTTTCTTCGGGCGCGTAAGTCAGGTTGAGCGGAGCGGTGAGGGAATTATCGCTGTAATATCTAAAAGGTAGATCTGCGGTGAGCAGTATAGTACCCGTCTGGATTTGTGGAGCCCGCCAGGTGAGCTGCCAAAAGAATTCCTTTTGAAGGTTCCAATCTTGACGGTAGCGGTCGGCGTTGTAAAAATGGAATCCAAACGCCAGGCCTAAAATAATACCCAATACCAGCGCTCTTTGCCAGGCAGTGCGCGCCAACCACACGATCAAGCCGGCCAATAGCAAACTTGCCCCCAACATCATCGCCAGGTTGAAACGGTCCCAAGGAAAATATAGCTCAATGGGCAGATTGGTAACCCAGAAAGGCCACCCGCCGACAAAAAGTGCATATACGCCAATGAGGATTGCCTGGCGTGCCCATACGCGAGAGTCTGAAGGCTCTGAGCCTTGCGCCTGGATTTTAGCCTTCTCAGCACTTTTCTTGAAATAGAGCACAGCTAATAATGTCGCCAAAATTGTTAGCACTGCATAAAGGGGAAGCCAGATGCCATTCAAGTTCTTGATATAACGCAGATCAAGAATCTGTGACCAGGCGACCAGGCTTGATTGAAACATATCTGTCAAGATCTTAACCACCAATGCGAGCAGGCTGGCTCCAGGGTATTCTGCCATTTGTTCGATAATCTGTACCTGCCCGCGCGGCGAAACGAAAATGACCAACCGCCAATAAAGAAAGATTGCCATGACCGCCAGGTAAGGCGCCCAGCGTAAAGCGACTTGGCCGAGGCGCCAGCGTGATTTCTTCCCTCGTTCACCCAACACAATCCACAGGAAGACCGGGCGCAGGAGCTCTAATCCGAAATAATATTCGTCGGCAAACATGACATAGGCTGCTAGCAGTAGCGAGGCCAGAATCATCAGCACGCCCCATTTGGGCTTTCGGACGGCGACAATCATCAGCCAGAAAGAAAAAAAGAACAGAGCGATCGCGATCCAGTCAGCGCTGTAAGTAAAGGCGATCGGTTGCTGCGTGAAGCCTGGATATACCGCAAACAGGAAAGCCACCCAAGCCGTTTCAATTGCATTTTGCGGCCAGACTGCGCGCAACATCGTCCACAAGCTTACACACGCTAACCAGCGGGTCAGGATGCCGAAAACCTGCCAGGCCAACGGCGATTCGCCTACCAACCAGGTGGTAGCGGCGAATAGCCAGCCTAAGGCTGGGCGGTCGATTCCATAGGTGGAAGTAAATACAGATGGGCCAAAGCGGTTGAGAAACCAGAGCGTGGGCCAATCATCCCAGTAAAAACCTAACCGGAGGATAAGCGGGCCGTAGGCCAGCAAACAGGCAAAAAGCAGGGCCAACGGAATCGCTGCTTTTGGGAGCGCCGTGGTTAATATATTTGCAGCAGTATCGCTGGAAAATCGAGATGATTTAGTCATCTTTGGCAGAACATACCAGGCTTTGATCCAAACGCGTAAGGGTTTGTTCTTGTTCTGAGGTCAGGTCAATTCCTGATTTGGCGCGCTCCCACAGCGAGCACAACATCCGCCGCATTTTCGGATGGACGTCATACAGGTCGAGGCTTAACTTTTCGGCCTCCTGCCAGCGTCCCGTGCGAGCGAACCCTTCAATAAACGGTATCCACTCTAAGGCATTGAACTCGGTCATCTGTTTACCGGTCGCCAAAGCCTGGTCGGCTAATTCAGCGACTTTATTCCAATCATTAAGCTGGCGGGCCAACTCGGCTTTTTCAAAATAATAGCACCAATCGTGTCCCGGTTCCGACCCAAAGATTTCACCTGGCGGCTGAACAGAAACAGTTGCGTTGGAGATTATTAAGTCGGGATTTGAAAATGCCGTCCCGGCGGTGAAATACCAGGGCTTGCCGGGC
>JAYRNN010000069.1:0-2255 GCA_041912175.1 Anaerolineales bacterium | reverse complement strand
GCAGCGCGCCCGAAAATTGGTGTGGCGGGAGCTATTTTACAGGTCAAGCGGGCAAACGGCCAAACCGGTTGGGTAGATGGCAAATCTCTGCGCCTCACCGGCCAGGCGCCTCCTGCTACCGGAGCCATCGTCTATCCAACAGATACCCTAAACGTGCGCGTCCAGCCCAATACCACCAGCAATATTCTCACCATGGTTACCACAAGCGATCCCTTGACCGTCCTGGGCGACCTGGAACTAGCCAAATCGAAAATTGGCAAGCAGGGCGAGTGGCTGAATGTGAAGACCCCAGGCGGGTTTGTGGGCTTTGTGGCAGCCTGGTTTGTGGACAGCGAACCAACACCGGCTTCATTTGCGATAGGTCCAGGGGCTGTTGCCCCGGCTGGTTCTTTGGTGTACCCCTGGATGAACTTGAAGGTGCGCGCCCAACCGGCCAAAAATTCCCCGGCTGTCGACCAGGTCAAGCGCAAGGCAACTTTAAAGGTCATTGGCGACCCATCCGAGGCGCGGGAAAAAATTGGCAAGAAAGATGAATGGCTTTTCGTAGAGAGCACGAACGGTGAGCGCGGTTGGGTTCCGGCCTGGGTTGTGTCGATAAAGAAGTAATACATAAAGATTTTGAGGGGCGTCGCTTTAGTTTGCCCTTCAGAATCTTTGTTTTTTCAAGCGCGGCAGGCTTTCCGTAAACGGCGGGTAAGCGATCCCGGCTTCGGTGATAATAGCTGTAATATATTCTGCAGGGGTTATATCGAAGGCAGGGTTGATTACCGGCGAACCGTCCGGTGTGATACGCTCATTTCCAATTTGCATCACCTCTGCAGCATCTCGCTCTTCAATCTCAATCTCAGATCCACTTGGTGTGGATAAATCGATGGTAGTCGTCGGCGCGGCGACGTAGAATGGCACATGGTGAGCGCGCGCAACGATGGCCAGGTTATACGTGCCAATCTTGTTCGCAGTATCGCCATTTGCCGACACCCTGTCACACCCAACCGTCACCAAATCGACCTGGTGTGTCTGCATTATATACCCCGATGCGCCATCAACAATCACTGCATGGGGGATGCCAAGTTGTTGAAGCTCCCAGGCAGTTAACCGCGCCCCCTGCAGACGCGGGCGGGTTTCATCTACAAATACAAAAACCTGTCGTCCGTGCTCATGGGCTGAGCGAATAATTCCCATCGCTGTACCATAATCTACCGTGGCCAGTGCGCCGGTATTGCAGTGATGTATGAAAGTCGCCGGCTGTGGCACCAACGGCAGGGCATTCAGGCCGATCTGCTGGTTGGTCAATATGTCCTCGGCTGCGATGGCATGCGCCTCGCCCAGCACAACCTGCGCAAGATCAATCTTGTCCTTCCAAGGTGCGGTGCGTACACGGCCCATCACCCGCTGCAAGGCGTGAGAAAGGTTAACTGCAGTCGGTCGCGCCGCACGCAGCACGATCTCAGCCTGTGCGAGGTTGTCCACTAACTGAACTCGATTATCCAACTCGGCGCTTTGCCAAACAGCCAATGCCAACCCATAAGCTGCTGAAGCGCCAATTGCCGGAGCGCCCCGTACCACCATATCCTTTATCGCCAGCGCCAAGTCTTTATAATCACGATAATCGATGTATTCTACAAAATGTGGCAGCCGGCGTTGGTCGAGCAGCCGTACCATACCGTCCCGCCATTCGATGGTTCGAAAAATTGCCATGAAACGCCTCCGCGGCTAATTATATACAGGTTTGTCAATCCTGGCCGTTTCTCAGATACAAGCGCGTAAAGGAAAGCGCGGCGTTTTCCTTTACGCGCTTGGCGAAATCCAAGTAGGCCACGATTTACGATAAAATTAGGCGCATGAACCGCCTCGTCTCTGGTTATGTTAATACTGTCAGCCTGGGCATGTCACTGGTCGCAAAAAGACAGGCCTTGAAACGCTTGGACCAGTTAGGGCTACGCTTGCATTTCAGCCGCATCCCAGCAGGGTGGGTTTCCAGTCTGCAACCTGCCGACCTGACGGAAGTTTGGCATGAAGCAGGATTGAAGATTGAAGGCTTGGGATATTCGACGATTGGCGCCCTGGTGGAAGGTACACACACTTCGGCTCGCTTTTGGCCTACATCGCCTTTCTATCAAGCTTGGCTGGGCGGTTATCTGTTCCAGGCGCCGACAGAATTTGAAACCAACCCGGTTGGCGAGATTTGTTTTGAAAACTTGCTCCGCCTGCCTATCGTCAGCCAGTGTGCATGGTTACGGAATTATGGCTGCTCT
>JAYRNN010000068.1:0-2549 GCA_041912175.1 Anaerolineales bacterium | reverse complement strand
CAGACCGGCTGCTGCAGTGGGTCAGATGAGACCATGATCGCCGATGTGTATTACGGGGCTACCCGGTCATGGAAAGAAGATATGCATATTATGTGGGAGACGCCTCGGACATGGTTCGACAGGCTAAAGAAGGAAGAATGTTGGGATAACGAACATGGGGAGGAGGAGTAGATTATGGAATTTACGACGCGAACCGTCGACAAAGTAAGAGTTTTGAAACTCTCGGGCGGGTTTACCCGGGCAAATCAGGCTACCGTCAGACAATGGCTTGAGGAAGTTACATCCAAACCCCCTGCTTACATCGTAATCAACTTGAATGAGGTCGATTTGGTAGACTCGAGCGCTTTAGCAACGCTTGTATACGGTCTAAAACGTTCCAGGCAATTTAATGGCGATGTACGCCTTTGTGATCTTCAGCAGTCGATTCGTATGATATTTGAGCTAACCCGGATGGACAAAGTTTTTGAAATCTTCTTATCTGAGGAAGATGCAATCCAGGCCTTCGGAGCCATCGAAGTAGTTTTTTAATTATTTGAAGGGAGGGGATTATGTTTCAAGCAGATCTTGAGTTCAGCAAGTTCAACAAGGAAATGGAATTAGCCCAGCGGGTCCAATCTGGCCTGCTGTCAAAGCAGCCTCCTGTCGTTAAGGGCCTTGATATTTGGGCTGCTACACGTCCGGCTTACCAAGTTGGCGGTGATTTTTATGATTTTTTCTTGGATCGGCAGCAAAATTTTACCTTTGCAGTTGGCGATATCTGCGGAAAAGGGATGTCAGCGGCGATGTTAATGCCGATGACGCGGATGATTATACGTACTGCAGCCATTCACCAGCAGTGCTTATCTCCAGAAGAGATCATAAACCGGTCGAACGGGATTCTGTATGAGGATTTTACCAATACTGACACCTTCGCCTCGGCATTTGTCGGAAGTTATGATCCTCTGAGCCGCAAGCTTATGTACGCGAATGCAGGACACTCGCCGGTAATCTACTACCCGGTTGGAGGGAAAGCTCGCTACCTGGAAGCAGATGGCACCCCGATTGGCGTCTTACCAGTAAGTCTATCTAAGAATCATTGGTTGAATCTCCAGAGTGGAGATGTCCTGATCGCCGGAACGGACGGGCTGGTTGAAAATTACTACAAAGGCGGAGCATTAAAGTCAGGCTACCGTCACCTGTTATGGGAAACCGAGTTGTTGGCTAATCAGTCGGCTCGTTCAATCGCCGAGAGTATGTTTGACCCGCAGAAGAAGCTTAATAAGCTGACGCTTCAGAATGATGATCAAACGTTGGTTGTAATCAAATGTTTGTAAAGGGTAATTGCTTGCTGTTAGATACACCGGAATGGAGGAGTGAAAGAAATGCGAGTTCTGATAACTGGTCATAAGGGATATATTGGCTCCGTCATGGCGCCAATGCTAATTGCCGAGGGGTATGAAGTGGTAGGGTTAGATAGCGATATCTTCGAAGATTGTGCATTCGATGAACCACTGGCGCAATTTCCTGAAATCAAAAAGGATATCCGAGATGTTGAGGTGGACGAGCTTCGTGGATTTGATGCGGTCATCCACCTGGCAGCGATATCCAATGATCCAATCGGCAACTTGAACCCGGAGCTGACTTATGACATTAATCACCGCGGTTCTGTAAAGTTAGCCGAAAAGGCAAAGGAAGCTGGCGTCTCTCAATTTATCTTTTCTTCCTCGTGCAGCCTGTATGGGGCCTCGGGGGACGATGCATTGACCGAAGAAGCAGCTTTTAACCCAGTGACGCCTTATGCCCATTCGAAGGTGCTTGTAGAACGCGACCTCGCGGCTATGGCGGACGACAATTTCAGCCCAACTTATTTGCGAAACGCAACCGCTTATGGTGTTTCACCTCGCTTGCGGTTCGACCTGGTGATTAATAACCTGGTGGCGCATGCGTATACAACTGGGTTAGTTTATCTAATGAGCGATGGCTCTCCCTGGCGGCCAATCGTGCATATCCAGGATATTTCACGCGCCTTCATAGCCGTACTGCAATCCCCTCGGGAAATTGTGTATAACCAGGCGTTCAATGTGGGCGTTAATGAAGAAAATTATCGTATTCGTGAGCTGGCTGAGATTGTCCATCAGATTGTTCCTGGTTGCCGGATTGAATACGCGCCAGATGCCGGGCCGGACAAACGTAATTACCGGGTCGATTTCAGTAAAATTTCCAGAATGCTGCCGGGTTTCAGGCCTACCAGGAATGCGCGGCGCGGCGCGATGGAGTTATTAGCAGCTTATCAAAGGGTCGGATTATCGAAAGCCGATTTTGAGGGGCCGCGTTTCAGACGCATCGATCATATCAAGCAACTACTCGCTTCAGGCCGGTTGGCTGCAGATTTGCGTTGGCAGAATGAAGCCGTCGCAGCAGAAACAATTGCCTGATTGACGATAACATAAGGTACGGAGACCTGGCATGCTAACGACAACAACACTCGGAAGGGAATTGAACTTGACTAACCACCTTATCCAAACAGGAGCACGCTGCCGGTTTTGTGGGTCTGGCCTGGAGCATACTTT
>JAYRNN010000067.1:0-15618 GCA_041912175.1 Anaerolineales bacterium | reverse complement strand
TATTTACCCCTGCTGCCGGTATCTGACCCGGGCGGCTATGGGACTACCTTGCGAGAGGCGGGTTGGACGCGGGTGATCTCACCGCCCAGCCTGGCTTTTAATCTCAACCTGGCGCATCTGTGGATCAAAGATGAAAGCACGAACCCGACCGCCTCTTTCAAAGACCGGGCCAGTGCGGTGGTGGTGGCCCGGGCGCGTGAAATCGGCGCTGAAGTCGTGGTGACCGCCTCGACCGGCAACGCTGGCGCGGCCCTGGCTGGCATGTCCGCCGCCGTCGGTCAAAAGGCGGTCATTTTTGCGCCGCGCACCGCGCCGCCGGCGAAGGTCGCTCAACTGCTGATCTTTGGGGCCCAGGTGATCCTGGTGGATGGCACTTATGATGAGGCCTTTGACCTGACGATCCAGGCGGCCGGTGAATTCGGCTGGTATTGCCGCAATACGGGCTATAACCCCTTTACGGCCGAAGGCAAGAAAACCGCCGCCTTCGAAATCTGGGAGCAGGTGATGCTCAAGCATGAGCGGCTGCTGGGTAAAAAGCCGCTCTCGATTTTCGTCTCCGTGGGCGACGGCAATATCATCTCCGGCATCCATAAGGGCTTCAAGGATTTGCAAGCCCTCGGCTGGCTGGAGACGATGCCGCGCCTGTATGGCGTCCAGGCAGAAGGCTCGGCGGCGATTGCCAACGCTTTCTTCGCCAAGAACGAGAACATCATCCCGGTTTCCGCCAATACGATCGCCGATAGCATCTCCGTGGATCTGCCGCGCGACGGCGTGCGGGCCGTGCGGGCAGCCACGCAGACGAATGGAAAATATCTCACCGTCCGCGATCAAGAGATCCTGGCGGCGATTGCAGCGCTGGGAAAGGCCGGCCTGTTCGTCGAGCCGGCCGGCGCGACCTCTTATGCGGGGCTGGTGAAAGCGGTTGACCAGGGATGGATCGCTCCAGACGACCCCGTGCTGGTCTTGAATACCGGCAGCGGGCTGAAAGACGTGCGCGCAGCCATGCAAGCCGTCCCCCCTGCTCCGGTCATCGAGCCGACGTTAGCAGCCCTGCGGAAGATGATAAAATAAGCCGATGTCTCATCCAACCTACTCAATTGTCGCGCCAAATTACAACGAAAGCGCTACCATCGCAGAGTTCTATAACCGGATCACGAAAGTGATGGAATCCCTTGGGGAGAACTGGGAGCTGGTGTGGGTGGACGATGGCTCTACCGATGGCTCGACAGATGAAATCCGCTCCCTGGCGCTCAAGGACCCGCATATCCGGCCGGTCATTTTTGCCAGGAATTTTGGGCACCAGATTGCCGTGACTGCCGGTTTGGATTACAGCCGTGGGCAGGCGGTCATCATCATGGATTCGGACCTGCAAGATCCCCCCGAAGTGATCGGCGATCTGATTGCAAAATGGCGCGAGGGTTTCGAAGTGGTCTATGCGGTGCGCAAGGAACGCGAAGGCGAGACCTGGTTCAAGCTTTTCACCGCCAACCTCTTCTATCGAATGATCTACCGCATTACCGATGTCAATATCCCCGTTGACACCGGAGATTTCCGGCTGTTGGATCGCAAGGTGGTCGATGTGATGAACAGCATGCGCGAGCGTTATCGCTTTTTGCGCGGCATGTCAGCCTGGGTAGGCTTCAAACAGGTTGGCGTACCTTATAAAAGAGCGGCTCGCTTTGCCGGCGAGACGAAGTACCCGCTTAAAAAGATGATCCGCTTCGCCAGCGATGCGATCACTGGTTTTTCTTACCTCCCGCTGCAAGTGGCGACCTACATGGGCTTCTTATCAGCCGGGTTGAGTATTTTAGCTATCCCCATCGTGGTTGCCACCCGGCTGGCCGGCTCGCAAGCCTTTTTTGGACAGGCGACGACCTTGATCGCAGTCTTGTTCCTGGGCGGCGTTCAATTGATCTCCCTGGGTATCCTGGGGGAATACATCGGGCGTCTTTATGACGAAGCAAAACACAGGCCGCTTTACGTGGTGCGTGAAGCGCCGGTAGATAAATAATTCGCAATTTAGGAGTCTAAAACTTATGAAAATCGACCTCAGCATTGACAACGATCGGCGGGAGCATGCCCTGCAGCGCGTGCGCGAGCGCGGGATCATTATTCCGACCTTCGCCCAGATGCGAAACCCCGACCTGATCCCAGCACAGGTCAAAGAAAAGCTCGCCAAGATCGGCTTATGGGACGTCAACCCATTAAACCTGTTCCGCATCACCTGGAAGAACCAACCCAAGGCAAGCGGCGGCGGGTTTCATGGGGTCAACTTCCTGGAACTGCCGTCCAGCCTGACGGGAACCGAGGCGCGCATCATCGTGCTGGTGGGAAAATGGTTCCCAACCGGAGCACACAAGGTCGGAGCGGCTTTCGGCTGCCTGGCCCCCCGCCTGGTCACCGGACAATTCGATCCGACCACGCAAAAGGCCGTCTGGCCCTCCACGGGCAACTTCTGCCGCGGCGGGGCGTATGATTCCGCGCTGCTGGGATGCCAATCGATCGCCATCCTGCCGGAAGGGATGAGCCGCGAGCGTTTCGACTGGCTGGCGCAGATCGCCGGAGAAGTGATCGCCACGCCCGGCAGCGAGTCGAATGTCAAGGAAATTTTCGATAAATGCTGGGAGCTGCGCCGCTCGGGCCAGGATCTAATGATCTTTAACCAGTTCGAGGAGTTCGGCAATTACCTTTGGCACTACAACGTCACCGGGCATGCCATGGAAGAAGTCTTGCAACAGGTGATGGGGCCGGGCGACGAGTATCGCGGCATGGCGTCGGCCACCGGGTCTGCGGGTACGATTGCCAGCGGCGATTACATGAAACACCTTTTCCCCGGCAGCAAAATTGTCGCCAGCGAGGCGCTGCAGTGCCCAACGCTGCTTGAAAACGGTTTCGGTTCGCACCGCATCGAGGGCATCGGAGATAAGCATGTGCCCTGGATCCACAACTCCAAGAATACGGACGTTGTCGTAGCCATCGACGACGAGGCCGTGGTTAACCTGGCGCGCCTGTTTAACGAGCCGAGCGGGCGGGCTTACCTGGCCAAGCAGGGCGTCCCTGAGACTGTGGTGAGCCAGCTCGATCTAATGGGCTTTTCCGGCATCTCGAACATGCTCTCGGCGATCAAATTCGCCAAATATTACGAGCTGGGCAAGCATGACATCGTGCTGACCGTGCTGACCGACTCGATGGAGCTGTACGGCAGCCGGCTGAAGGAGATGCACGAAGAAACAGGCGCTTACGCAGAACTAGACGCAGCCGCACATTTTGCGCGTTACTTGCACGGCCAATCCACCGACAACATGGCTGAATTGACCTATGCCGAGCGCCGGCGGGTGCACAATCTGAAATACTTCACCTGGGTAGAGCAGCAAGGCAAAACCTACGCAGAAATCCAGGACCAATGGTACGACCGCAACTATTGGACGGAGGTTCCGACCCAGGTCGATGAAATCGATGCACTGATCACCGAGTTCAACCAGCAAGCTGGATTATTGTAAGTATTCTCCCGAGGCGTTGAGAAGGCTGACGGAGAAGTCCGCCAGCCTTCTCTATCTTTTGATGACGATTTGTAGATCACCCCGCGTTCCATGTCCAAGCTGAATGTTCAGACGCTCAACGAAGAGCGTTTAAGGAAATCCGTCGACCCCGAAATCTTTACTTTAGGCCGCAGCCAATACCTTGATGGCCGGGTCGAGATAATCGATGTTAAGGGGGACTCGGCCCAATGCATCGTCCAGGACCGGCACCCTTACCGGGTCGAGATCAAGGTCGCCAATAATTATTTGTACCTTAAATGCGACTGTCGCTACGCCTATCGAGGCTTGATCTGCGAGCACGATATCGCGGCCTGCCTGGCGATAAGGGATATCCTGCAGCAGCGCCAGCCGCCAACCTGGCGAAACCAGGTTAACAAGGTGCTGGATGCGACTCAGCTCACCCGGCGAAAAAATGCGCCGCCGCGCTACTTCCTGTTTTTTAGCTTGCAAGAGACAAATGCTTTTGATTACCAGACCTGGAAATTGACCGCCTACCACTTGCCCCTTGCATTGGCGGCGAAATCCTTTCCAGAGCTGGCCAATCTAACCGACGAAACGAGCATCGCCGAATGGCTAAAAGCCAACCCACAGGTCGCCGCGCATCTGAAAGCGCCTTTCCAGACCCTGGACCTTGAGGGCTGCATCAACTGCACCCCCCAAAGCGTCGCCCTGGCAAATATCTTCCTGGAACGGGCGCGCGCCTATAGCGGGTATTCTCCGACGCTATCGATGGACGAATCGCTCACGTTAATCGTCGACGCCGATAGCCCGTTGTATCTGGGCGAGCCCAACAACCCATTGGGCAGGAAATTACACACCCATCACCAACCCGGCGAGATGCGCCTGGACATGCAGCGCGATGCGGACGGCATCCACATTCACGCCCATGTTTGTATCGAGGACCAGGGGCTGGATATCAAGCTGAGCAAGGGCGCCGCCGTACACGTGATCGATTATGCGCCTTTATGGATCTTACTGGGCGATTATTTATTGAAACTCACCAACCTGGATCAGATCGAGCTTGTGCAGGCTTTTCTCGAAACCCCAGAGATTTTGATCCCTGCTAAAGACGAGAAAACCTTCCTGGAAAAATATTTCCTGCCCCTGGCCAAAAAGCTTTTCGTAACCGGAAACCTGGTTGAATGGCAAACCAGCCAGGTTGAGCCGGCCCGGCGGGTGTATCTATCGGAAACCGAGGCGGGCATCCAGGCGGAAATTCGCTTCGGTTATGCGGAAATCGAGGTCGCTTACGACACGAGCTATCCAGACGAAACCATCCACCAGGTACCAGGCGCCTGGACATTGGTGCGCGTTCACCGGCGACCAGACGAAGAAAAAACAGCCTTCGAGGACCTGAGCTCGGCCGCCTACGGCCTGAAACGCACCCCCAACGCGCCCAAACCCGGCATCTTCAGCCTGCGGGCGCGCGTGAATACGGTTGATTTTCTGTTGCATAACGTCCCACGCATGATTGCGAACCACTATGAAGTGTATGGCGAGGATTTGCTGACCACGGCGCGGGTGAATCGGAACAGCCCCACGATCTCGTTCCAGGTCTCCTCAGGGATCGATTGGTTTGATGTAAAAGCCGTGGTCAGCTTTGGCGAGCTGGAGGTTTCGCTCAAGGAAGTGCGCCGGGCGATGCGCAAGAATGAGCATTACATTAAACTGCCGGATGGTACGATTGGAGCGATCCCCGAGGATTGGGACGAACAATACAGGCGCCTGTTTTCATTGGGCTCCGAGACCGAAGAGGGCATCCGCCTTGGGCGACATCACGTCGGCCTGATCGACCAGGCGCTGGAGGGCGTGCAGGATGTGCGCACAGACCGGGTGTTCGAGGATTACCGACGCCAGCTCCTGGACTTTTCCGGCATCGCCCATGTGCCTTTACCGGCGGGTTTTACCGGCGAGCTGCGCCCCTATCAGAAGGCCGGTTATGATTGGCTGCATTTCTTACATCAATATAAATTCGGCGGGTGCCTGGCCGACGATATGGGCTTGGGGAAAACCATCCAGGCCTTGACCTTTTTGCAGGGGTTACAAGAAGGCTCGGGCGACCGGCAAGCCGATCAGAACCAACCAGGAGAAAGCGCCCGCGCAAGCCTGATCGTCGTCCCGCGTTCATTGTTGGTTAACTGGCAGCGTGAAGCGGCGCGATTTACCCCGAGCCTGAACATCCTGGAGTATTTTGATTCTGCACGTCCAAAAGATACGGCCGTATTCGACAAATATGACCTGGTAATTACCACCTACGGCATTATGCTGCGGGATATCGCGCTGCTGCGGAAATATAACTTCCGATATATCCTCTTGGATGAATCGCAGGCGATCAAAAATTCGCTCTCGCAAACGGCTCGGGCGGCCCGCCTTTTACAAGGACAGCACCGGCTGGCGCTGACAGGCACGCCGATCGAAAATTCGACCCAAGAATTATGGTCGCAGTTCGCATTTCTCAACCCTGGATTGTTAGGAAACCTCGAGTATTTCAAAAGCGAATTTATCGTTCCGATTGAGAAAAAGGGCGATGACCATTCCGCGCAAATCCTGCGCAAGCTGGTTTACCCATTCGTCTTAAGGCGCACCAAAGACCAGGTAGCGCCAGAATTACCGCCGCGCACCGAGCGCATCCTTTACTGCGACATGGAGCCGGCGCAACGGAAACTCTATAACCGCACGCGCGATTATTACCGCGGGGTTGTGCTGGGGATGCTCGAGAAAGAAGGCATCCAAAACACCCGTTTCAGGATCCTGGAGGGCTTGCTGAGACTGCGCCAAATCTCAAACCACCCGCGCTTGATGGAGGCGAACTTTCATGGGGAATCGGGAAAATTTGAAATGCTCTTGGAAACGCTCGAAACGCTCCAGGCCGAGGGGCACAAAGCCCTGGTATTTTCTCAATTTGTGCAAATGCTGCGTATTTTGCGCCAGCCGATGGACGAGCGCGGCATCCCTTATGTATATTTAGACGGGCACACGCGCAACCGGATGGAACTCGTAGACCGTTACCAAAACGACCCCGATATCCCATTCTTTTTGATCAGCCTGAAAGCCGGCGGGCAGGGTTTGAACCTGACCGCGGCTGACTATGTGATTCACATCGACCCGTGGTGGAACCCGGCCGTCGAAATGCAGGCCAGCGATCGTACGCATCGCATCGGCCAGGAGAAACCCGTTTTCATCTTTAAACTCATTACCCGCGATTCGGTCGAAGAAAAAATCATATTGCTGCAGGAACGTAAGCGGCGCCTGGTGGACCAGCTCATCACCACCGAAAGTAGTTTCTTTAAGTCGTTGAACACGGAAGATATCCAGACCCTGTTTAGCTAAGCGAAATCGATCGAGTTGTAACTTTCTAATTCCAGTGGTAGACTATAAAAAGAAAATGACCGATAACCCCTCGCCAGAATCATTAATACTGGTTGTGTTGCTGAATAACGCGCGCGATTTTGAAATCGCCCGGCTGCTCGGCTGGTATCGCATCCCGCTCCGCTCGGCCCCGAAGGTGGTGGACGTCGATTACCTGGCTTTTTACCAGACGGCTGCTTTTGAGGACGAAAAATGGCGCATTAATTACCTTGCCGAGGTGCGCGGGCATGAGCTGACTACGCGCGGCGAGCTCTTGCGCGACGAAGCCGATCACCCACGCGTCAACCAAGAATACTATAAAATCCAAATCGGTCCTTTGCAACGCCTGGCGCATCCGATCCTGGCCGAAGAATGGCGCAGGCTCACTTTCCTATATACAACCGGCGAGTACCTTCGCAACGCCAGAACGCTCAATGACCTGGTCGTCCAATCAGACGAACGGCGCAACTTATGGCGCGCGCTGCATGAACGCGCCAGTATCGGCCAGGCTTATACGACTGGCGAATCGATCGACATCGACGTCGAGCCGGAAGTGCTGGCGGCGCTGCTCGGCATTCGCACGCCTCCTCCCAACATCGAGAAATGAACCGGAAATAGACACTCCTATGGATGCGCGCTCACAACCCGTTGAAGACCCCGGACAACCATATTATCCAGAAACAGATGCTACCGCGCCGGGCGAGCCGGTATGGACCTACCGCGGCTACAAACTGCGCGCCAGCGAATTCAACACGGCCATGGTGCACCTTTTCCGGGCAGAAGTCAATCGCGCCAATGTCTGGAGATCGCGCCTGGATGCGACTACCAATTGGGCTGTCGTCGCAACCGGCGCCGTACTTTCCATCGCCTTCAGCCAGGGGGGCAGCAACCATGTCGTGGTCCTGGTCAATATCATGTTGGTCACGACCTTCTTACTGATCGAGGCCCGTCGTTATCGCTATTATGAATTGTGGAGCTACCGGGTGCGCCTGATGGAAACCGATTTCTTCGCCGCCATGCTGGTGCCGCCATTTCAGCCATCCCCAGAGTGGGCGGAAGGATTGGCCGAATCATTGCTCCACCCACAATTTCCCATCTCAAACTGGGAAGCCGTCGGGCGGAGATTGAGGCGCAATTATCTTTATATTTATTCCATTGTTGGGGCAGCCTGGCTGGCGAAATTATGGTTATTCCCTAATGAAGCCACGAACATCACGACAATCATCGAGCGCGCCGCCGTCGGCGGGCTGGATGGCGGCGTGGTGATCCTGGTCGTAGGAGCATTTTTCATCTGTATGATCCTGCTCGCCATCGGCACTGCCTCGCTGCAGCAATCCGCCGGCGAAGTATTGCCGCGCTATGGCAACCTGAGCGAGACCATCTTGAGCGGCGAGGCGTTCGGCGAAAGCGGCCAACGAGCAGAGCGCGCCTGGTACCGTCCAACTCACCGGCGCAAACAGCTTTTGACCCTGATTGTCACGGATCATCACCAGGAAGTTTCCCAGCGCATCATGGAAGAGATGCACCGTGGGGTCACGGCTTTATCCGGCACGGGGATGTTTACCGGTCATTCGCGCCAGGTATTGATGTGCGCTTTGACCGTCACAGAGATCCCGCAATTGAAAAGCGTGGTTCGAGCAGAAGACCAGAACGCATTTATAATTGTCTCGCCGGCGCAAGAAATTTTTGGAAAGGGATTTAGCCCGATCCAGGCAGAAAAATAGCCGCCTCAGGCCGTCCGCAAGCCTGGCCAGGCGGAGCTATCTCGAAAAGGGATTGACGATGACAACACTCATCAAATCTGGGACCTTGATCACCGATACGCAAACGTTTGTGGCGGATGTGCTGATCGAGGGAGAAAAAATCACCCAAGTCGCACAAGATATCCACGCCCCGGGCGCGGAAGTGATCCATGCAGCCGGGAAATTGATCTTCCCTGGGGGTGTGGATCCGCACACGCACTTCGATTTGCCGATGTTTGGCACCGTCTCTTCAGACGACCACTATACCGGCCATAAAGCGGCTGCATTCGGCGGCACGACGACCGTGATCGACTTCGTCTCACAGGATTTTCCGGCGTTAAGCGATTGCGTGGCCGCCTGGCACGCCAAGGCCGACGCAAAAGCGGCCATCGATTTCAGCTTTCACATGAATATCACCCATTTCGACGCCCAAATTGCCGAGCAAATCCCCGCTCTGCCCGATTTGGGCATCACGAGTTTAAAGGTATTTAGCGCCTATAATGGCCGGCTGCGCTTGCAAGATGCAGAGATATTCCAGGTGATGCGGATCGCCAGGCGACATGGCCTGCTGACGATGCTGCACGCCGAAAATGGCGATGTGATCGATATCTTGATCGCCGAAGCGCTGGCAGAGGGCCGCA
Organism: Anaerolineales bacterium; assembly: GCA_041912175.1. Classification (GTDB taxonomy): domain Bacteria; phylum Chloroflexota; class Anaerolineae; order Anaerolineales; family UBA4823; genus CAZAGA01. The sequence continues at coordinate 6,348 of JAYRNN010000067.1, read as the reverse complement.
CCACGCCAGAATGGCACGCCGCCACACGCCCGGCCTGGGGGGCAGTCGAGGCGACCCTGCGCGGCGCGGCGCTGGCCGCCCAGGCAGACGCCGCGCTTTACGTGGTACACATGAACGCCGGCGGCGAGGTGGATCAATTGAAGTACGCCCGCGAGCAAGGGGTGCAGGTGATGGGCGAGACCTGCCCGCAATATTTATTTTTCACGGAAGAAAATCTGCGCCGCCCGGATGGGGCGAAGTGGGTGTGTTCGCCGCCCATGCGCACGGTGATGGATAATAACCGCCTCTGGCAGGGCCTGGCCGATGATACACTGCAGGTGATCGGCACAGACCACTGCCCGTTCTTCTTCGATGGGACCAAGCCGATCCTTTACGAAGGTACGCCGGCGGCAATACCCGGCAAAGAACTGGGCAAGGGAGATTTCACCAAGATCCCGAATGGCTTGCCGGCGGTCGGAGATCGCCTGCCGGTCTTGTGGACTTATGGCGTCAATACCGGTCGCCTGACTCCAAACCAGTTTGTACGCCTGACGAGCGCCAACCCGGCAAAAATATTTGGACTCTATCCACAGAAGGGCTGCCTGGAACCCGGAGCGGACGCCGACCTGGTGCTGTGGGACGCCGAGAAACAGTGGACCTACGGAATCGACTATGCGCAGCACCGCACCGACTATAACCTGTTCGAAGGCTGGGAGCTGCGCGGCTATCCCGAACTGGTCTTCCTGCGCGGTAATCGGATTGTGGATCACGGGCGATGGCTTGGAAAACCCGGCATGGGTCGTTTCCTTAACCGCCAACCGTATGCAGCGGTGCTGTAGATTTGATCGAATCAACACCCGTGCCTGCCCACCAACATCCTGAGGTCATGTCCCGACCCACCCACCGGCGCTTCACCTCCGTTTTCTCCCTGGGGCTGCTGCTGTGTTTATTGGCCAGCCTGGCCGCGTGTGACGCGCTTCCCAGTATGCTGGGGCCTTTTATTGAAGGCGCAAACCCCCAACCGGCCAGCGGCGAAAACACACTCCCAGAGACGCCTTCTCCGACCGAAGCGATCCATTTCGCTCCATTCAACACACAAATCCCGAACACACCCGCTGCCGCCGCGCTGCAAACGGAGCTCGCGCCCACTCCAACCCTACTACCTACCGCGACGGAGCCGCCCGAAGCAATCAGTGATTTGTTCTTCCTGGTGGATGAGCAATTCGTGCGCTGGGATCATGTGACCAATTACCTGACGCCGCTGGCGGAGCGCGTGGAGGATTTTTCCATCAGCGCCGGCGGCGAGCGGATCGCGCTTCTACGACCCACCCAGATCACTGCCAACGGGGTGGCGCTGTACGATTTAGATCTGCTGGACCTGCACAGCAAACAAATCCGCGCTTTATTTAAAGGCATCCCACGCCTGCAGGGGCTGTGGATCTCGCCAGATGGACGTTGGGTCGCCTACCAGCCGGGCGCAGAAAATTCGCTGTATGCCATTTCGATTAATGATGTAGGGCAACCGCGGCTGTTGGGGACGTGCAGCCAGGAAAACGGCCTGGCTTGCGAATCGGTTGTTTGGGATCCGGGCAGCTATGCGCTGCTCTGGCAAGACGCGCAAGGGATTTGGATTTCAAAGCTGGACAAGGCTCAACCCGGCCTGGTGGTGAAAAAACGGATCGAGGTAACCGACCCCAAAGGGCAAAAGACGGCTTTGCCGGTGGTGTTCGAAGATTTGAGTTGGTCGCCGGGCGGCCGGTTTATCCTGGCGCGCTTGAAAACCGAAGCGGGCGTATGCTGGTACGCGGTGCTGGACACGCGCCAAGGTCGCTGGATTGAGGCGCCAGGGACCTTCAGCCAGTCTACCCCTACGCGCGCCAGCGCAACCTGGATGGATGATGGGAGATTACTGGTTGTGCGCGCCGGCGACCCGGCGGGCCAACCCCCAGCGACGATCGATATCTGGCAAATCGTCCCCACCCGGGATGAAGTCCTGGCGCTCGATCAGGAAATCGAATTGTACCAGATGCCGCGCCCAGGCTTTGAAGACGCCAATCACGCGGCGATTACGGTCTTTGTACGCTGGGCCGATCAGATCGACGCACAAAGCATCGGCTTTGCAGTCACTTCAACCAACCTGGAGGCGGGGATTTATTTGTACCAGGTCGATCTCGCTCATGAAATTGTGACTCAGATCAACCCATCCGGGATACAGGCCGCCACGGTGCTTTGGTCCCCCGATCACAGCGGCGCGCTCCTGGTTGGAGATCCGGGCCCGCTGCAGTTTATCCTGGCCGACGGAAGCGGCGCGTTGCAATTGAATAACCTCGCCGGCAAGCAACCCGGAAAATTTTTCTGGGCGCCGCCGGAACCCAGATCATAATTCGTCTTCTTTTTCCGCTCCGCTGATGCTAATCCTTCTCCCGATCCTGATCCTACTGGTCGCTTCAATCGCGGTCACCGGCTTGCAATTCTGGCGGCCGAAAGCGGGCGTCGCCTGGTTGGTCAGCGCGCTGGTCGCTCTGATCACCTGGCTGGGCTGCATGGTCTTAAGGCTGCGGATTCCCGATAGCTTATCTTTTGGACTGGGCGAATCGACGATCAGTTTTTCGATTCTTAACATTTTGGTGTTGGACAAGATATCCTGGCCATACGCCTGGGCGATCTCAACCTGCCTGGTCGGGTTCATCCTCACCTCAGTGGCGAATCTGACTCCCGGGCAATCGCTTGCCGCGCGCTGGAGCACCTGGCCGGTCGGGCTTACAACGGCAAGCCTGGCTTTATGGGCGATTTTTGCCGGCAATCTGAATACCTTAATCATGGCCTGGGCAGCCATGGATCTCTTTGTGCTGGTGTATATGGTGGTTAAAACCAACAACACCCGAGACGCATTGTTCGGCTTTGCGATCCGGGTGGTTGGTTTGTATTTTGCCGTGGCGGCGCTGTTCGCGGTCAGCGCAGGGACGACAATGATCTTCCCCTTGATCAATAAGCAAGCCAACACGCTGCTATTTTTGGGAGCCATGCTGCGCCTGGCAAGCATCGAATTTGGTTGGGAAAAAGCCCCCGCAGCCGAACAAAATCTCGGCATGCACACCTTTATGAACATAGCCGTAGCAGCGACGAGCCTGATCGTGCTGGCGCGCTGCGCCAGCACGGGTATTTCGGAAACGTCCACGACCGCGCTCACCATCCTGGCGGCGCTGATCGCGCTTGTGAATGGGCTGCGCTGGTGGCTTTTTCGCCAGGATATCCACGTCAGCCGCTACTGGATGATCGGGATGGCAGCCCTGGCCGCAACGGCCGCCATGCGCGGCGAGGTAGAAGCCAGCCTGGCCTGGGGCATTGCGTTGATCCTGTCTGGCTCGCTCTTATTCTTTAGCATCGCCCGTTCCCGATTGACGAATGCCCTGCTGGTCGCCGGCCTGCTGGGTTTCCTGGCGCTGCCGTTCACGCCGGCCTGGCAAGCCATCCGCATTTACCCGACTTTGGATCAATTGTCGCAAGAAAGCCTATGGTGGATTGCAAACTTACTGGCCCTGGCTTTGCTGGTCGCCGGTTATATCTTGAGTATGTCGCGCGCCAGGCCATCCCTTGAAGGGGCAGAGAGATGGACCGAGCTCATCTATCCGGTTGGGTTATTCATCTTCCCGGTGACTCAAATCACGATTCTTATATTTGGCCTGCCGGGTTTGAGCAATGATCTTCAAGCGTTCCCGGAATTGAACGCCTCCTGGATCAGTGCGCCTATGCTGGCCCTGGCAGCCCTGGCGTACGTGGCTGCGCGGCGCGCCCCACGCCAGGTTTCAATCTTTTCAGGCGCCCTGGGTAAATTCCGGCCCTACGAATGGTTTGTCAGCGCGTTTCAGGCAAGCTTGAATCTTTTCGTGCCCTTGGTGCGCCTGATTAACCAGATTCTTGAAGGAGAGGGCGGGATATTATGGACGCTCTTATTCCTCCTTCTGTTATTGGCGATCCTGCTCCAATTCGGGGGCCAAGGGTGAACGTGTGTCCGACGTTATCGTAAGCATCTCCGTAATCCTGCTGGCAATCACCTCGATCCTGATGATTGTGATCACGGATTGGCGGGTGCGGATTGGATTACTCGCCATCCAGTACTTTGGGGAGTTTTTTCTGATCAGCCTGAGCTGGCCGGTGGCGATGGCGGTATCGAAACTGGTCGCGGGATGGATGGCCGGGGCGGTGCTGGGTATGGCCCTGGCGAGCAACCCGATCGTGCCCCAGGAAGAGGCCGCCAGGCAGAAGCCTGCGAACCCGCCGGCTCGACCGGCCCGGCGGTTCCCGATCCTGCGCCTTCACCCGGCGAGCATCTTTTACCTTTTATCTGCTTTGCTGGTCGGATTGTTTGCTTTATCCGTCACGCCCGTGGTGCAATCCTGGATACCGGAGATCCAAAGCGAACAAGTCCTGGCCGGCCTGTTATTAATTGGCATGGGGATACTCCAGTTAGGATTTCGAGGCGATCCCTTTTCTACAATTTTGGGCCTGTTGACGGTCCTGTCAGGGTTCGAGATTATCTATGCAGCCGTCGAGCTCTCGACATTGGTAGCTGGTTTGTTAGCCGCGATTAACTTGAGCCTGGCCCTGGTGGGAGCTTTTCTCATCCTGGCGCCGCAATTGAGGGAAGGCGAATGAACGCGCCTTTGATTTGGATCGTATTTCCAATTTTAGTCGCCGGCGTGATCTATACCCTGCGCAATTCTACCCGCCTGGTCAAAGTCGTGGGTATCTCGGTTTGCTTGTTTTTGGCGCTGTTTGCCTGGCAGATCCCAATCGGGTCTGCGATTCCACTGGGCGGCCTGCGTGCGCTGCCTACGCTGCAATTATCCGAGAGTTTAACGGTGTTTGGCCGCCAATTTATCCTGACAGACGCCGGGCGGCCGGTATTGGTTATCATTTATTTGGGAACCGCCCTGTGGCTGATCGGATCGACCGTGATCGACGCCAGCCGCCTGTTCATCCCGCTTGGTCTGGCGATTGCCGCCCTGCTTACCGCGGCGATCAGCGTCCAGCCTTTCTTGTATGCGGCGCTCTTGATCCAGATGGCGGTCTTATTATGCGTTCCGATCCTCTCCCCGCCCGGCTCGCCGGTTCCGCGTGGCGTGCTGCGATTTCTGGTCTTTGAAACCCTGGGGATGATCCTGATGGTTTTCGCCGGTTGGCTGATCAACCGCGTCGAAATCAACCCAAACGACCAACAATTGATCCTGCGCACGGCGATTATGCTCGGCTTGGGTTTCCTGATGACCATGTCAATCTTTCCGTTCAGCGCCTGGATCCCGATGGTGGCAGAAGTCGCTCAACCCTATACCGCAGCCTTCGTCTTCTTTACCCTGCCCGAGGTCGCCACTTTGTTTGCCTTCAACCTGTTTGGAAGCTCGAGCTGGATCCTGACGGTTCCCGGGATGATTAACTCCTTTCTCGTCGTCGGGCTGGTGATGATCTTTGGAGGCGGCTTTTTGGCGATTTTCCAGGATAACCTGGGGCGTATCTTCGGCTATGCGGTGATCACCGAAATCGGCTTATTCCTGGTGACGATCGGCCAGGTATTATCCGGCGCGCAGGGCGCCATTGCGAGCGACACGAACCTGATCGCCCAGTTGCCATTAGCAGAATTTTTCTTCGCCCTGCTCTTACCGCGCGGGCTTAACCTGGCGATCTGGGCCCTGGCGTTGGCGATCATCCAATCGGTCGCCAAGGATTTGAATTTTTCGGCGGTGCGCGGAGCGGCTTTCCGGGCGCCCGTCGCCGTGATCAGCCTGTGCCTGGCCAGTTTTTCCCTGGCCGGGTTCCCGTTGCTGGCAGGTTACCCCGTGAGAGCCGTCCTGGGCATCGGGATTGCCGCGCAATCGGCGGTATACGCCGCCCTGACCCTGGTGGGCTATTTCGGCATTATCGTCGCCACGCTGAGGAGTATCGCCATTTTGGTCTCTCGAAAGGAAGAAGAAACCTGGCGGATCAGCGAATCGCGTGCGCAGTTGTTCTTATTGGGCGTCGGCGGCCTGGTATTGGTTTTTACCGGGCTATTCCCCCAATTTTTCCTCAGCGGGCTCAATACCCTCTTTCCTTGACGGGTCAAGAAAAAGTCACAGCCTGGAACACGGCTTTCCTAAGAACCGTGGAAAATACTCGTGGCTAGTCCTCGCGTGAGAGATTGCTTCGGCAAAGGGCGCCTCCTAATGACATGCGAAGTGTAGGACCGGCTGTCTGTAGATACTCGTAGGGATATACCTCTAGTTGCTCTTTAACAACATACCTCTGAAAGGTGTGAAAATCAGCCGAACTATGGCACACTAGACGAATGCGATGGAGGTGAGCCATGACAATCAAAACCAGTCCACACGAGCG
>JAYRNN010000066.1:0-11241 GCA_041912175.1 Anaerolineales bacterium | reverse complement strand
TAAGCCTGTCCCACATTGATCAAAATCAAAGATTCGGTGACTTCTGATCCTAGCTTCTCAGTTAATGCTAAAGCTTTTTCGTGATATTGAATCGCTTGTTCTGTATTACCCAGCTTAAGTTGGATTTTACCAAGAATATCAAAGGCATATATCTCAAAAAGCTCAAAACCAGATTTCTGACAGACGGGCAATCCGCATAACACGTATTCCAAAGCGCTGTCGTAGTTGCCAACCCTAAAATTTGTTTCTGCCAGATTCAGGTAGGACAGGCAAATGATACGTTGATCTCCAATTTCGGCTGCGTTTTTCAAATTCTCGCGAAATAATTCGATTCCCTTATCGTAATCACCAGTCTCAAAATAAATGTTTGCCAAGTTGTTATACGCATTCGCAATTCGCCGCTTATCGCCAATACGTTGGGCGACCTCAAGCTGGTTGTGTATGTTTGTGAGTGCTTCGGGAAAGTCTCCGATCTGCCCATAAATACCGGCGATGCCATCATATACATCCGCCAAACCCTCTTCAAGCGGTAGTGTTCCGAATATTTCTAGTGCACTTAACAATTGGGTCAAGCCGAGTGTGTAGTTTCCCAATCGCTGGTTGAGATATCCCAGATTGCGCAGGCTGTAAGCCATACCTGCCCGGTATGGTGGACTACTCTCCTCGGAAGATTCTGCCATTGAAAAAGCTTCTTCGCTCAAAGCGTAGGCGCGCTTTGTGTCGGCATCACTTAGTTCCCAGGCGAATCCGTTCAATAAGTCAATCTTCTTATACCTCTCCGCTGTGTTGGTGACTGCATCATACTCGGCAAGTTGTTGTTCCAGTCGGTGTATTCTATTTTTGTTTTCCATACAGAACGTTACCCTCAGGTTTGCGCTTATCAGGGCTATAACTCTAAATTCAATTATGAGTTATCAGTTGATAATTATACTTATAAACTTTAGTATTACAGCCTCAGCCAACAAACAAAACATATCCGGGATATCACCAGTATTGTGATCACTCTCGGTGATCAGCTGGATTACCCATACATCGAATTTTGGGTTGACAAAAAGGGGCTTACCAATCCCTGGGGAGAGTTGTTAGCTATAATCCGATCCAGATGAGCCATCTCGGGGGTGACCTGTTCCAGGTATCGCGCCCCTGACCAATGTTTCTGGATAAAGTGTGCAAACTGGCATGAGTCTGTGACCATGCATTGCATCGTCTCTATGCCACGGATCATGCCAGTCCGTCCATATTTCTTGTCGTGATAGCGCCTCCGCTCTGGTCGAAAGACGCCTTTCAGGGCTTGTTGCATCTGGTAAACAAGACTGCCTCTTTTACTCATGGTTTTCCTCCACGGTGAAACAGCAGGTACACCTGCCGGGTAGAGTTTTCCCTACGTTTCCTATTATCTAATCTCAACTGCTTTCGAGACGCCAGACCTCGTTCGGGCAGCCTTCCGGCTGCACTCCCTTCCGGGAGAGCCAAAATAATGGCTAGGGTTGCTTGAGCTGAGGCCAACAGCCTGGGGGAGCAACCGAACCCCCCAGGACACGTGCTTCCAGCGGTAGGGCGTCGGTAGCCGCTGGAGGATGAGACGTTCCATAAAGATACTAACTAGAGTCGACCTCCTTTCATTTGTTTATCGGCATGTTTATTTACGATTTTGGATCCCCACCGTTAGATGACCGGCTTGCGTTTCGGGGATTCCCGGATAATGCTGCTGACGTGCACAGGTATAAGAGTAACGGTTCTGCTTATTGCTTACCATTTCCGCTGCCTGTTGGTCGGATTCGCTGCGCGCTCACAGCCTGACGGGGAATGGGTTACAGGATGAACCTTTAGTCTCCTGGAAAGTCCAGGAAATCAAAGCAATTCTCGCAGAAAGCATAATTATCGATCTTCCCGAGGAGTATTATTATCGTAGTATAATATTGCACAGAGCGTTGGAAAGTAAGTCAGGATTTGCATTCTGGGTATAGATAAAACAATATTTGGGGTAAGGTATAATTCACTCCAGCGAATGTCCAGATGGGGAGCATCTGATTCGTCGACCTCCCCGGTTGGTTTCAGGCAAAAATAGGGCATCTAACTCGTAGATTTGACGAGTCAGATGTACAAAATCGCCCCCGTAGCTCAATGGACAGAGCGCCTGACTTCGGATCAGACGGTTGTGGGTTCGAATCCCGCCGGGGGCGCCTATATCTGGCGGTATGGCGTCATTGCGAACCCGGCGCTCTTTGCCGGGTGAAGCAATCTCTGCCTCATCATGGGGAGAATGCTTCGTCGCCTCACCCTGCATTGCGTTGGAATGGGAAGATCAGGTCATGATCCACCTATCCAGAAGACGAATGTGGTGGATTAAGCCGAGTCCCGCATTGAGCCAAACCTTTTAGTATAGACCCTGGTAATGATTGCACCAAATAAGAATATTTGCGCAAAGTAATACATCGCAATCATCAAAACAGCAAACGCGCCGGCTGCACTGAAGGCGGAGCTGACGCCGCCCAACCTGAAATATAATCCGATCACCAGCCCCCCAACCGCTATAAGGAAGGCTGCCGCCACCGAGCCGGGCCATACATCCCGCCAGGCAAGCTTTACATCTGGTAGAACTTTATAAGTGAAGCCAATTGTCAGGATGATGATCCCCAGCAGAGCAAGGATGTTGAGCAAAGACAGCAAGGTGCTTCCACCAATGAGTTCAGGAACGATGGATCCAAGCCAGGCAAATACCACATTGACCATGGTAGCCAGAATGACCATCAGTCCTAGGGCAATGACCATGACAAATGCGAATAACCGTTGCCGGATGATCGCTACTCTCTTCCCCGACTGTATCAGCGGGACTCCCCAGATTCTATTCAGCACATAGGTGAGTTGCAGAAACAACCCCATTGCAGCCAGCAGGAGCACGATAAAGCTTATCGCCGACAGGATCACCGACCCACCTGTATCAGAAGCCGAAATAGCCGATACTGTTCCTTGGATATACGCGGCTGTTTCTGCTCCTAAGACTGCCTCTAAGCGGTCGTATAAACGCTCCCCCGCAGCCACTTCGTTAATAAATATACCGGCAAATCGATAAGCGATATAAATTACTGGTGCAAATGAGAATATCCCAAAATACGCCAGTGCTGCCGCCAGTTGGTTGGGCTTTTCACTGACCCAGATCTTGAAAATTTCTTTAATGAAATCCCTGAGGAAAGCCAGCTTACCCATCGAGCTACTCCTGTTCATCGCTCAGACGCCCGGCAGCATCCTCCTCTGGCGCGGTCTCGCTCAGCCAATCCGTTGCCGCGCGCAGTGCGGCATTGCCGGCTTCACCAATTGTCTCGGTAGCCAGAAAAACATTCTCCTCGCCGATCAAGTTGAGCATCCCAGTTCGTTGGAGCTGATCCCGTAATCCTGGGGAAAGACCAGCCAGGATTAACTTGCCAGAATTGGCTTGTAAGGCTTGCGTGTAGCGGCGCAATACCTCGGTCACCGTGCTGCCTATATCTTCAAAGCCGCGTAAGAGCAAAATCACAACCGCCCGCCTGGTGCCTTCGGCGGATGGCAGGCTCTTCTCAAACGTTTTCGCAGCAGCATAGAAAAGATTGCCATAGACATAAAGCACCGTCACGCTATCCGATTCAAGCTGCTTAGGCGCAGGTCGCTCAACCGGCCAACCCGTGTCCTGGGTATCCCATTTAACGATCCGTAAGGCATTCGACTGTTGGAAAACGACCAGCAAAATCGAGATTGCCACACCGAGAAACACAGCGTACTGCAGCGGCATGACCAGCGTGGAGCCAAAGGTGATCACCATCATGGTTCGCGCAATAACGTTCGTCTGCCATACGGTCTGGATGGCATTCACATTGACCATCTGGATCCCAGCTACAATCACCAGCCCGGCCAGGGCCGGCATAGCGACCATTTCAACCAGGTTGGCAAACAGTAACACAATCAGCGCCACGAACACACCGGCAAAGATATTCGCCCAGCGCGAGCGGGCTCCGGCGCTAATAATCAACGCCGTCCCCGAGCTGGACCCTCCAGCCGGGATGCCGCCAAAGAAGCCGCCCGCCAGGTTGGCGACTCCCTGCCCGAGAAAATCTCGTGATATGTTCGAAAATTTTCCATCTGGGTTGGGGAAGGTCTGGTTGACCCCGGCGCCCTGTACCAGGCCGATGATCCCGATGGCGATCGCTGGGATAATCAACGCGCCAATCAGCTTCAGATCAGGCAGTACCAGACTGGGAAAGGCACGCGGCACTTCGGCAATATCTCCCACCAGCTTTATGCTTGTTGCAAAAGCCTTGTTCAGCAAGATGGCTACCCCTGAGGCTAGCAGCAGAGCCAGGATCAGGGAGAACTTAGAAAGACGTGTCCTTCCCAGCACGTAGATCAGGGCGATCGTCAACAGACCAATCGCAAGACTTGCCCATTCGATCGATTCCGTGTTCAGCATCAAATCAGCCAACTGGGCAATTTTGCCCGAATACGAGCTGTAATAACCGGTAAAGTCGCCAAGCTGGCCGATAATAATCAGCACGGCTACCCCAGTCATGAAACCGGTCATCACCGAAAACGGGATAAAGCGGGTTACCCAACCCAGGCGAAACAACCCCAGGATGATCTGGAACACACCGATTAAGATCACCAGGGTCACCAGGACAAGTCCCCGCTCACTCGACGGATAGGCGATCAGCGTATCACCGGCTGCAACCGCCAGCGCGCTGGTCGTCGAAATGTTCATGAACACTGCACTGCTGAATAGCGCCCCGGCGGGTGTTGCCAGCATCAGCGTGTACAGGCCGAGCACAGGATTGACAGACGCCAGCATAGCATGAGCCATTGACTGCGGGATGTTTACCAGGGCAAAGGTCAGCCCAGCCAACAAATCGGAATTCAGAAACTTTTTTTCGGGTTTGATTGTGTTCATAAATAGGCTCAGTGTTAACCGATCAAAATAGATTCTTCGGGATAATCGATCAATTTCTTGCCCTTGTCACGCCCCAGCAAGGAGATCATGATCGTGATCGCGCCCAGGCGCCCGGCGAACATGGTGAAGATGATGATCAGGCGACCGATCGTGTTCAATCCTGTGGTAATACCTAAGGATAGCCCGGTGGTTGAATAAGCCGACACCACTTCGAATAGGGTCTGCTCAAAACCGAAAGGATTGGTAAGCAAGATCAGCCAGGTTGCCAGGCTAACCAGGCTGAAGCTGATCACGAAGACAACCAATGAACGCATCAGCAAATTCCCTGGCAGGGTGCGCTTCCCAACACGGATTTTATCCAGCCCACGTGCATAGCTGATCACCGCCAGCCATAAAACCACGAATGTCCCCGTGGTAATCCCGCCGCCGGTAGAGGCAGGCGCTGTACCGATGAACATAAACGCCGCCAGCATCAATATGCTGGGGAAATTCAGCTCGCTGAAGCCCGGTAAGCCAGGAAAACCAGCCGTCCGGGCAGAGACAGATTGGAACCAGGCAAGCATAGCTCGCTGGCCGAAGGGCATATTGCTTAACACACCTGTCATGCGATATTCAGAGATCAGCAATCCGATCCAACCCAGCAAAATTAGCACAAGCGTAATGCCAATGGTCAGGCGCGTGTGCAACGAAAACGGGCGCCGTCTTCGGTAAATCAAGTCCATGTACACGGGTATCCCTAGACCTCCCAGGATGATCAATCCTCCCATGATGACCAGGCTTAATGGATCGGTCGGGATGCCATTTGGATACTCGGGCAGACCATAGAAGAGATCAAAACCGGCATTGCAGTAAGCGGTGACAGCATGAAATATGGCGTAATAAGCTGCTTTACTTGCGGGGACGATCCCGGAGATACGCCAATGCAAAAACAGTAACACTGCGCCAATCCCCTCGATCAATAACATCAATCCAATCGCTCTGACCATGACCAGGGCAATCTCCTCGGGGCGATCCAATCCCAGTGAGCTGGTCACTGCCAATCGATCCCCAAGGGTCACCTGGCGTCCGATCAGGCGAAATACCAGAACGACCACCACGATCAACCCCACTCCACCGATTTGGACCAGCAGCAGTAAGATTAGCTGTCCCCAAATGGTCAGATCGGTGCTGATCGGGAAAAGGCTCAAACCGGTCACCGCTGCGGCGGAGGTGGCGGTGAAGAAGGATTCTATGAAGGTTAGATTCCGCGTGGCTGCACCTGGGATCAACAACAAAGCGGTCCCGATGGCGATTAATGCGCTCAGCCCAACCACCAACTGCAAGGCAACCGGGAACTGGCGTGAATGCCCGATTCTGGCGCCGCCTTTAAATCGGATCACGCGTTGCCGGCTGCTTGAGGCTCCGGTTTTTGGTTTTTTGGATTGGGTAGCCTTTGGATTGCTCATTCCAGATTGCTGAATTCCGCCAGGCGGCGCTTTTCACCCACCAGCACCAGGATATCATCCGCTGTAAAAGGGGTGTCCTGGTCAGGATTGACGATGAGCTCATCCCCGCGCAAGATGAGTACCACGGTAACTTCGTAAGGTTCGCAGACCTCGACACCTTTACCAATCAGACTCTGTGGGAGTTTGATCTCGATCAAGCTATACTCCTGGCTTAGATGCAGGCGTTGCAACATGCCTGGGATGCTTAGCTCATCCGCCAATTGGTAGCCGCTCTCCTCATCAGGCAAGATCACCCGATCTGCGCCAATGCGCAATAGAATTTCTCGATGGCGATTCGAATTGGATACGCAAATCACATTCGGTATGCCCAAATTTTTTAAGGTTGAGGTAATCAGCGCGTCGGCTTCAAAATTGCCTGACACAGCCACCGCAACCGTTCGAAAGGCAGCGATGTCCACCTGGCGCAGGGCGTCCTCGTCGGTTGCATCCAGAACGACGGTTTCGGTAATTTCATCAGAGATGACTTTTGCCGCGTGCGGGTCGACATCTATCCCTAATACCGGGTGCCCCAGGGCTTCCAGACGGCGCGCCAGGCTGCTGCCAAAGGTACCCAGGCCGATGATGGCAAATTCATTCTCTTTCTCTTTGTTTTTCTTAAATATTGACATCGCCAATCCTTGACATCTTTAAACTGATTTTGGCACGATTATCTTGAGCGCCCCAGGCATGACTTCTGCGCTGATCGGCGTTTCGTCTACCATCTCGCCATCCACCTGCACCGGCTGAGGTGGCTCGACTTCGACCCTGATCTGGCGCGCCTGCCAGTGCTCGATAAAAATATCTCTTTTGTCCGTTTCGGTCTCCCAGATGCCGGATTAATGACACCATGGACTTTGCGTTTCATAGGTCCTCATTTCTTCGGTTTAATCCTACCATGACAATTCTTGAATTTCCTCCCGCTTCCACAGGGACAAGGGTCATTGGGGTGGGATTTAACCATGGCTTGCTTGACCTTTTGCATCTCCTCCATCGCCAGGATATTCATCACCTCGTCGGCGTAACGCCCATGGCGCAGCAGCTCAGCCATGATGCGCATGGGGCGGTCGATGTGGTTGAAGAATAGCTTGTAGCCGGCGCACAGGTAATTTAACCCCGGCTCGCCATCCGGCGTGTGGATAAAACGGTTGCGCGGACATTCCCCGTAGCAGGCAAAAAGCACCTCGCACTCCCGGCAATATTTCGGCAGGCTGTCCCACTTATCTTGCCCGAATTTGCGCTGCTTGTCAGAAGCGACCAGCTCGATCATGTGCGTTTGTTGGATATTCCCCAGCAAGAAAGCCGGCTCCACAAAGTGATCACAGGAATACAGGTCGCCATTATGCTCCAGGGCGAGGGCGTTGCCGCAGGTGGGCTGGAAGATGCACAAGCTGGGCTGTCCGATCCAGTTTGCCAGGGCGGCGTCAAAGGATTGGACGAAGACCTTGCCGACATCGCGCAGCACCCACTCGTCAAAGATAGCGGTCAAGAAATGCCCATACTGTTCCGGTTTCACCGAACGCTCAGTGACCAGCTCGCCAATTTGCATATAAAGCGGACGTTCAGCGCCGGGTCGCTCGCTCCAACCCTGGTTCGCCAGATGCAGCGTCTCCGCCGTGGCTCGCTCGACGATCGGGATAAACTGCATGTACTGGGCATTTAGCTCGTCTCGAAAAAAGTGATAAATCTCTAGCGGGTGGTCGCCATTGGCGGCGTGAACCGTGCACAGGATGTTAACGTCGACGCCGTGCTTCTGTAAGAATTGGTATCCGCGCATGACTTGCTCGAAACTGCCGGAGCCGCCCTTGTTCACGCGATAAACGTCGTGCAGCTCTTTCGGTCCGTCTACACTCAGCCCAACCAGGAAGTTGTGCTGCTTGAAGAAAGACGCCAGTCCATCATCGATCCTGGCGCCGTTGGTCTGGATCGTATGCTGGATGGTCTGTCCGGTCTTCCTGTTTTTCTCCACCAGTTCTATGGAACGCTTGAAGAAATCCAGTCCCATCAAGGTCGGCTCGCCGCCTTGCCAGGAGATGGTCACTTCGGAGAGCTGCTGCGCATCTAAAAGCTGGCGGATATAGGTTTCGAGCAGCTCGTCTGCCATGCGAAAGCGACTGCCGGGGTAGAGCATCTCCTTCGAGAGGAAGAAGCAATATTTACAATCCAGATTACACACTGCCCCGGTCGGCTTAGCAAGCAGGTGGAATGCCAGGGGAGCTTGGGATGATGCCATCGGAACAGATGGAATGCTGGACACCTTATTGCTTTTCTGGCTCATCGATAATATCTTCTGAATCGTGATCAGAGTTGAAAGTACCCTTCACTTTTCCCCACAGGCCTTTGATATTCTTTGCCGCCTCCTGTCTCTCTTCTTTTTTCTCTTCACCTGTATAGCGGAAGAGAATAGCCAAGGGGCGTGTGCCTTCGAAATTCTCCATAATGATCAGCACCAGCAGGGTCAATGGGACTGCCAGGAGGGCGCCGATCCCACCCAACAGGTATCCCCAGATAAACAAACCGACGAACACGACTGCCGGAGAGATTTTCAACCGGTCTCCCATGACCTTAGGCTGGTAAAAGTTCTGGATACCCCCATTAATCAGGATATAGGCAACCAGGACGATCAGTGCGGTTTGCAGGCCGTATTGTGCATAAGCCATCAGCACCGGTGGGATCAAGGCAATGATGAAGCCGATCGAGGGGATATACCCCATGAACCACGCCAGCAGCCCCCACAGAATAGCGTAATCTACCCCCATAAAAAGTAGCAAGATGGCATCGCCCATACCGACCAGGAAATTGACCCCGGTCAGGACGGTCATATATTTGCGCACATCTTCGGTGAGTGTTGAAATGCGTTTAATGGCGGGTAGATTTGGATCCAGGCCCATGCGGGACGGGGCGGGCAATGATAGGGCGGCGCTGATCATAAAAAAGAAGATAGCCAGAGCCAATCCGAATTGAACCAAGATGTTTGCCACGCTTGCAAGCATACTCTGCACGACCGGCCCGATCGAGGTGGTCACCTGCTCAACCTGTGCGCTCGCCTCTGGATTCTCTGTCGTGGATAAGTCCGAGCTGGCTTGCTGCGAAGCGCTATCCATGTAGGTCGGCAACTCGGTGGCCAGTTTGGTGATTGAAAAGAAAACCGTCGCAATGACCAGCCCCAGAATCAGCACAACCAGCAGGATGGTCAGCACCAGTGATAACCAGCCGGGCATACCCCGCTTCGATAAGCGGCTAGGGATCGGCAGCACCGTGATTGTAATCACGGAAGCCAGCAAGATTGGATTGATAATGTATGCTGACGCGCGAATCCCGAACAGAATCAAGAAGATCGCTGCCGCCCCCACCAGGTAAACAACCAGACGACCAGATAGATTATTCATGGATAGCCTCCACATTAACTTGCGCCTGCGAGGCTGCTCGCCGTGCCTCACGCAACCCCAATAATGCGGTCAGCAAGGCGCCGACAACCACAGCCACAGCAATCACAGCCGCGGTTTCTTTCTGCACCAGGACCACCGTAAAGAGCGCCGCATACAGAGGCGCTCGCAAAGTTGCCACCATCGCGCCCGCCATTGTCGCTGCGACGGCGACCGCCACGGGAATATTGGGAAAAAGCAGATCGATGGCCAGACCCAAAGCGACGCTGGCGAACATGATTGGGAAGATATAGCCGCCCTTCCAGCCGGTGGCCAGCAGCAGGGAGGTGGCAAATAGCTTCACGAGACCAATCACGATCAGCATCGCCACGCCAATCTCTGCCGCCTGGGTGATCAGTTCAGCCGTTTGCTCCTCGCCCGAGAATAGAGTCAGCGGCAAAAGGGCGCCGATGATGCCCATGCCCAGGCCGCCGATTACACCGCGCAGCACCACGCGCCCCTTCAATGCCTGAAAGAACTGCTGCAGACGTTTGAGCGAAAGCATGAACAGCACGCCAACTACCGCACCGAGCAGGCCCAGCGGCGCGGCATAGATCATGTCCCTCATCCGGGGCGTATATTCTGGGAACTTGTATAATGTCTCGAAGAAAGATCCGCTGAGCCAGACAAAGACCACCGTGGATACCGCCGATGCCAACAGACTGGGAAACAACACCCAGAAATACATCGCCATGCCGGCCACCCCGCCTTGGGAAGACTCCATACCCAGCAGCGCCCCGGCAAATGGATTGGTGATGAATGCAGCCAGCATCCCGCTCACCCCGGAATAACCCATCGTGCGCGTTTCCTGTTCATCGAGCTTGAACTTATCGGAGACCAAAGTGCCGATTCCGCCGCAGGCGTCCGCCAACGGCGCTTCAGGGCCGAGGCTTGCGCCGGAGAGGAGCGACACGAAGGCTGTGATCACGATCCCAGGCGCGTTGCGATAATCAAAGCGTCCAGTTTTGCCAAATTCGCGCATCACTTCGAAAAAGATGCCGCTATGATCGCCAAAGAACTTTACCAGCAGCCCGACCAACAAACCGCCGAAGGTACAAACCAGCAAGGTAAACAGAGGCGGAGCAATACCCAGCGCTTGCGCGGCTTCCGTCCAGAGCAGAGAAGTGCCTTGATGGACGAGAGCCATAAAGATAAAGGTGACCAGGGCGCTGACCAATCCGAGCAAAATGACGAGCGCCATCAGGCGAAGATAAGCTTTAGGGCTTACTTGAGGATCAATCATTTTAACGCTCTCCTTTTTATTCGCGATCTCAGGCGCCTGATAATTTCATCACCAAGACTTCACTGGCCTGTTGGATGAGCCTTCGGTCATCCTCGATTAAATGACTAGCCTGGCTTTCCGCCTGGATCAGGCTCACGTGACGCGCCAGCAACTGGCGCGCCTGAACGGTGTTCTTTA
>JAYRNN010000065.1:0-25365 GCA_041912175.1 Anaerolineales bacterium | reverse complement strand
AGCTATGATCAAGTTGAAGGCAATCGCCAGGATCACCAGATCCACCTTGTACTTGTGGTACAGGAAGGCAAAAAACAATCCCAGCGAACCGCCGGCCACCATGGCCACAAGAAGGCCAGCATAGGAATTACCCAGGTAAAATGCTGCCACAATGCCCACGAAAGCGCCAAGCAGCATCTTGGCTTCGAGCGCCAGATTTAGCACGCCGGCTTGGTTACAGAGGGCGCCGCCCAGGGCGGCAAGCAGAATGGGCGTGGCGAGGCGGATGCTGCTTTGGAGAAGTTCGACAGTGAAAACGCTTAAGAAACCTTCCATATTAGGCGCCTTCTCCTTTCAATCGTCTGGCGTGTCTGTGAGTGAGCCATTCCCTCACACGGGTAATACCTGTCTGGTAAAAATTTCCCGCCGCCACAAAGAGGATGATAAAGCCGATGATGGTGCCCCCAAGCTCACGCGGGATGCCCAGCTTCAATTGCAAACCAAGCTGCGCGCCTAATTTGAGCCCGGAGAACAGGATGGCAACGATGAACACCCCAACAGGATGCGTCTGTCCAAGAATAGCCGTAGTCAGGCCGTCCCAACCCAGCCCGACCGAGAATCCCGTCATGATGCGCCGGTGTACGCCCATCACCTCGATGGCTCCTGCTAGCCCTGCGAGAGCGCCGCTGATCAACATCGCGCGGATGGCAGAGCGGTCGCTGCTGATGCCGCCATATAGAGCGAAACGCCTGGATTGCCCGGCCATGCGCTGTTCGTAGCCGTACTTGGTGCGCCACAGGTAGATATAAACTGCCACGAGAACCACTACAGCGATGATGAAGCCTACCCCCCACTTCGAGCCGGGGAAAAAGGAAATGAGCTGCGCCGTTTCATCGATGACCGGCGAATGGGCAGTGGTGCTGCGGTCCCCACGCATGGGGAACTGGACAAGATATTCGATAATCAGAACGGCAACCGAATTGAGCATGATGGTCGCCAACAGCTCATTCACGCCAATCTTCACCTTGAGAATACCCGGGATCCATCCGTAAGCAGCGCCAACGAGCATGGCCGCCAGCATGAGCACGATCGGGTGGATGATGGGCGGCAGGTGAATGGCGTATCCCAGCCAGGCGGCAGCAGCGGCGCCCAGGAGGTATTGGCCTTCCTGTCCGATACTGAACATCCCGGAACGGAACGCGACCACCGCTGAAAGACCCGTCAGAATGATGGGTGTGGCACGCTCAAGCGTGGTGATGAAGATGCAGTTGCCGTAGGCCTCACACCCAAACCCCTTCGAAAAGAGAATGCCGTAGGACTCAAACAGGGGTTTCTTCAGGATGACAATGAGGATCCCCATCACCACCAATCCCGATAGGATGGCCAGGAGAGGGACGAGAACAGCATCCTGGATTTTCTTGAACTTTTGATCGTTCATGGCATCACCTCGCTTTGACCACCCGGTTCGCTCTCTGTTTTATCATACTTCAAGTCCTCCAACCTCCCACCGGCCATCAGGATACCGACCTGCTCATCGGTGGCGATAGCAGCATCCAGTTCTCCCTGAATCTTTCCGCGGTAAATGACCAGGATGCGGTCGGAAAGCGCCATGACCTCGTCCAGTTCCACGGAGACCAGGAGGACGCCCGCGCCCTTGTCGCGCTCCTCCACCAGCGTCTTATGGACGAATTCGATGCTGCCCACATCCAGACCACGGGTGGGCTGGTTGGCGATCACGAAGGAGGGGTCGCCGTACAACTCGCGTCCCACGACCACTTTTTGCAGGTTACCGCCCGAAAGCATGGAGATGCCTTCCCCTGGTCGCGCGGCAGATATGGAAAACGCATTCACCACTTTTTGGGCGAATTCATTGATGGATTTTATCAAGAGGAACCCGTAGCGGGTGAATTCTGAATGGTTATACATGGAGACAATCAGGTTTTCGTCTAGCGTGGTTTGCAGGTTTAATCCTACAACCATGCGGTCCTCGGGAATATGCGCCATCCCCATATCGCGCCGTTCCCCGACCGTGGCATCGCTGATGGTTTTACCTTTGAAAAGGATCTGCCCACCATCCAATGAATTCATTCCCGATATGACCTCGACCAGCTCCGTCTGGCCGTTCCCACTGACGCCCGCGATGCCGACGATCTCACCCTGATGCACCTTGAAGGACATGTGCGATACCGCCGCAAGGCCGTTTACATCGGCAACGCTGATATCCTTGACCTCAAGTACGACATCCCCCCGACTGGCTTGCTTCTTTTCCACCTTTAACAGGACTTCCCTGCCGACCATCATGCGCGCCAGTTCAGGGATGGAGGTTTCCGATACCCTCTTGGTGCCAATCATCTTCCCGCCGCGCATGACGCTCACACGGTCTGCCACCATCATGACCTCGATAAGTTTGTGCGTGATGAAGATGATGGTGTAGCCCTTTTGGGATAGCCCGCGAATGACCGTGATCAGTTCGTTGACCTCCTGGGGCGTGAGTACCGCTGTGGGCTCATCCAGGATCAGGATCTTGGCGTTTCGTTCAAGGACCTTGAGGATCTCCACCCGCTGCTGCATCCCCACTGGAAGGTCGCGGATTCGAGCGGCGGGGTCAACGGGGAGGTTGTATTTGTTGGAGAGCTCGACGACCAGTCCATTTTCCTTCTGCTCGTTGACAAAACCAAGTTTTGCCGGCTCCATCCCGAGCAGGATATTCTCGGCAACCGTGAAAGAGGGGACCAGCTTGAAGTGTTGGTGAACCATGCCGATCCCGTGCTTGATGGCATCATCGGGGTTACCGATCCGGACAGGCTGTTCGTCGATCAGGATCTCGCCCGAATCCGGCTTGATCAAGCCATACAGCATGTTCATCATGGTGGTTTTCCCGGCGCCATTCTCACCGACCAGAGCGTGCACTTCGCCTTTTTCCACCGAGAAATCGACGCGGTCATTGGCAAGTACATCCGTCGATGCGAAATACCGGGTCATACCTTTCATTTCAACGGCAAGCGTCATAGGCGCCATCCTTGAGATAGACCCCGTAACGCTACGGGGTCTATCTTTATTAATGAAACAAAGTTTTATTGAGAAATGACTTTCACGCACTCCGGCGTTTCCGGGAAGAAGGCATCGCAGACCTTGTATTCACTATTGACGATCTTGGTGCGATACTCTTCCATCAGTTTCATGATTTCCGGCAGCTTAGCGGTCATCGCGGCGGGACCCTGATCTGCAAAGGTGGTCGAACCATCGTCCCAAGAAAGTCCGGCAAAGCCTTCCTTCAGGCCACGGCGTTCAAATCCGCCTTTGAAAGCGCCTTCCGTTACCAGTTTGATCGGATCAAACGTGGTGGATTCCACTTTCTTGAGCATGGAAACGATCACATGCCCAGGCTGGATGTCATCCTGGTTGGAATCCACGCCGATTGCGTACAGGTCACGCTGAGCGGCGGCTTCGAGCACGCCTTCCCCGGAACGGCCCGCCACCTGATAGATGATGTCAGCGCCTTGATCATACAAACCGAGCGCGGTTTCCAAACCGAGAGTCGGGTTGGAAAAGTCGAAACCGAGGTAGCTGACTAGAACTTCACAATCCGGGCAGACTTCCTTCACGCCCTGCTTGTACCCGTAATAGAACTGGTTCAAGCCAGGGGCATCTCCGCCGACGACCGCGCCTACCTTCTTGGTTTCGGTGAGCGAACCGGCAATCAGACCGGCTAGGAAGCTGGATTCATGCACGTCGATCTGGTACGCCACCATGTTCTCGGGGAGCGTGTCGAGGAAGATCTCGGAGGGAGAGGCAAATTTCTGATCCGGGAATTCCTTGGCGAGGTTGACGAACATTTCAGTATCCATGGCCAGACCCAGAACCAGGTCATAGCCCTGGGCAATGGCGCCGCGCAACGCGGTTTCATGCTCGGCAACGCCGTTGGTCTCGATGATGTCACATTTCACCGGGAGTTCCGCGTTGGCTTTCGCAATTCCCCGGGCGGAGGCGTCAATGAAGGAGCGGTCGCCCAGCGGGTTGGGGGTGATGAGCGCGCAGGTAAATTTGGGGGCTTCGACAGCAGCCGGGGCTTCAGTCGCGGCGGGGGCTTCAGTCGCGGCGGGAGCTTCGGTAGCAGCGGAGGCCTCGGTCGCTGCCGGGGCGGGGGCCTCGGTGGCGGGCGTTGGGGCGCAGGCTGAAAGGATCATGGTTACAGCGAACAGGATACTCAGTACAAAAAGGGTCTTTTTCATCTCTTCTCATTCTCCTATCTGGGATGTGTGGATCAAAAAGTAGGGTTGGTGGGGCGGGGGATCGTGTTGGGGGCCTCCTTCCTTGGGAATGAAGCAATTATCCAGGTAAAGCCTGAGGCGCGGGGGCGTCGCTGGACTTGCGCTGGATGAGCGAAACCGGTAGGGTTACCCGGCGCGGCGGTAGGCTACGGTCGTGGATGCGTGAAAGCAGGAGCTCTACTGCCAGACGGCCCATCTCCTGCTTGGGCTGGCGGATAGTGGTCAGCGGCGGCTGGAGGAAGGAGGCCAGTTCGATGTCATCAAAGCCGACCAATGCCAGATCATCGGGAATGGACCGGCCGGCTTCGGCGGCCGCCTGGATGGCCCCTACCGCCATCAGGTCATTAAAGGCGAAAATGGCCGTGGGTGGGTCGGGTAAACGCAACAGTTTCTCAGCAACTGCCCGCCCGCTAGCCGCGTGGAAGTCGCCTGCTTCCACCAGTTGCGGGTCATAAACCAAGCCGCCCTCTTCCAAGGCGCGGCGGTAGCCTGCGATGCGCCGTCCGCCGGGGACGATCTCCTCCGGACCGGTAATGCAAGCGATGCGCCGATGGCCGAGGGACATTAGATGGTGCGCCGCTAAGTAGCCGCCTTCATAGTTGTCGGCGGTGACCAGGTCAACTTCCAGCCCGGGCAGGTATCGGTCGACCAACACAATCGGGCAGGAATCATTATATTCGAAAGTAGGCTGGGCGCCAGCAGAGATGAACAAGATGCCATCCACTCGCTTGCTGCGTAACACATTGACGTACAGCTTTTCCTTTTCCGGGTCACCCTCGGTATTGCAGAGGATGACGGTGTAGCCTTGATCGATCGCGGCTTTCTCCGCGCCGTTCTGGATTTCCGCAAAGTAGGGGTTGATACTGTCCGGCAGGATCAGCCCAAAAGTGCAGGTTTCTTTCTTGCGTAACGATCGGGCGAGAGAGTTCGGGGAGTAATCCAGTTCATCTATCGCCTGCAACACACGTTTTTGCACCTCGGGGGAAACATAGCGAGTGCCGTTTAGGATGTGTGAAACGGTCGTGGTGGATACGCCGCTCTTCTTGGCCACATCGGAAATTGTGCTCATGAATGCCTGTCAGGAAATGGTTAATCGATCGCGCAATCGATTAACATTATAACCAATACCCAAGAGATTTCAAGTAGGAAAAATGTCATCATACTGCAATTACAAAACCCGCCGACAGTAATCTCCTGAAACGGTGTTGGATGACCTAACCTAATAACCATCCTTCAAGAGAGCGACGGCAGCCTGCAAGGCGCGTTCAACTTCATCATCGCCCCCTTAAGTCGATCTGGTTCAGGGCGAGCGGTCGTAAAGGCGGCGGTAGATATTGAAAATTTCGTAAATGCTGCGTACGTAATCGCGGGTCTCAGCGTAACGGATGACTTCCAAAAAAAGGTCCGGGTCATTACCGGCCAGCTTCAGCCATTCGTTGGCGTTACCCGGCCCGCCGTTATAAGCAGCCAGGGCGGCAAATAAATTCCCATCGAACAAATTTCGCTGGGTATCCAGGTAATCCATGCCCAGGGTAACATTTACCAACGGGCGATTCAAGTCGGCGGTGGTGAAGTCGGGCGGCCAACCCAGGTTCTTGGCGATATCTGCGCCGGTGGCAGGCATAATCTGCATTAACCCACTCGCAGCCGCAGAAGAGCGCACGAAACTCTCGAACAAACTCTCCTGGCGCACCAGGCTGAATACAAACAAGGGATGAAGGTTGTATTTTTCAGCCAGCGGCAGGATCAGCTCGCTGAAATGGACCGGACAGCGCAGGCGATTGAAAAAGGTTGGCGCATTGAGCGTACCGGCGTCATCCATCCCGGCCAGCGTCAACACCTGGCGGGCGGCCAGGGCAGCCGAGCGATACAGACCGAGCTCTGACAGGTAACGCGCCAGGCGGTAGGTCTGCAGCGGGTCGTCCTGAATCGCCTGGCGCAGGTCCTCGAATTCCCCGCGCGCTTCGCTGGTCAGGCCGATCTCCCAAAGTTCAGCGCCGCGCTGCAAGCGTGGGTCAGAAGCCAGCTCGCCCAATCCGTTGAAATCGGTGTTCTCAGGCAACCCAAAAGTCCTCGCCAGCCAGCGCTCGGCTTTTTGCTGCTCAGCGGCTGCGTCGTAGGTCAGGTCATAGGCATCGGGGGGAGTGTAAGGAGCTCGCTGGCTGAGCAAATCCACCGCGCGTTCGCTGTAATACCCGGTGGGGTCCAGGTCGGCAGCCGTTTCCCAAGAAACGCGCGCCGCCGTTGTATCGCCTAGCTTTTCCTGCGCCTTGCCAATCCAGAAATTGGCTTTGGCGCGTTCGCCTTTATCCTGTACCAGGCCTGCCAGGCGTTGGAAGGTCAGAAAAGCGCCAGCGTAATCCCCCTGCCGATAGTGGGCGATGCCTGACAAGAACAGGGCGCGCTCAGCCCGTTCATCGGCCGGGTAGAGGTTTGCGACGCGCTCGTAAAGCTCGCCGGCCTGTCCCAGATCGCCGCTACGCTCGGCAACGCCCGCCGCGTCGAACAGGAACTCGGCTGCACGCGGGTGGGCGGGAGCCTGGGTCACAAAGTCTAGCAAGGTCTGCACAGCTTCTGGGTACTGTTCCAGGTAAAACCACTCGGTATACGCCTTCTCTTCCCAGGCTCTATCCCAGTAAGCATGATCGGGATAATTTTGGATCAGCTTGTCCCAATCACGGATGGCGGCCTGGAACCCGCCCAACTCCCGGTTGGCCAGGCCGCTGATATAGCGGGCTGTGCCAGGGTCAGCGGGATTATTCTGTAAGTAACGATCCAGGGCTGCCAGCGCTGCGCCATATTGCCCGGCGTAGTAATCGACCAGGCCGCGGCTCAGGTCATCCACCGGCACGCCGGCATCGACCAAAGCCACCAGGGCAGAATACGAATCATAAGAGGTGGGAAACAGATTGACCGACTCCTGAAAAACCGCATGCGCTTGATCGAGCTGCCCCAGATCCGTGAAGATTTGTCCCTTCCGCAGGTTGATTAAGGCCTTGGTATATTCGTTGGTCGTGCGCCTGTACAGATCATCGTACCTGGCAAGGGCGGTGGTTGTATCGCCGGCCAGAGCATAGGAGCGCGCTTCTTTCATCTCCAGGAAGGTCGCATCCAGCAGCCCAGGCGCTTGCACGGCCAAGCGAAAATCCTGCGCCGCGGCCAGGTAATCACCGGCGGCGAAACGGGCATCACCACGCAGCTCGAGCACGTAGCCATCGATCAGGCCGGGACGACGGGTGAGGTATTCGGTGTATGCCTGTGCAGCTTCAGGGTATCTTTCTAACGCCGTAAAAGCCTGGGCGAGGGCAAAAAAGGCGGAGGGGACCTTTTCCGAATCAGGGTAGCTTTGCACCAGAGTGGCCAGGGTATCGTAAGCCTCCTGGGACTTTCCTTGTTGTAAATAGGTGCGTCCGATTCCCAGCAGCGCAGCGGCCTTCAGCTCTGCCTCCGGCGCGGCGCCCAGAGCGGTCTGATATTCGCGCAGCGCGGCTTCCCAATCACCATTGCGCAACGCCTGGTCGCCCAATTGAACGCGCATTCTGGGGGCAGGGGTAGGCGTCGGCGAAGGCGTGGGTGTTATGGTTGGCGTCGGGGTCAGCGTGAGGGTTGGGGTGATAGTAGGCGTAGGTGTGGCGCGTTCGAAGATGGATAAGCCAGCGCCTGCTCCACAAGCGAGCAAGAAGATGCTACCCGGCAGGAAAAGGCAGATATACAGCAGCAGGCGTGCTTTCATAGCTGCCATTATAACCCGGTCTGAAGCAGCCTGGCCTTCCTACAGGAAAAAGATTTGTAAATAACGTGAATTCGGGTTAGCGAAAATAAGCCTTCTTTTTAGGATGATCGGATCTGGGAGGCGATGTAGGCGGCGTGTTCGCCGACGCCGAATAGCAAGCCTGACTTAAGTTTGTACAACCACGGCAGCCCAAGGAAGTACAAACCTGGGAAGGCGGTTACGCCGAATTGCTGGATCGGAAATCCGTCCGCGTCAAGCACCGGCAGGTGCACCCAGGAAAAATCATGCTGGTAACCCATCGCCCATATTACGGTGGAAATCCTCGCTGCAGATAAGTCCAATTCGATAGGCGCAAGGGAGGCATAACCATCGGTCAGGTGCGGCAAGTTTTCTTCCGGCGCTTTAATCCCGTTCCTGGCGATGAAATCATCGATGTTTTTAACCAGATCAACCTCGAATTTATCGATTGCGGCCAGGCTTTCCATCAGATCGGGGGCAAAGGCGACCCGCTCTGCATGTGCATCGATGACTCGGCCCAGCAAGATCACGCCGTCGCGGCTGAACTGGTGCAGGTTGATGGTGTGCCCGCCGGCATTGCCAGAGATCTGCGGGTTAGCGGCGAATTTCGCTTGAGGCGAGGGCAGCTTATCCACCATGCGGTCGAAAAAGCCCGTCTGGGTCAGCCACCACAAAGTGTCCTTACCGCGATAGCGGCGCGGGGCGCGTCCCGAACCTTTACCGACGCTCAGGTATATCTTGCGACCGCTCTGGTAAAGCTCTTCAGCGATCTGGCAACCGGATTGGGCTGAGCCCACCACCAGCACTGCGCCGGGCGGAAGCTGCGCCGGGCTACGGTATTCGCTGGAATGGAGCTGAGTCAGCCTGGGTGATAGTCTAGAACTAAAAGCCGGGATGCGCGGTCTTTGAAACAAACCCGTGGCGATGACCACGTTATCGGCCTGGTAATCGCCCTGGTTGGTCTGCACCCGGAATTTGGAGCCCGCCTGGTCGACTGCTTCGGCGTGTACGCCAAAACGGATGGGCGGATTAAAGCTGGCTGCATAACCCTCAAAATATGCCACGATCTCATCGCGCGGCATAAACCCATCGGTGTCGTCGCCTTGATATTCGTAACCCGGCAGGCAGGTTTGCCAGTTAGGGGTATTCAAGGTGAACGAATCCCAGCGATGATTGCGCCAGGCCTCAGCCACCTGGGCGGCTTGCTCCAAGACGAAATGCGCACGATGCTGCTGAGTCAGATAATAACTGAGCGACAGGCCGGCCTGTCCGGCGCCTATGATGAGTGTTTCGATGGATTCGGTCATTTCGGTATATTCCTCTTCGATAGGACCCATTATACACGAAAAGGATAAATACGACCTTATTTACACTTTAATTTTCGATTGGTATAATCTTAGACTATGGCTTTCAATAAGATGGCATCGCAAAGGGGGCATCTGGAACTCTCGGAAGATCAAGCGCTCCGCCTGCGTATGCGCGCTCAGGGGCTGCTGCGCCAGGATGGGTATCAGGAAATATCCCCCTCACAGGCGATCACAGCTATCCTGGCCGTCCAGGCCCAGGACCTGCCGGCCGGGATGTTATCCTTGCGGGCGCGCGCTCCCGGCTTGACGGCGGCTCAGCTCGATCGAGCGCGGCAGATGGAACGCACGCTGGCCTGGATTTGGTGTTTGCGCGGCACACTGCACCTGGTCAGCGCCGCGGATGCCGTCTGGCTGGTCCCATTCCTGGGTCCGGCTCTCATCGCGGGCGACCGGCGGCGCCTACACCAGCTCGGATGGGACGACGGGAGTGCACAGCTTGGGCTGCAAATCCTTTCCGAAGCACTGGATCAGCGCGGCGAGCTGGTCCGACCAGATATTATCCGCTTGTTGAAAGAAAATTCGCTGCCCAGCCAGGGACAGGCCCCAATGCATATCCTTTTCCGGGCCGCGCTGGAGGGCCGCGTGCTGCGCGGCCCACAACGCGGGAAAGAGCCGGCCTATGTGTCGTTTGAAACCTGGCTTGGCAAACCACAACCGCTGCCCTACGAGACCGCCCTAGAACGGCTCGCGCTGCGATACCTGGCCGCTTATGCCCCGGCGACGCCGGCGGACCTGGCAAAATGGTCTGGTTTGAAGGCCGGCGAAGTTCGCGCGGCCTGGGAACTTGTCTCAGAACAGCTTGTCGCCGTGACAGTCGCCGGCAAATCGGCCTGGCTGTTGAAATCACAGCTTGGCTGGTTCGATGGCGACTCTATCTCAGAGCCGCTGGTACGCCTTTTGCCCCGTTTCGATACCTACTTGCTGGGTTATGCCAGTCGCGACCAGGTAATTGCCCCTGCTTTTAGTGCGCAGGTTTTCGACGGAGGTATCATCCACGCTGCCTTGTTGGTTGATGGACAGGCACGCGGCGTCTGGCGCATGATCAGGCGCAATTCCCGTCTGGAAATTGCGCTCGAGCCCTTCGAGAAATTACAAACGGATCTCATCCCCTTGATCGAAGTAGAGGTCGCCGATATCGGGCGCTTCCTCAATACAGAAACCTTCCTGACCCTGGGCGATCCCTGAACCGCTACAGGCGCCCTCCGCACCAGGCGCGCACATCAACAAAAAGCGGGAGCGTTGAAAGCGGCGCTCCCACTCTGTGAAGATCGCTTCCTTAAGCCTATAAGGTCTGCACGCGTTTATCGATCTCTGCCAGCAACGCGGTATAAGCATCCGAGAAGGATTGTACGCCTTCATCTTCCAATTGCTGGGTGGCATCGGCCATGGAGATTCCCAAGGCCTCCAGGCCGTCAAAGGTCGGCCTGGCGCTGGCCAGGTTCTCATCCAGGCAGCGCGGGTGGACCAAGCCATGCTCCAGAAAAGCGACCACGGTCTGGGGAGGCATCGTGTTGACCGTATCAGGGCCGACCAATTCCTCGACATAGATCACATCGCGATAGGCAGGATTCTTGGTGCTGGTTGAGGCCCATAGTGGACGTTGTGGGCATGCGCCGGCAGCTTTTAGCGCCTGCCACCGCTCGGAAGCAATGACTTCCTTGAAATCGGCATAAGCAAGGCAAGCGTTGGCGATTGCGGCTTTACCAAGCAAGGCCTCGGCAGTCGCTGCCTTTGCGGGCTGGTCGTTGATGATCGCTTGCAGCCAGGCATCTACTTTGGTATCGACCCGCGAGACAAAGAAAGACGCCACAGAGGCAATTCGATCGATGGGTAATCCCTTCGCCAGGCGCTGCTCGAGACCGCTTATGTAGGCATGCATTACTTCTGTATAGCGGGCGAGCGAGAAGATGAGGGTTACATTGACGTTGATCCCCTCGGCGATGGCCTGGGTGATAGCAGGCAGACCGGCTTTGGTGGCGGGGATCTTAATCATCAGGTTGGGACGGTTCACGCGCGACCATAGGCTCTTCGCTTGATCGAGGGTCCCGGCAGTGTCATTTGCCAGGTAAGGGCTTACTTCCAGGCTGACATACCCATCGCCAGCGTCCGATTCGGCATACAGGGATTGGAATAGATCAGCCGCGGCCTGGATATCCTCGATGGCCAGGTGGAAAAAGATCTCTTGCGCTTTATATCCAGCGCGCGCCAGCGACGCCAGGCCAGCATCGTAATCGTGCGACTTGGTGATGGCATTCATAAAGATGGTTGGGTTGGATGTAACCCCCCGGATCTCGCCTTGCTTGATCATGCGCGCCATTTCCCCATTTTCAAGCAACTGGCGCTGAATGTTATCGTACCAGACCGACTGTCCGGCTTCAAGTAGTCTCAAGGTTGCGTTCATTTTTGCTCACAAATCTAAGAAGGAAATTATTTTAACATGTCCTGGACGATCCCCAGGATGTTTTCGACTGAAAAGCCCAGGTTCTTAAATACCAGGTTGGCCGGGGCAGACGCGCCGAAGCGATCCAGCCCGAGCACGCGGCCTTTCGAGCCAACCCAACGATGCCAACCCTGCGAGATGCCTGCCTCGACCGCCAGGCGCTGCTCGATATCGGGGGGCAGCACCGAGTCGCGATAGGCCTGGTCCTGTTCGTTAAACAGCTCCCAACTGGGGAAGGAGACAAGGCGGACGGACACGCCTTTGGCGGCCAACTGCTGGCCGGCCTCGACGATCAAGCCAACCTCTGACCCGCTCGCCATCAAGATGGCTTGTGGTTTTCCGCTTCCAAGTTCTGCCAGTACGTAAGCGCCCTTGCGCAGGCCAGCGGCTGGGGCAAAGACCGTGCGGTCGAGGGTGGGCAGGTTTTGGCGGGTGAGCGCCAGGGCGGTCGGCCGGTGACGGTTTTCAATGGCGATCTTCCAGGCCTCCAGGGTTTCGTTAGCGTCGGCCGGGCGCAGCGTCAGCATATTGGGGATCGCGCGCAGGGCAGCCATGTGCTCGACCGGCTGGTGCGTGGGGCCATCTTCGCCAACGCCGATGCTGTCGTGGGTGAAAATCCAGATCGAGCCCAGATGCGAGAGGGCTGAAAGGCGCAGGGCGCCGCGCATATAATCTGAAAAGACCAGGAAAGTCGCGCCATATGGGATCACCCCGCCATGATATGCCATGCCGTTAACCACTGCGCCCATCCCGTGTTCGCGTACACCGAAGTGGATGTTATTCCCTTCATAGCAATCGGAAGCAAAGGCCGGGCTATTAGCCATCCAGGTATTGTTCGATGGCGCCAGGTCGGCCGAACCTCCAAACAGCTCTGGCAGACTGCCAGTCAGCGCATTCAAGACTTTACCCGATGCGGCTCGAGTAGCAATGCCTTTTGGATCGGCAGGGAATTCAACCAGCGCCTTATCCCAACCTTCCGGCAGCTCGCCGGCCAGGCGGCGCTCGAGCTCAGCGGCGAGTTCGGGACATTCCGCTTGATAGGCGGCCATCTTTTGCTGCCAGTCGCTTTCCCATTCGACGCCATTCGAAACAGCCTGGCGGAAAAAAGCCAGCGACTCTTCGGGGATATAGAAGCGCGGCTCGAGCGGCCAACCCAGCTTTTCCTTAGCGCCATTAAGCTCGGCATCGCCGGGCGGTTCACCATGGGCTTTAGCGGTGCCGGCGCGCGTCGGCAGACTATAACCGATGATCGTGCGCACCATGATCAATGACGGGCGCGGATCCTCTCGGGCGGCCTGGATGGCGCGATCGATCGCATCGATGTCAAGCGAGTCTTCCACACGCTGTACGTGCCAATCGTAAGCTTCGAAACGCTTGCCACGGTCCTCGGTAAAAGCGATGTCGGTGGAACCTTCGATGGAAATATGGTTGTCATCATATAGGTAGATGAGCTTGCCGAGCTTGAGATGACCGGCCAGTGAAGCTGCTTCGGAGGCCACCCCTTCCATCAGATCGCCATCCGTGACAATCGCGTAGACGTAGTGGTTAATCACTTCATGGCCTGGGCGGTTATAAACCTTCGCCAGGTGGGCTTCAACCATGGCCATGCCGACGCCATTCGAAAAACCTTGTCCTAATGGACCGGTGGTGGTTTCGATGCCGGGGGTCAACCCAAATTCCGGATGCCCTGGGGTTAAGCTGCCCCATTGGCGGAAGCGCTTCAGCTCATCCAAAGGCAGATCATACCCCGTCAGGTGCAGCATACTGTAAAGCAGCATCGAGCCATGCCCACCGGAGAGGATGAAGCGGTCACGATCCGGCCAATGGGGGTTGCTCGGGTTGTGGCGTAGGTGGCGGGTCCACACGGTGTAAGCCAGCGGGGCGGCGCCCATCGGCAAGCCGGGGTGACCCGAATTGGCCTGCTGCACGCCATCGGCCGACAGAAAACGGATCGTATTGAGAGCTAGCGTTTGAAGTTGTTTGGTTTCTTTCATAGAAATTCTCACTTTGTGTCAGATTGTGTTTGGAGCGAGATGATTATAGATCAACTTACTCCAAACGGCTATCTATTTTGAACTCATACGCAGATACAGCTTGGTCAATTCTTCCGCAACAGCCGGGATCAACGCCAGGCCGAGTACAATCGCCCATTCTGTGGGCGACAAGAAGTGGGTATTGAAGATCGGCTGCAGGAAGGGTATGTTGACCACCAACAACAACAGGAGGATCGATAGACCCACCGCCATCTGCATGTATTTATTGGAGAACACGCCGATTGTGAATATTGAGGCGCGCTCCGAGCGGACCGTGTAAGCGCGAAACAGCTCACACAAGGACAGGGTCACGAAGGCCATTGTCTCAGCGGTTTTCACGTCCACACCACGCCAGTTATGCTGGAGCAGGTAATGAAAAGCATTCGTCCCAGCCGGGATCACGGCGCCGGATTCCAGGTGCCAGTACAAACCAAGCAGAAAAGCAGCCAGGACCGCACCGGTCTGAGCGATCGTTTGAATGCCAATACCAAGGCCCATGGTTTTGTTGATAATCGATTCGCTCTTGGGCCGCGGTGGGCGATCCATGATATCTGGGTCGCCTTTTTCCATCGCCAACGCCAAAGCCGGGGCGCCATCGGTGAGCAAATTGAGCCATAGCAATTGAATAACGGTCAATGGCATCGGCAGGCCGGCCAGCGTCGCCAGGAAGATGATCATAATCTCTGCGGTGTTCGAAGAGACCAGGAAGAAGACAAATTTACGGATGTTGGCGTAAATGATCCTGCCTTGTTCCACCGCCGACACAATACTGACATAATTATCATCGGTCAAGACCATATCTGCGGTCTGCTTGGCCACATCGGTGCCTGTGATACCCATCGAGACGCCGATATCTGCGCGTTTGATCGCCGGGGCATCGTTAACCCCATCGCCAGTCATGGCGACCACTTCGTTATTGGCGCGCAAGGCATCGACAATACGCATCTTGTGCTCGGGCGAAACGCGAGCGAACACATCGGTGACTTCGACTTCTTTCGTCAACTGAGCGTCGTTGATATCATTCAGTTGCGCGCCGGTCATTACCTTATGGCCGGGGCTCAGCAGCCCGATGCTTTCGGCCACTGCCCGGCCGGTGTTGGGATAATCGCCGGTGATCATCAGCGTGCGAATACCTGCGCGGCGCGCTTTTTCGAGCGCCGGTTTTACTTCTGGTCGAGCCGGGTCGATCATGCCCATCAGCCCCGCAAAAATCAGACCTTGCTCTGCATATTCTCGAGTGAGCTCATCGGGTATGTCTGACTCGATGCGGTAAGCAAAACCCATCACTCGCAACGCGTCATTCGTCATGCGGTCATTAGCAGCCTGGATATGACGACGCATCTCGTCTGTCAGAGGGCGAACGTCGTCATTCAGAGTCTGGTAATCGGTGCACAATTCTAGCACCAGGTCTGGCGCGCCTTTGACGGTGACTGCATGCTTGCCCAGGGCGCTCTGATCCTTGAAAGGGGAGAGACCGGCTTCTTTAATCCAGGTGATTTCGTGGACGGTCGTCATGCGCTTGAGGGCTGAATCGAAGGGGATTTCTTTGCGACGCGGGTAGGCGAGGGGTAATTCTTCCAGCTCTTTCCAGGCTTTCTTCGCTGCAACCAACATTGCGCCTTCTGTAGGGTCGCCCACAATCCGAAACGTGGAGTAACCTTCTCCAGAAACCGGTTCCAGGGCGGCATCGTTATTTAAGACGCCTACCCACAGCACCGTGGTCATCCCGGGCGCTTTCTGCAAATCAGCCTGCTGCCCATCGATAAAGAAATCTCCAACCGGGTCGTAACCCGTACCAGATACCTCGGCGACCTTGCCATCCACCCACATACGCGTGACGGTCATTACATTCTGGGTCAGGGTGCCGGTTTTATCCGAGCAGATCACGGTGGCTGAACCAAGCGTTTCCACGGATGCCAGCTTGCGGATCAAGGCATGGCGCTTCACCATTTCGCGCATGCCTAATGCCAGGCTGATCGTGACGACGGCCGCCAAACCTTCAGGGACAGCCGCGATCGCCAGTCCAACCGCGATCATGAAACTGTCGAGCAAAGCCGCTTGCGTTTCGGCTGTCCATCCTTCGGTAAATACACCGCTACGATAAGCGCCTAAAATAAATACCACACCACAGATCGCCAGGGCGGCAATCCCGAGCGTCTTGCCTAATTGATCCAGTTTTTTCTGCAGCGGTGTGCCTTCCTCCTCGACGGATTGCAGCATATCCGCAATCATGCCAAGCTGGGTAGTCATACCCGTATCGACCACGATCCCGCGCCCACGGCCGTAATTTACCACCGTACCCATAAAGACGGTGTTCTTTCGGTCGCCCAGGGAAGCGTCTTCATCCAAGACGAGGGCGGCATTTTTCTGCACCGGCACCGATTCACCGGTTAGCGCAGCCTCCTCCACGCGCAAGTTGACCGCCTCAATCAGGCGCATATCGGCAGGCACGAAATTGCCCGCTTCCAAATAAACCACATCCCCCGGCACCAGCCCGCTGGCCGGAACGGACACACGCTGCCCGTCTCGCATCACCTGAGATTCTGGAGCAGCCATTTTCTTCAACGCCGCCAGAGCCTCTTCCGCCCGGCTCTCCTGAACCACACCGAGGATGGCATTCAGCACCACGATCAACATAATTACGCCAGCTTCGATCCAATCGCCGAGCAGTGCAGAAACAACTGAGGCGACAATCAAAAGGATAACGATGAAATTGTTGAGCTGGGCCAATACCAATTGGAAGAAGGTGGGCTTGGGTTTTTCTTTGAGCTCGTTGGGGCCATATTTCTCCAGGCGCCTGGAGACTTCTTCTGAAGTCAGACCATCAGCAGGCGCCTGCAGCTTAACATGGACATCATCCAGATCCAGTGAATGCCAGTGCAGCGCTAAATGATTTTCCTTGTTTTTGGGTCCGTGATTATTTTTATCAGCCATTTAATCCTCTATGTGCGAAGCCAGAATGAATTCAATTCGGGGGGGCCAACAATCTAGGCTTCCCATTGAGTATGAAATATACCTTCCTTGTCGATCCGGCGGTAGGTGTGCGCGCCAAAAAAGTCACGCTGCGCCTGGGTGAGATTCGCCGGCAGCACCGCCGAGCGATATGCATCGAAATAGGCCAACGAAGCGCAAGTTGCCAGCATCGGGATGCCTAGCCCCACGGCGGTTTGGACTACTGTGCGCCAGGCAGCCTGGCGGATCAGGACAGCTTGCTTGAAAACATCATCCAGAAGCAGGTTCGGCAGAGCGGGATCACGGCGGTAGGCGTTCGTGATATCGCTCAACAGGGCAGCGCGGATAATGCAGCCAGCCCGCCAGACGGGTACAATCTGCGACAGATTAATGTTCCAATTATATTCTTGAGAAGCCATTTTCAACAGGTTTAGCCCCTGGGCATAGGAAGTTATTTTACTGACATACAGCGCCTGTTCGGCGGCAGCTACGAGCGATTCTGTATCGCCGCTAAATTTCTGCGCGCTGCCCAAGACTTTAGAGGCGATCACACGTTCCGCTTTGAGCGCAGAGATGAGACGGCTTTCAACTGCGGCATTGATGGTTGGAATTGCTGCACCGGTGTCCAGGGCCGTCTGGCTGGTCCATTTGCCCGTACCCTTCTGAGCAGCCTCATCCAGGATCAAATCCACCAATTCTCGGCCGGTTTCCTCATCCCTGCGGGTCAAGATCTTGGCGGTAATTTCGATCAGGTAAGAGCGCAGCTCACGCTCGTTCCAGGCGGCGAAAATCTTTGCCAGCTCTTGATTTGAAACCCCTGCACCGCGGTGCAGCAGATCATAAATCTCAGCGATCAATTGCATATCACCGTACTCGATGCCATTGTGCACCATCTTGACGTAGTGACCGGCGCCGCCGCTGCCCATCCAGGCGACGCAGGCCTCCCCATCATCAGCTTTAGCAGAGATGGCTTGGAACATTGGCGCCAAAAGCTGCCAGGCAACAGGAGATCCGCCTGGCATCAAGCTCGGCCCCCACAGAGCGCCTGACTCGCCGCCCGAGACGCCCATGCCTACAAACAGGATGCCATCGGCTTCCAGGGCTTTGAAGCGCCGCTCGCTATCCGTAAAGAACGAGTTGCCGCCATCGACAATCACATCGCCCGGCTGCAAGTAAGGCTTTAGTGAGCCAATCGCGCTATCCACAGGAGCACCGGCCGGCACCATCAAGAAAAAGATACGCGGCGTCGCCAGCGAATTGGCCAATTCTACCAACGAATTGGTGACTTTCACTTTGAAATCGACCGGCAGACGCGGGGCGAGGTCATAACCAATCACCGGATAGCCGTTGCGTTCAAAGTTCATCGCCAGGCTGCGCCCCATAACCCCTAAACCAATGATCCCAAGAGAATATTTTCTTTCCATAATCGGCTCCCTGATAGCTGAGAATTTGATTATCTATGAATTCGGGCGGAGCCGCCCCTGGCAAATGCCTGCACCTGTTCCAAGGTCGCCATGGCGGCGTCGCCGGGAAAGGTGGTCAGCAAAGCGCCACGCGTCGCCAGGCATCGTGGCGCGCCGGGATGGACAAGAAAGCCCGCGTATGGTCGTTAAAACCAGCCGTATTATAAACGCCCGCAGTCTCAGATAGGGATTACAAATTACCTGGTGCAATCGTGCTGCATCCAAGTTCACATGTGGGTATAATATTAGAAAAATATTAGCCTTCATCCGATCTACCCAGGAGGAGAAATGAGTATCCATGCACTCGCAGGCCAGGTTGCACCCTACCAATATCTGGTAAACGTCCCTCGGCTCATTTCCGCTTATTACACCCGCCAGCCCGATCCCACAAATCCTGCCCACCGAGTGGCCTTTGGCACCTCCGGTCATCGCGGATCATCCATCTTAAACAGTTTTAACGAGGCTCATATCCTGGCGATCAGCCAGGCGATCTCGGAGCTGCGTAAATCGCAAGGCATCACCGGCCCGCTATACCTTGGGATGGATACCCACGCCTTGTCTGAGCCGGCGCTCTACTCGGCGGTGGAGGTCTTCGCCGGGAACCAGATGGATATTGCCATCCAACAGGGACTCGGCTATACACCCACTCCATCGATTTCGCATGCCATCCTGGCTTACAATCACAATCGCACGACGGACCTGGCCGATGGGGTAGTCATTACCCCTTCACACAACCCGCCGGAGGATGGCGGCTTCAAATACAATCCTCCGTCCGCAGGCCCGGCGGATACCACCACGACCAAATGGATCCAGGACCGCGCCAATGACATCCTGGCGAACGGGTTAAAAGAAGTCAAAAGAATACCGCTCGAAAGGGCGCTTAAGGCCCCGACAACCTATGAGGTTGACTATATCATGCCTTATGTCGAGGATTTGAAGAATGTGGTCAACATGCAGGCGATTGCTGCAGCCGGCTTAAAGATCGGCGTCGACCCAATGGGCGGCGCGGGGGTGGGCTACTGGGAACCGATTGCGGAAACTTACCGGCTTAACTTGCAAGTCGTCAACCCCCGGGTCGATCCAACCTTCTCTTTTATGACCTTGGACCACGACGGTAAGATTCGCATGGATTGTTCTTCGCCGTACGCGATGGCCAGCCTGGTAAAGCTGAAAGACCAGTTTGATATCTCTTTTGGCAATGACACCGATTACGATCGTCACGGCATCGTCACGCGCAGCGTTGGGTTGATGAATCCCAACCATTTCCTGGCTGCAGCGATCTGGTATTTGTTCCAGAACCGGCCTCAATGGGACAAAGAGGTCGCGGTTGGCAAGACCCTGGTCTCAAGCTCAATGATCGACCGCGTGGCCGCACACCTGGGTCGCAAGCTATGCGAGGTGCCGGTAGGCTTCAAATGGTTCGTCCATGGCCTCCTGGATGGCTCGTTTGGTTTTGGCGGGGAAGAAAGCGCGGGAGCTTCATTCCTGCGCCACGAAGGTACGACCTGGACTACCGACAAAGACGGATTCATCCTCGACCTGCTGGCGGCGGAAATTCTGGCCGTCACCGGACGCGACCCCGGGGAGCATTACCAGGAGCTGGAGTCACGCTTTGGCAAGACCTGGTACGCGCGGAAGGACGCGCCGACCGGTCCGGCTGAAAAAGCCGTGCTTTCCAACCTCTCGCCTGAACGGGTCGCAGCCGATGAGCTCTCAGGCGATAAAATCATTGCCAAGCTGACCCGAGCACCATACAACAATGCCGCCATCGGCGGGCTTAAAGTGGTCACCCAGAGCGGATGGTTCGCAGCCCGGCCATCGGGCACGGAAAATGTGTATAAGATCTACGCCGAAAGCTTTGTCAGCGCAGAGCACCTGAGCAGCATTCAGGCCGATGCTCAAGCAATCGTCGACGCGGCGTTAAAATAGATCCCGGCGACTACTCGAGATAAGGAGACGAGACCATCACTACAACGAGGCTTTATCTAATCCGGCATGGCGCTACCAGTCTGAGTGCAGAGGACCGCTTCTCTGGCGGCACAGAAGTAGATCTTTCGGACGAGGGGCGCTGGCAGGTTGCTTGCCTGGCCAGTCGCCTCGCCGATGATCACATCGCTGCCTTTTACTGCAGCCCGATGCGCAGAACGATCGAGACCGCTTCGATTATCTCCAAACCTTTTGAGATGACCCCCGAGACTCGCGAAGGGTTGCGCGAAATCCACCATGGACGCTGGGAAACCTTAAGCCGCGCCGATGTGGAGAAACAATTTCCCGAAGAATACACCGCCTGGCAAGAGGATCCGTTCACCTTCGCCCCGCAGAGCGGCGAGTCTGGCCTGATGGTGATGGCGCGCGCCTTGCCAGTCATTCGAGAGATCGTAATGAGTCACGCCGGGCAAACCATAGCTGTGGTTTCGCACAAGGCCACCATCCGCCTGATTTTGAGCAGCCTGCTGGGTTTTGACGCCCGCGGGTATCGCGATCGCTTGGATCAATCGCCGGCTTGCCTGAATATCTTGGATTTTAAAGATCCGGTTCGGGCGCGGCTGATGCTTTTCAATGACGTTTCCCATTATGTCGATCAGCCGCCCTATTCAGAGAATCGCTTATCGAAATGGTTTACCACGAAAAAATGAAAACCTATAAGGAGGAATGATATGAGCGTATTAGCTCTGATCCTGGCCGGCGGTGCAGGCAGCCGCCTGAGTATCCTGGGCGAGAAGCGCGCCAAGCCAGCCGTTCCTTTTGGCGGCAAATATCGCATCATCGACTTTCCACTTTCCAACGCCGTCAATTCGGACATTTATCGCATCGCGGTGCTGACCCAGTTTCGTCCGCATTCCATGATGCAGCACATCGGGATCGGCGAGCCATGGGACCTGAACCGCCGGCCGCCCAATGGCCTGCAAATCTGGCAGCCCTATCGCGGCCGCTCGGACCAGGATTGGTATCGCGGTACTGCCGATGCGCTGTATCAAAACCGCAATTTCATTCGTGATGATGGCGCTGACACCATCTTAATCCTTTCCGGCGATCATATCTATAAACAAGACTACCGTGACTTGATTCGTTTCCATCAAGACAAAAAAGCCGACCTGACCGTGGCAGTGATGAATGTGCCCCAAGAAGATGTCAAACGTTTCGGTATTATGAGCGTAGACTCGAGTCAAAAGATCACCAAGTTTGCCGAAAAGCCAAAACAGTCGGACAGCACACTGGCCTCGATGGGCATCTATGTCTTCAATACTAAATTTCTGCTCGCAAAATTGGAAGAGGATGGCCAGGATCCTAATTCAGCACACGATTTTGGCAAGAATATTATCCCCCGCATCGTCGAGATGGGCGGCGCCTACGCCTATCCATTCCTGGGTTATTGGGTGGATGTCGGCACGATCCGGGCCTATTGGGAGACCAGCATGGCGCTGCTTGAGGAGAACCCAGGCCTCGACCTTTACGACCAGGAATGGATCATCCACACTCGCTCGGAAGAGCGGCCGCCGGTCAAGTGCACTCCCCCTGGAGAACTGATCAAGAGCATGGCTTCCAACGGCTGCGTGATCTGTGGATCGGTGATCAACAGCGTGCTCTCGCCTGGTGTGCGAGTTGAAAAGGGGGCGGTCGTCCGCAACTCTGTGATCATGAATGACACGATCATCCGGGCCGGAGCAGAAGTTAACTGCTGTATCCTGGACAAGAATATCGAGGTCGGCGTCAACGCCAAAATAGGCCTGGGAGAAGATGATAAGCCGAACAGGCTCGAGCCAGCTAATATCAACACCGGCATCACCATCGTTGGGAAGCGGGCGCGCATCCCTGGCGGCATCGTCATCGGCCGCAACTGCCGTATCGACCCATCTACCACTCCAGATGATTACGAGGCAAAAGAAGTCCCCAGCGGTGAGACGGTAAGCAAAAAATCTTAATTTTTTTACCCCCGAATAATCGCCAACACCTCGTCGCGCTTTTTCTCCATCTCAGCGCGCGACTTTGCTTCCAGGTTCAAGCGCAGCAATGGCTCGGTATTCGAGCCGCGCACGTTGAAGCGCCAGGTGGGATAAGCGACCGAGAGCCCATCCATGCGCAACTGCTCGCCATCTGCGAAACGCGAGGCCAAGACCTCTATTTTGCCTTTTTGGTCTTTCACCGTTGAATTGATCTCCCCCGAAACAAAATATTTCGCTTCCAGCGGCGCCAGCAACTCCGACATCTTCAACCCACGTTTGGAAAGCAGTTCCAGGAGCGCCAGCGAAGGCAAGATGCCCGAGTCGGCGTAGTAGAAGTCTCGAAAGTAGTAGTGCCCGGTCACCTCTCCTGCAAATACAGCATCCTCATCGGCCATGCGGCGCTTGATGAAGGCGTGCCCCACGCGTTCCATCAACGGCAGCCCGCCATACGCCCGGATCAAATCGGCCGCGGCCCAGGAGGCGCGCACATCATAGATCACTTTCGCCCCCGGCGAGCGTTCCAAAAAGAAACCCGCCAAAATGGCGGTCAAAAAATCGCCTGGTACGAACTGGCCACGGTCATCGATCGCAAAAAAACGATCGCCATCGCCGTCGAATGCGAAGCCAATATCCGCCCCTTCAGCCAGCACGCGCGCTTGCAGCTCTGCACGGTTCTCCGGCTGGAGAGGGTCCAGGCCATGGTTCGGCAGGCTGCCGTCGGGCTCCAGATAGAGCCCGGTCAGTCGGACCGGGAGGCGACTGTAGACCTTTTGCAAAATCGGCCCCACCATCCCATTCCCGGTATCCACCACCACCTTGAGCGGCTTCACTGTCGAGACATTGATGGTGGAGAGCACCTTCTTGATAAACGCTTCTTGAAAATTCTTCTCGGTAACCCGGCCCCGGCGCGCCGGAGTGGGAAAAATCTGGTTTTGCGCCAGCTTGCGCAGGTCCAACAGGCCGGCCTCGCTGCTCAACAAATAGGGCATCTTGCGCACCATCTTAAAGCCATTATAGGCTTTTGGGTTATGCGAAGCCGTCACCATCACACCTGGCAAACCAGTCTCGGCGCAGGCAAAATAATATTGATCCGTGCTAACCATGTCAATATCCAGCACATCCGCGCCTTGCTCGGTCAACCCGCGTAGCAGCGCCGCATGCAGCGCCGGCCCGGATAGCCGCATATCCCGCCCCACCACCACCTGTTCCGCGCCTGTGAGAGTCACGAAGGCCCGGCCGATTTGGTAGGCAGCTCCTTCATCTAGCTCTTCCGGATAGATACCACGGATGTCATACGCCTTGAAAATTCCTGGATTCACAATCACCTCGCCTCAATTCTGACAACTTTGAATTCCCAATTCTACCAGAGTACGAATCCGAATTCCATCCCTTATATCCGACAATCAAGGCCTATGATATCTTCGATGCGCGCTCCAGGAGGTCATTCAGGATTACCAACCCCTAAACCAGCATGCTACGAAGCATTCCTACGCCGCCGGTCACCCAATCATCCAGGCTTTTGACCCCGGTGAAGGCTGGATCTACTGTTACCCGGATGGGGTTCTGCTTTCCGACTGATATCGCCCGCTATCAATCGCCCGATTTCACTCTTTCAATCCTACGCAAGATAATATTGTAGTATTCGGGGTTGATTTCGAAGGCTACATAATGGCGGTGGTTCCGTAAGCATGCCGCCACGGTCGTGCCCGAGCCGGCAAACGGGTCGAGCACGACGCCGTTCTCGGGACAGCTCGCCTTGACCATCCGTTCAATTACGGCCAGCGGTTTTTGGGTCGGATGGTCTTCGCGTTCGGCATGAATCCGGTGCAGTCTCGATACGGCCCAAACATCCTTCGGATTGTAGCCGACCTCCAGCCATTTCTTGCCCACAAAAATAGACCTCGAGCGAGCTTTCTTCGTTTTGGGATCATAAGGAATCCGTACCGCGTCAATGTCGAAACAATAATCCTTCGACTTAACGAACAGGCCGATCGTATCGTGGACAGAGCTGAACCGCCGTGTGCTGCCGCCCATGCTAGGCACCTTTCGATCCCAGATAATTTCGTTGATCATCGTCATGTGCGACTTGAGAAAAACAAAAATTTCTGGGCTATAACGCCAGGTGGTGAAAATATACAGGCTTCCGTTCTGCTTTAGCTTTGGCAGCAACAGCATCAGCCAGGCTTCGGTCCAACGCAAAAACTCGATCTGCTCTTTTTTATCCGAGTCGTTGCCATAATCCTTTCCCAGGCCGTAAGGGGGATCGGCAATCACCAGATCGATGCTCTGATCAGGGAGCATCTGGATGCCTTCCAGCGAATCCATGTTGAAAACTCGGTCCAGCCAATTGGGTGTGGTCATGGTTGTCAAAAAGATTGCCTCCCCCCTCACCGCCGGGTGACGATTGCCGCCTGGCCATCTCCACCATCATAAATTAATTCCACATCCGCCACTGCCCGTAGTTGGTCGGGCGAAAAATAATTCTTCTTCTCCTGGGACGTAAACCACACCACGTATACCTTCGGCGCGGGCGGCCAATCTGCGTAGTGAGCGGTCAGATATTCAGGAGTCGTGTAATAACCGTAATCCTTTGGCGCAACGAAATTGTTCCGCCCGGTGAAGAGGTAGACCAGCTCGCCATAGTTGGTATAAAAGGGCAGACCAGCCTCGAATGGATATCTGCGGATGAATGCCGCCAGGCGCGATTCGTTCAGTTCGCGGGTGTTGTAATTATTGTACGCTGCCACACCTTGCTGGATCGAAAGCCGGGTGAAGCGATAGAGAATCGCGCTCGGGTAAATCGCCCAGATCGCAAAAACCAGCACGACCACCCAATCGGCCGCCTGCCTGCGGGTTTCGCGCACGTGCGCCAAGACCAGCTCGTCCAGGCTGAGAAATATCCCCACGATGCACACAAAAAATAACGGCGACTGGTAGCGATCGTCGTAAAAATCAGTGATTGGATGGTCCGCCGTGTAGACCGTGAGGGTGATCGCCGCCAGGTAAATCGCTGAAAAAACCACCAGCGGCAGCATCTCCGGCGATCCCCAACGTTTTAACCACTGCAGCCAATTTCTCTTGCGGTTGATGATCAGCAGGACGATCGTGAATCCCAACCAGATCAGGACGATCATCCGCGCGTTCAAAGATTACCTGCCGCAGATT
>JAYRNN010000064.1:0-27450 GCA_041912175.1 Anaerolineales bacterium | reverse complement strand
TCACGGTTCCCACAAAGATCCCGAGACCCAGGTAGGCCAGGATGGTCCCCAGGGTCATCGGGTTACGGCAGTAGCGAAACGGCCCCTGGACCAGCAGCTCCTGGGTGGGCAGCACGGGCAGCGGCGTGCCCCGACCGCGGTTGATCTGTGTCAGGATCGACCAGAAGGCGAAGGCGTATCCCGCCATCACCAGCAAGCCGCCGATGATGGTGTTGAGCGCCCCGAAATCGAGGCTCGGCAGGCCAAGCCGCCGGTCCCAGTTTGGGCCGACCACGAGGATCAGATATGGAAGCAGGATGACGAAGACAATCCCGGCCAGGATCAAGGCTACGACATAAATAACCGGGCCGTGTTCTTTCCTGGCCCACTTGGAGTAAATGGACATCAGTCCTCCTTAGCAACAAGCATTAATCACATATTTCTCTGATCGCCTGCAGGTCATTGCCAAAGATGAAAAGCAGCGCTCTTTATACTGCTGATCATCGTATACAGAAATACGCGCTGAATTTCAATCAGGGAAAAGAGATGATATAAGACCGCCTCCGACAGCGGAGATC
Organism: Anaerolineales bacterium; assembly: GCA_041912175.1. GTDB lineage: Bacteria > Chloroflexota > Anaerolineae > Anaerolineales > UBA4823 > CAZAGA01. The sequence continues at coordinate 26,893 of JAYRNN010000064.1, read as the reverse complement.
GAAATGTTCATTTACCAATCGATGGCCGGTATAATTAATTCAGGCTTCAGCCCAGGATCATCTTAAGGAGTACATCTCATGATTCCAAGCAAACAATTCGGACGGACCGGGCACGCGAGCACGCGTGTTATCTTCGGTGGCGCCGCGCTCTCTGCTGTCTCGCAATCCGAGGCAGATGCTACCCTGGAATTGCTTCTAGCGCATGGCATCAACCATATCGATACCGCCGCCAGTTATGGTTTGGCGGAGCAACGTATTGGCCCCTGGATGAAACGTTATAGAGACCAATTCTTCCTGGCGACAAAGACCGAGGAACGGACTCGCCAGGGGGCGCGCGAATCCCTGCAGCGTTCCTTGGCGCTGCTGCAAACCGATCATCTCGACCTGATCCAACTCCACAATCTCTCGACACAGGAAGAATGGGAGATTGCCCTGGGAGGCGGCGGAGCCCTAGAGACATTGGTCGAGGCTCGAGACCAGGGATTGGTGCGCTTTATCGGCGTTACCGGTCACGGCGTGGATATCGCTCGCCTGCATAAAGCTGCCCTAGAGCGCTTCGATTTCAACTCGGTGCTGCTCCCCTACAATTACGCCATGATGCAGAACCCGCATTATTCTGCAGATTTTGTCCAGCTTTTGAGAACCTGCGAACAAAGAAATGTGGCGGTGCAAACCATCAAGTCGCTCACCCGCGCCCCTTGGGGCGACCGCCCGCAAACGTATAACACCTGGTACCAACCATTCGAGGACCAGGCAGACATCGACCTGGCTGTCCATTGGGTGCTTGGGGAGCCAGGCGTCTTTTTGAACAGCGTCGCCGACATCCATCTTTTGCCCAGAGTGCTGGATGCGGCGCAGCGATACCAATCTAAACCCCCAGATGACGAAATGAGCGCCCTGGCCCTTAGAGTCCGTATGGAACCGCTGTTTACCTGAGACGAAAGCCCCGTCGCAAACGACAAATGCAGGCAGCGTATCCGCCAGTGGCTTCTATTTACAGTCTGACAGGCACAATCTCCAGACTTCACCGCCATTCCCCCAGTTTATCGTCGCGATGTACAATTTACCCCTGAAGACAGTCACACCGTTGTCAAAAAATGACCAGGTGTTATTCGGATCGTCGAAGCCGCCGGATGCAATTTGCTCCCAGCTGACGCCGTTCATCGTTCGCCAAACTTCAAGACCGGCGTCATCGTTTTCGGCTACAAGAACGAGCTGGTTTTCAACGACTTCCAGGGCGCTTGCCGATCCCATCCCAGCGATGCTGGTGACAAGCTCCCAATTTATACCATTTTTCGTGCGCCAGACCTGAGTTTGGCAGGTTTCATCGTCAATCCACCCGCTGGCGTAAAGGTAGTCCCCAAACCTGGACAATGAAGACACAACCTCGATGGGAACTCCAAAACCGCCGGTCATGATCGTCTCGATTGTATCCCCATCCGTCCGCCAGATCTGCGCCCCTTCTTCCCAGTTATAGACGCCCCAATACAGGTGGCCCTTGAACTCCTCACTGGCAATTGCGCCGGCATTATTGGGGTCACCATTTTGAACATCCCCAAATCGATTCCATTGCGTCCCGTCGGTGGTTTTCCAGATTTCCGTTCCTGCCGGTCCATTCCATGAACTCATATAGAGGGCGTTCTTATAGGTCGCAAAATGCGCCGTATCCAGGATGCTGCTTCCGAGGTCGATGGGAACATCTTCCCAGTCCACCCCATTATGACTGCGCCAGACCCTTCCCTCCGCCCAACTGCCGGCATAGATATCGTCTTTATAGGCAATCAGGTCGGCCGTGCCATTCCCGGGAGCATCATAGACTTTCTCCCACGTCTCGCCATCTGACGTCCGCCAGATCTGGGCATTGGCATCCCAAACGCCCCAGTTCAAATGCCAGACACCGGCATACAGATATTCGCCAAAGACCGCCAGGGAAGAAATCTGAAGATTCAAAAAATCACCAAACCCATCTTCATTAACCTGCTCCCAGGTCGGGGTTTGCCCGGCGGATGCTCCCATCGCCATAAGCGCGCTTAGGAAAAGAACCAAAAAAAGAACTATAGAACCCTTGGCTTTCATTTTATCCTCCTATTCTAGCCAAAACAGACGATCGTTTTTTTTGATCAACCCTATGTACTGATTTTAAACAAACGATCTCTTTACCCCAAGGTTTCATGATGTCCCATATGGAGAATCATCGATGCAATAGTTAAATCATCATACACACGATCTGGATTGCATGTCAAGTTAAAGAAAGAATTCACAAACCCTTCAAAATCATGATGAGATAATCAGGCTATAATAGATAATAGTCGTATGGCAGCCGGAAAGCATTTAAGGAGGATCAAGGATGTACGGTTTGATTGGTAAGATGAAAGCTCTGCCAGAGCAACGGGATGCCTTGATCGCCATTCTTCTGGAAGGCTCTGGTGAGATGCCGGGCTGCCTCAGCTATATAGTCGCGCGTGATGTTACAGATCCTGATGCGATCTGGATCACTGAGGTCTGGGAGAGTCAAGACTATCATCAAGCTTCTCTATCATTGCCCCACGTTCAACAAGCGATTTCGCGCGGCAAACCGCTCATCGCCGATTTTGGCGAGAGATTCGAGACCCAACCAGTTGGCGGTTATGGCCTTCGTACGCATGGCGAAGCCGCCTAAGTGATTGGAGGGTGAAAAGGAAGGTCCATCATGTTTGAAATCCCAGAGTTTGTTACCCTCGCCAGGCAGGTCAACGACACGCTCCAAGGAAAGATCATCCGCACAGGCAGCCTGGGAAATAAGCCGCATAAGTTTGTCTGGTACAACCAGACTCCTACGGAATTTACACGTCTGACCAGCGGGAAAACAATCGGAGAAGCCTGGTCGAGAGGTAAATGGCTTTTCATCCCGCTCGAGCCAGGCTACCTGCTGGTCTTTGGCGAGTGCGGCGGCAGAATGCTGTACCACCCACCCGGGGGTAAGACGCCCGAGACATACCACCTTTGGCTCGCCTTCGAAGATGGCTCTGCTTTCACTGCCATGACGCAGATGTGGGGCGCGATGGAACTCTATCCGCGCGGTCAGGAGCAAGAACGCCAATACATCAAGGATATGCGCCTCACCCCACTTGAGCCCGAATTTACGTTTGACTATTTCAACAAACTAATCGACGATCTGCTTACCGGCGAGAAGCGCAGCGTCAAAGGGTTGCTGACCCAGGATCAGCTCATCCCTGGCCTGGGAAATGCAATCGCCCAGGATATTCTGTTTCGCAGCCGGCTGCACCCTAAGCATCCCCTGACGGATCTCGACCACACACAGCGCGGCGACCTTTACGACGCAATCCTGGCGACGGTCTCCGAGGCGATTCAAAAAGGTGGGCGCTATGATGAAGTTGATCTCTACGACATACCTGGGAAATATGTGCGCCTGATGGATAAGCAAGCGCTAAGTCGCCCGTGCCCGGCGTGCGGCGGCGTGATCGAAAAGATACAATATTTGGGCGGGGCATGTTATTTCTGCCCGGCCTGCCAGCATTAACCAGACCTGCACACACCAAATCCGCGGGCCTAGGGCTGGCGGGTTTGTAAGTCGTCGGAGCGCTCACCGAAAATCAGCGTCCGCCGCACGAAGTTATACCATCGGAGATGTCCAGATACAGCGCCTTCGCGCTGCGCGCCAGATTGTCCATCCCGTGCAATATTTCATCAAAGTATAATTTTTATCTTAATCTGCCTCGCTAATTTCAGGAACCGCCTGAACCGCCATCTGGCCATTACGTCCTTGTTCAAAATTCATGATCGGAGGCAGGAAAAACGCAACACCAGTCATTAACAGCGTCACGATCCCGCCCACTAAAAACCAGGCCTGGACGCCAAAGCGATCGGCTACTGGCCCCGCGATAATCAAGCCGAGCGGCGTCATTGCGCTAGCTGTGCTGGTGATGAGCGTGAAAACGCGCCCCTGCATCTCCGGGGCTACGCTTGCCTGGACAGCCGCCAACAACGGACCATTGGTGATCGGGTTGACAAATCCCAGCCAGAATAATAAGGCAATGGCCAGCGGAAAGGCCGTCGCTGGGACCAGCCCCAGTCCAAGGCTGCCCAGGCCAAGTCCGATCAGGCCTACCAGGGTGGTGAGGATGCGCCGTTTGAAGCCGCCCCAGATACTCAACAGCAAGCCGCCCAGGATGATTCCGATTCCCATGGCCGATTCGATCCAGGCCAGTTGAAAAGCCTGACCGTTAAAATGCTTGGTGACCAAAATTGGCAATAAGGCAAAACCCGGGCTGAGCAGCAAGTTAATCAGGGTCGCGATGATGCCAATCAGCACCAGGCCGGGCCAGGAAAAGGCGTAACGAAAGCCTTCTTTAAATTCGTTCCAAAACGAGGCGCGCGCGCCGGTGGTTTCGACCTGGCGCGCTGGCTGCGGCACAGGGATAAAAAGCAGCGGCAGCACAGCGATGATGGCGGTGATCACGTCGATCGACAGGATGCCGGCGATCGGCAGCCAATCCAATAGCAGGGCGCCTAACGGAGCTGAGATTATGTTCATCCCGCCTTGCAGCATCTGGTTTAAGCCTTGAACGCGCGAGAGGTAGTCGCCTGGCACCATCAGGCTGGTTGAAGCGGTCATCGCAGGCCAGTGAAAACCGCCCGCAATCGAACGTACGGCCATCAGAATATAGACATGCCATATCTCGACCCGCCCAAGCATAAACAGCAGCGCGAGCAACGCGGTTGCCAGAGCAATCAAGCTGTCGGCCACGATCATCACGGCTCGCCGGTTCCAACGGTCAACAAAGGTACCGGCAATCGGCCCCAGGATAATCTGCGGGAGTAAACCTACCAGGGAGGCGGTTGCCAGCACCGTAGCCGAGCCTGTGGTTTTGGTAAGCCACCAGATTAAAGTGAAGGAGACCAACATACTGCCGAACAGGGAAAATGCCTGCCCGGTCCAGATGGTAAAGAAAGGCGCCTTCCATCGCTTTGCATATTTCCAATTACGGGTAGCTTCCAATTTTTAGGCGTCTCCTAAAAATCTGCGGACATTGCGATCGAGCGTTCTTTGCGAGTGCACCATTCGCACCCGACAGATAAGGCAGAGATTGCTTGCGACGGATGGCAGCCGAGACCAAAGCCGTTCGCAATCAGGAAATCAGATGAGGGCTAATTGTACTCGCGGATCACACGCGACAGAAGGGAAGTTGTCACCTCATAGTTGATCGTCCCCGCCCAGGCGGCGACTTCTTCCGCCGGAATTTCTGCTTCCCCCTGCCGGCCGACCAACACGACTTCATCATCTTGTTGCACCCCGGGAATGTGGCTGGCATCCACCACGAATTGATCCATACACACTCTACCCAGGATTGGCGCCCGCAGCCCGTGGATCAACACCTGGCCTTTGTTGGACAGGATACGGTGGTAGCCATCTCCGTAGCCCACCGGCACCAGGGCTGCCCGGATTGGCTGCATCGTGACATAGGTACGCCCATAGCTGATCCCCACCCCGGCAGGTAGATCGCGCACCCGGCTGACCAGGCTCTTGAGTGTCAGGGCTGGTTTGATTTCGAACACCGGCGGCCATTCTGATGATGGCTGCATGCCATACATGGCAATCCCGGTGCGGACGGCGTTAAAATGCGCCTCGGTCAACTTCATCGTCGCCGCACTGTTGCAAGCGTGCACTAACGGAGGTCGTAAACCGGCTTGACTGGCTGCAGTTAACACCTGCTGGAACTGCGCCAACTGCTGGCGCACATATGTCTGGTCGAGCGCGTCGGCCGTGGCGAAGTGCGTGAACAGGCCTTCCACGATAATCCCCGGCATCCCGTGCAACGCCCTTAAGAAATCGATCACCTCGTCCGGCAATAATCCATAACGGCTCATCCCGGTATCGACCTTAACGTGCACCGGCACGCTCACCCCGCCCGCTACCGCCCGCCCAGAGAGCGCCTGGGCGAATTCGAGCGTGATCAGGCTGGGAGTCAGGCGATGCTCTACGACGATGTCCACCCCATCCGGCGGGGTATAGCCCATGATCAGGACGGGCGCTTCGATGCCCGCCCGGCGAAGTTCAACCCCCTCGAGGTCGCGGTGCACCGCCAGGCGGGTGGCGCCGGCTTCCAGGGCGGCCTGGGCCACGCGCGCTGCGCCATGTCCATAGGCATTCCCCTTGACCACCGCAATCACCTCGACCTGTGCGCCGATGTATCGGCGGAACTGCCGCACGTTGAAGGCAATCGCCTCCAGGTCGATTTCTGCCCAGGTGACAATTCCATCCATGGATTGCTCCTCCAACAAACAACAATCTACCCCACAAGTGGGGTAGATTGTTGTGATAAACCATTAACCGCCCAGATAGGCTTCTTTTACCCTGGGGTTACCCAGCAGCTCCTGGCCGGTGCCGCTCAGAATAATGCGCCCGGTCTCCAGGACATGCCCGCGGTTGGCCAGTCGCAGCGCCATATTCGCATTTTGCTCGACCAACAAAATCGTTGTCCCCGACTGGTTGATCTCTTTGAGCACCCGAAAGATTTCACGCACCAGCACCGGCGCCAGCCCCATCGAGGGCTCGTCTAAAAGTAAAATTTTACCGCGGCTCATCAAGGCCCGTCCGACGGCCAGCATTTGCTGTTCGCCGCCAGACAGGGTGCCGCTGAGCTGATTCTGGCGCTCTTTCAGGCGGGGAAAAATCGAAAAGATGTGTTCGTAATCGCGAGCGATTTCCGGTTTATCCTTGCGCTGCCAGGTGGCCAGTTTTAAGTTCTCCATCACGGTCAGGTTGCCAAAGATGCCCCGACCTTCTGGCACCTGAGCAATCCCGAGCCCCACGATCTTATCCGCCGGGATTTTGTGTAGATCCTCGCCGCGATAAGCAATCGTGCCTTTATAGGGGATAATCCCCGAAATCCCGCGCAGTGTTGAAGACTTGCCCGCCCCATTGGCGCCGATCAAGGTCACAATCTCACCTTCGTTCACATCGAAGCTGATCCCCTTGACCGCGCTTATGGCGCCATAGGCAATACTCAAATCGTTTACGGTTAGCAAAGCCTGGCTTTCTTGACTCATTGCTCTGCTCCTTCGCCCAGGTAAGCCTCCAGGACTTTTGGATTATTTTGGATTTCCGACGGGGTGCCTTCGGCGATGGTAGCGCCAAAATCCAGGACTTTGATCCGCTCACAAATTCCCATTACCAGGCGCATCTGATGCTCGATCAATAAGACCGTCAGACTGAACTCCTGGCGGATCCATTGAATGAACTCCATCAGTTGGTCGATTTCGTTGGGGTTAATCCCTGCCGCTGGCTCGTCAAGCAGCAGCAATTTAGGCTTGGTGGCCATGGCGCGGGTGATCTCCAGGCGCCGCTGCAGGCCGTAGGGTAGATTTTTCGCCAGTTCTCCGGCATGGCTTTCCAGCTTAAAAAAGGCCAGCAGATTCATGGCGTAATCGATATACTCCCGCTCCTCTTTGTTAAACCGTCCCACCCGGAACATGGCTTCGAATGAGTTATAGCGCATCTGGTGGTAAGCGGCGATGCGCACGTTATCAATCACTGTCAAGTCACTGAACAGGCGGATGTTCTGGAAAGTACGTGCAATCCCTGCTGCGGTGATCCGGTCTGGGCTCTTGCCAACGATATCCTGCCCATCGAAGAGTACTTTACCCTGGCTGGGACGATAAACGCCGGTGATGAGATTGAATACCGTCGTCTTGCCTGCTCCATTCGGGCCAATAAGACCGACCAGCTCGCCCGCTTTCAGATCCAGGTTGAAATCGGACACGGCCAGCAGCCCGCCAAAGTACTTTGTCAAGCGTTCAATCTGCAGCAGCATCGCTGGCCTCCACTTCTGGTTTCTTGCCGAGCCTGGTCGCCAGCAGTTCGTAGCCGGGGATGAACCAGCGGAACTCGCGCAGCCCCATAATACCGCGCGGCCGGTAGATCATTAAGAAGACCAGCAATAACGGCATCAAGACGAACCGCCAGACTTGCAGCGGCCGTAGGACCTCAAGCAGCACGGTATAAGTCGTCGCGCCGATAATGGAACCCGCAATCGAGCCAATCCCACCCAGGTAGACCATAATTAGAAAGTCGGTAGATTTTACGATGTCAAAGACGCGCGGGCTTATGAACTGCAACAGGTGGGCGAACAACGCCCCACCCACGCCAGCGAAGAAGGATGACACCATGAATGCCAACACTTTGACCTGGCGTGAATTGACGCTCATTAGATCACTGGCTATCTCATCTTCCCGGATCGAGAGCACGCCCCGCCCAAAGTTAGAGTAGATAAAGTTGCGCGTCACCCACAACGCCAGCACGGTCCAGAAAAATACCCACGGCAGGGTGGTCAGCCGGTCGATGCCAGGGATGCCGCGCGGTCCTCCGATCGCTTCGATGTTTTCAATCAAGGACTTTACGATGAATAGAAAGGCCAGGGTGACGATCGCCAGGTAGTCGCCGCGCGTTTTAAAAGACGGAATAGCCACCACCAGGCCGATCAGCGCAGTCCCCAACCCGGCAATGATGACGGTCAAAGGAAAGAACCAACGCACCATCCCCGCCGGCCAGACATACATGGTCAATATCGCCGCAATGTATGCCCCAACAGCCATAAATCCGGCATGCCCGACCGAAAATTCGCCCATATACCCATTGATCAGATTCAGGCTGACGGTCATGATCGTATTGATGCCAACATACATCAAGATCAGTTGGAAATACGGCGTGATCAGATTGAACTGAGGGATCGCAAAGGAGAGCGCAAACCCAATCAACACCAGGATTGGGAGAACCTTGCGGTTGGCCATCAATGCTTCCCAGCGCGCTTTCAGGCGCGTCATTGTGTTCGTTTTGCCTTCAGATGGTTTCGTCATGGCTCACACCTTCTGCGGCCGGGGTTGGCCAAGAATACCATAAGGGCGGAAGATCAGCAGGACGAGCAGCAGCGTGAAGCCAATAAAGTCTCGGTAGGTAGAGGGAAGGAAGGCGGCTACCATGATTTCCACTGAACCCAGGATAAAGGCCCCGAGCACAGCGCCGCGAATATTCCCGATCCCGCCCACCACTGCTGCAATAAACGCCTTCCAGCCGATCAGTACGCCCATATACGGGTCGATGACCGGAAAAGCCTGTCCGTACATCACACCCGCCGCCGCTCCGAGGCTGGTTCCGATCAGGAAGGTCAGCGAAATCACCAGGTTAAGCGGGACGCCCAAAAGCGGCACAGTCGCCTTGTCCCATGAGATGGCGCGCATGGCCATACCCACCATCGTATGCCTGACGATAAAATCGAGCAGCAACATCAGGCCGATCGACAATAGAATGATAATCACCTGCAGCGAGGAAATGGTCACACCCCCCACCGTCCAGATGATGTTAGGCAGCAACGACGGAACATGCTGCGGGTAAGGGAAAAAGACCAGGGTCAGGTTTTCCAGGAAAATCCCGACGCCCAAAGCTGTGATGATGGCGGACACGCGCGGCGCATTACGCAGCGGTTTATACGCCACGCGTTCGATCCCCACCCCCAGCAAACCAACCCCCAACATGGAAAGCAGCAAGGTGGGTACAAATGGAAGATTCCCAAACGTCGCAATAATGAAGGAAAAAAAAGCTCCTACCATAAACAAATCGCCATGGGCGAAGTTGATCATGCGAAGGATGCCATAGACCATGGTATAACCCAGGGCAATCAGGGCGTAAATACTGCCCAGTTGTAAGGCATTCAGAGCTTGCTGGAGCAGATAAGTCATGGTGATATCCCTGTAAAAAATCTATTTGGGCTGCAGAGCAGCCCAAATAGATTTTTACGAAAGACTATGGGTTGGCGTTGGCGTAAAAGTTGAATTTGCCGTCCTTGATTTGCAGGATCACGGCGCTCTTAATCGGGTCGCCGGAGCCTTCTTTGAATTGCATCGTTCCGGTGACGCCCTCAAATTTTGCGATATTTGCCAAAGCGTCGCGTACTGCTAAACGATCGATCTTACCGGCAGTTTGTAGCGCCTGCCAGAGCAGGCCAAAGGAATCATACGTCAAAGCGGCTACATCATCCGGCACAGCGCCGTACTTGGCTTGATAAGCCTCGATGAATTTCTTGGCCACCGGAGTGGCGTTATCCGCCGCGTAGTGTGTGCTGAAGAAATAGCCCTCGCAGTCCGCGCCGCACAATGTGAGCAGCTCTGCGCTGCCCCATGAGTCGCTTCCCAAGAAGGGCGCCGTGATGCCCAGGCGATGGGCCTGTTGGATCTGCAGCGGCACTTCGCTATAGTAGTTGGGCAGGAAGATCACGTCTGGATTGGCGTCTTTGATCTTCGTCAATTGAGCGGTGAAGTCCTTATCGCCGGTGGTGTAAGTCTCGAAAGCCACCACTTTCCCGCCGTTCTCTTCAAACGTCTGCTTGAAGAATTCCGCAATGCCCTTGTTATAATCTGAAGCCACGTCATACAGCACCGCGGCGTTCTTGGCCTGCAGGTTGTCCAGGGCAAACTTAGCCACTACCCGGCCCTGGAAGGGGTCGATGAAGGCCGCTCGGAAGACGAATTTCTTCGGCTCGTTTGTCTTAGCATCCAGGGTGGTCTTGGGGTTGGTAGACCAGGGGCTGATCAGCACGGTCTTGTTGCTCTCGGCAATCTCAGAAGCGGGGATCGCATAGCGGCTGGCATTCGGGCCGATAATGGCAATGACGTTATCCTGAGTAATCAGCTTTTGGGCCGCCGAAGCAGACTGGTCAGCTTTCCCGGCATTATCCTCGATGGCCAACGCGACTTGATACTTCTTACCACCGACCTCAAGGCCGCCAGCGTCGTTAATATCTTTGACAGCCATCTCGGCCGCATTTTTGAATGAAGCGCCTACTGCTGGAATATCGCCAGTCAACTCGCCAATGCCCCCTACCTTGATCGTGTCTTCACCGCCTGCGCCTCCACAGGCAGACAGGATCATCGTGATCGTTAGAATCAAGCTGAATAGAAACACACCTTTCTTCATAGCTCTCTCCTTAGACTCAAGCAGTTTTTATAGTTTTGGTTTACAAGACGATCCGCACTCTAAGTGACTTAATCGATAAGATCACCTCCTTGAGACTTGTCCGAGCTGCTAGATGGCTGATTGCATGCATAAACCTAAGCGCGAGCATTCGCTCACCCTGTATATTAATTTTGGCAAACAAATGAGTGTATGTCATGTGACATTCATCATAAGATTATCACAAATTTGCTATGACGCACAAGATTATCCAGATCGCGCTGCCAGCCATAATCCAATCCCGATCAAGACTCCCCCCGCCAGGAATAGCAAGGAGAGCTGTTCTTGTAAAAACAACGCCCCCAAACTAACCCCTACCAGGGGCTGGGCAAAAAAAGTCAGGGAAGCAATACCCGCTTCCAACATAGCAAAGGCTTTGTTCCACAGGTACATCGCCAGGGCTGTGCAGATAATGCCTAGATAGAGCACCCCCACAAGAACGCCTAAGGTAATTTGACCCACAGGAATTATTTTCAGCTCCCAAAATGCGGCAGGGATCGAAACACACAGCCCGCCCACAAAAAATACCATCGTGGCCGGCAACACGTCCATGTTGCGCGTTGCCTTGCGAACCAAGACAGAATACAGCGCCCAGGTAAGCGCCGCGGCCACGAGACTCAAGTTGCCAAGGAATACACCAGATGAGAATTGAGCAGTGCGCGGGTCGATTACCAACACCACGCCACAGGTAGAAATGAGCAACGCCGCCAACCGCTGGCGAGTAATCCGTTCACCCAGAATCCAGGCTGCGAACAAGAGCACAAAAGCAGGTGTAGTCGAGGTGACCAGCGCGCCGTTCGAGGCGGTGGACAGGCGCGTCCCGACGAATTGAAAACCAAGCGAGATGCCATATCCAATAAAACCCACTCCGATCGCCAGAAGGTACTGGCGCCGGGTGAAACCCATCCCACCGCCCCGCGCCAAGATCACCCAAAGGACGCCAATCCCCAATAACAAGCGCAAAGTGACCAATGAAAAAGGTGGAATCACATTCAAAACAACTTTGCTGACCACGAACATGCTGCCCCAGATGGAAGCAGCGCCCAGGCCAGCGAGAATGCCGATTGTTTTGTGAGACTTGTTCATAAGCTCTCCGATTATAGACGCAAATCAAAAAAACCGTCTGGCGGTCGTCTGTTTTGCTCGCGATATAATGGGAAATTACATCATGATAATTAACACACTGACTCCTTTCTTCTCGCCGCGTGGTGTGGCGATCGTCGGCGCTTCGAATGACCCAACTAAGCTGGGTTATGGCCTGGCGCGCAACCTGGTGAATTGTAATTACCAGGGCGCCATTCACCTGGTTAATCCACGCGGCGGCGTCTTATTCGGTCGCCCGGTTGTGACGCATATCTCCCTGGCGCCCGACCCGCTGGACCTGGCCATCTTGTTGATCCCGGCCACGGCCGTGCCAGAAGCGCTGCGCGCTTGCGGCGAACGCGGTCTGCGAGCAGTCGTGATCGGAGCCGGCGGTTTCAGGGAAACCGGCTTGCAAGGCGCAGCCCTGGAAGATGAGTGCCTGCAGATCGCCCGCCAGTACGGCATGCGCTTGCTGGGGCCAAACTCGATCGGGCTGCTAGACACACACTATCCGTTAGACGCAACTTTCCTGCCGCCGCCCGGCCCATTACCCGGCGAAGTGGCTTTTATCTCGCACTCTGGAGCGATCTGTGCGGCGGTGATCGATTGGGCGCGCGGCCAGAGCCTCGGCCTGTCACGCCTGGTAAGCCTGGGCAATCAGGTGGATGTCAGCGAAACCGATGTGCTCGCTCCGGTCGCTGCGGATCCTTTAACCCGCGTGATCACCATGTATCTGGAAGGCGTGCGTGATGGGCGACGCTTTGTAACCGAAGCCAGACGGGTCACTCGCCACAAACCGGTTATCGCCTTGAAAGTTGGGCGTTTCTCCGGCGGGCAGCGCGCCGTCGCTTCGCACACCGGAGCCCTGGCCGGTTCGGAAAACGCCTACAATGCAGCTTTCCGGCGCGCTGGGGTCATCCGAGCAGAGACCAGCCAGGAAATGTTCGATTGGGCGCGCGCCCTGGCCTGGTGCCCGCCGGCGCGTGGGCGAGGTGTGGCCGTACTGACCAACGCCGGCGGTCCAGGGGTGACCGCCGCTGACGCGCTCGAATTGCACGGCCTGCATCTGAGCGAGCTCAGCACTGCAACGCGCACTGACCTGCAAGCAATCTTACCGCCGGCCGCCAGCACGCGTAACCCGGTGGACATGTTAGCATCCGCCTCGCCTGAACAGTATGCGGCCTGCTTGCGGGTCCTGTTAAATGACCCTCAGGTGGAGAATGTCCTGGTCATACTACCGCCGCCGCCAATGTTCACCGCCGAGTCCGTCGCCCGAGCCCTGGTTCCGGTGATCCATGCAGCCGAAAAACCGGTCGTTATCGCCTTAATGGGAGATCGCCTGATCCAGGAGGCAGTAGAGTATTTCCGGGCGGAGCGCGTGCCAGAATATCGCTTTCCTGAACAGGCCGCGTCCGCCTTAGGCGTGCTGGCGGCGCGCTTTAAAATCCTGGCCCACGGCGACCAATCCGCAACTAATGGACCGCTGATCGGGATCGACCGGGATCAAGCCAGGGAGATACTGGAGGCGCACTTACCTAAAGCCAAAGACTCATCCACACCTTCGGAGGGCCAACTTCTATCCCCCGAAATCGCCAACCGCCTGGTACAGGCTTATGGCATTTCCGTTCCGGTTTCGCATTTCGCAAGCACCCCACGGCAGGCCGCAGCCGCTGCCAGGCGAATTGGTTTTCCCGTGGCGCTGAAAATCGCTTCTTCGGATATATCCCATAAATCGGATGTGGGCGGCATCCTGCTCAACCTGGTCGATGAAGCGCAAGTCATGGATGGGTTTTCTCGGGTTATACAGAAAGCCCAGGAGGCTGCGCCGCACGCGGTGATCGAAGGCGTTACTGTGCAGCGTATGCTCCCCGCGGGACAAGAAGTCATCGTCGGGACGGTCCAAGACCCACAATTCGGTCCGCTGGCGATGTTCGGCTCCGGGGGGATCGAAGTCGAAGGGTTGAAAGACGTGAGTTTTGGGCTGGCGCCGCTGACGCTTGAAGACGCCAACACAATGCTCGAAGATACCTGGGCCGGGCGCAAATTGCACGGCTTCCGCAGCCTGCCGCCCGCCGACCGGCAAGCCGCCTTACAAGCGCTGCTGCGCGTGGCCCAACTTGCCGCCGATTTTCCACAGTTGGCTGAAATCGAAATTAACCCCCTGCGCGTGCTGAGCGATGGCCAGGGAGCCATCGCTCTAGATAATCGTATTATTTTAAAAGCGTGAATGCGGTTTGCGCCAAGGCAACCAGTTGGCCGATCCCCTTGGTTAACGGTTCGGTGTTAATAAATTCTCTGCTGGTGTGGGCGCCATATCCCGTTGTCAAACCGATACACACAGCCGGCAGACCCAGGCTGAGCGGGATATTCGCATCAGTCGAGCCAATATTCATGACCGGTTGAATGCCTTGCTCCTCCAGGCAACGCCTGGCCAAGCGCACAAGGGGATGATCGTCAGCGATTTTACCGGCCGGCCGGCGGCCGATCAACGTTGCGATCATGCGCGTTTCCGGCTGGTTGGCGCTGGCGACCAGTTCTTGAACTTTATCGACCAGGTTTGTCAAGGCTCGCTCCCCCTCAGAACGCAAATCCAACTCCAGCCAGGCCTCGGCTGCAATCGTATTGATCGAGGTCCCACCAGAGATGACCCCAACATTCAAAGAGGTGCGTGGGTTGCGCGGGAGCGATAAGCCTGCCAGGCGCGTCACCAACGCAGCCAGCTCGTGGATGGCCGATGGACGCCCATAATCTACCCAGGAATGGCCGCCGGCGGTTGAGCATGTGATCCGATAACGCTGGACGCCTAGAGCGCGATAATACACTTGTCCCAACGCCATGCCCTCTAGAATTAAATAAGCCAGCACACGATCTTTAAATCGGTCTACCACGGCGCGCATCCCGCGCAGGTCCCCCAGGCCTTCCTCGCCCACGTTGGCCGCCAACCAGAGGTCGCCAGGCAGGCTGAGCTTTCGCTGGTGTAGCGACCACACCAGCCCAAACAGTCCGGCTACGCCCAGGGAGTTGTCTCCAATGCCGGGGCCGTAGAGCTTGCCGGGTTCATAACGCAGCGTCAGGTCGGTCGAGATCGGGAAAACAGTATCCAGGTGAGCCGAGACCACCACCGGGAGGCTCTGGCCGAGCCCAGGCAGCCGTCCAAGCACGTTGCCTAGATCATCAACCTGCACATCCACCAGGCCTTCACACTTAAATTGCTCACACACGAATTTAGCCCGTTGGCTCTCCTGGAAGGTTGGCGAGGGGATTTGTTGGATGGCGGCAGCCTGATCGAGTACCCGTTGAATGACTGAGGTTTCCATATATCTCATACTTTCCGGACGGTTTGTTTAAGCGCTTCCATACGCGCCTCCGGTAATCCAGGCAGCGCGTCCAGGGCATAAGCCGGATCGTTGCCCTCAACGACCAGTGAGGCGGATACGTTCCCATATAACACCGCCTGTAGCGGGTCATAGGTTTGGCGGTAGCCAGCCAGGAAACCGCCGCAGAATGCGTCTCCCGCTCCAATTGGATTAACCAGGCGCGCCGGGTAGGGCGGGATTTCCCAACGCGTGCGGCTGGCGCCATCATATAAAATCTGCCCGCTTTCGCCGCGTTTTATGACAATGATCTCACAGCCATAGGCTGCCAATGCTTCGACGATCTCCCACAGATCTGCGCTGCGCCCATGGAAGAGGGAGCGCGCTTCTTCTTCGGACGGCAAAAAGGCTGTCAGGCCAGTTAACAGGGCTGGCGCGTCATCATAAAAAGTTGGGTTCATGTAACCCGGCGATGGGTCCAGGGTGACCATGGCAAACTGGCGTTGGCGCAAGATCGCCGGAAGCACGCTGTGTGTCAGATAATCCAATGGGCAAAGATGGGCCGCGCTCGCCTCCAAATAATCCAGCGGGATGTCACCCTGGCGCAGAGAAGTCGGCAGCAGGCGCGTGCGGCTATCGAGCTGATCTTTACCGCTGCGGTAACCGAGCAGGGCGCGTGGAAAACTCAACCCCAATCGAGAAAAGTGCGTCACCGGGTCTTCGCTGGTACGGGCGACTCGATCGGAAAAAGCATAGAAATTGCGTACATCTACGGCTTCGGGCATTCTACGCACGCCGCGCAGGTCCAAACCATAGCGTGTATATTTATCCAACCATTCTTGGGGATAATCCTCCCCGACACGCGCCACCACACCTGGCGCCGGATCTCGCTCCCAGACAGCCAGGCCGACCGCGGCATACAGGGCATTTCCACCTGGAACGTCCAACAAAACACTCCCGTCGGGGAAGACAAGGTAATCGCGCGTCATCCGGCCGGCGATAAAGAAGCGCGGCAAAGTGTTTTCCATCATCCTAAACTCCCCGTTCCTGTCTCATCAGCAGCCAGACTATTTTTCGCCCCGAGCAGCTCGGCCATCCGGGGATGGTTACGGTAGACGCCCCAATACTTGGGCGGCAGCAAAGCCGCGATCCGGCACATAATCTCATCGGTATTACGTTGCATGCCGCCGGCGCGGTCGCTGCGCTCGAGTGCAGGCAAGCAGAAAGGCTGCCCAAATTGAAGTTTGAGCCTCGGCCGACGGAAATGGCGCAACTCTCGAAAAGCAATCTCGCTGCCGCTCACCGCGGTTGGAATGATCGCTACCTGCGCCTTATCGGCCAGGTAAGCCACCCCCGTCTTGGCCGGGATCATTGAACCCACCTTACTGCGTGTTCCCTCCGGGGCAATCCCCAACAAGCCGCCCGCCGCCAGAAAAGCCAACGCCTGGCGCAGCGCGTGCGGGTCAGCGTTGCTGCGGTTTATCCAAATCCCGTGCGCTACATTCACCAACCAGCGAATCGGATAAATTTTCTGGTACGAATCCCCGACCAGCGCGGTCACGTCTTCTCGCCTGATTACTGCCGCAACCAGAGGTGGGTCTACCAGACTCATGTGATTCATAGCGATGATTGCAGCTCCTTGCTTTGGCACATTTTCCAGGCCGGTTACCTCGACCCGGGCAAGCAGCTTAAAAATCAGGCGCAGCAGAGCGATGACAGTACGGCGTAACATCGTTCTCCAGAGGGTGATTAGGATCAGGTATAATTCGGGCGATGATTCCGAATAATTTATTTTACTTCAAAGGCTGCTCCTGGCTGGTAATGATTGCCATTTTCTTGGCCGGCTGCAGTCGCGGAGCGCCTTCCCCGACCTCCACTCAGGCAACCAACGCGCCGGTAAACCACACTCCCACCTTCACCGAATCCCCGCCTACGCCTTCCCCCACGCCGCAGCCGCTGGCCGCCCGTGTCAACGGCGCCGGCATCAGCCTGGCCGAATACCAGGCAGATCTTGCCCGCTACCAACACGCCGCCGGTCATGACCTCACGGATGATGACCGTAAACGAGTGTTGGATGACCTGATCAACCGCACCCTTCTGGAGCAAGCAGCCGCCGAAAATGGCTTCACCCTGGACGAAGCAGCCCTGCAAGCACGCCTTGACAATCTGGCTCGCCAGATCGGCGGCGACCAGACCCTGGCAGACTGGATGAAAGCCAACGGGTACAGCGAAGCCGAATTCCGCCAGCAGTTAGCCAACTCGGCGGCCGCCGCCTGGATGCGAGACCAAATCCTGGCGAAACTGCCAACCACACAAGAGCAAGTACACGTGCGCCAGATCCTGGTACGCACCGCTGAAGAGGCCAACCAGATGTTAGCCAGGCTTCAAGCCGGGCAGGATTTCCTTACCCTTGTCAAAGAGGTCGATCCAGTCACGCTAGGAGAGTTGGGTTGGTTTCCACGCGGTTACCTCTTCTCTCCCACGCTTGAAGAAGCTGCTTTCAAGCTGGAATCTGGCCAGTACAGCGGCGTGATAGAGACTCCAGCCGGTTTCCACATCCTGGAAATGATCGAACGCGACCCCCAGCGCGCCCTCGATCCCCAAACCCGCCTGGTATTACAAGAAAAGGCGCTGCAAGCCTGGCTGGCTGAGCGCCGCCAACAGAGCCAGATCGAAATTATTTCTCAATAATATTTTTGGCTAAATCGAAAAGATTTCAGTATGCCGCTCACGGATCAACGCCAGGGCTTGTTTTACGCGCTGGCGGTTATCTTCAGTCTGGTGCCAGCGACTGGCGCCGGATGGATGCGGCAGAGGAACGACCCAGCGTCCATCGACCTGTTTCTGCGTACCAATGATAGCTTCCAAGGCTAAATTCGGTGGGTAAAACAACTGGATTGCCAGGCGCCCGACCGGCATGATCAAAAGCGGGTCGATCAACCTGATTTCCGCCTCCAGATAGGGCCGGCAGAGCATCTGTTCAGCGCGTGTGGGCACCCGGTCGCCGCTGCCCGAGCGTGAACGGCCGGGATAACAGGCCGTTACCGAGCACATATACTGGGTGGAGCGGAACCAGCCTTCATCAACATCCGCCTGCGCCAACCATTGGAAGAGGCGTTTCCCACTGCCGGCGTTGAACGGGCGGCCGGCCTCTTTTTCAGTGATACCGGGCGCCTGTCCGATAATCATCATGCGCGCCCCAACCGCCCCGGCAAAGATTGCGCGTGGAAAAATATCATACCCGGCATCCAGGCATAACCGGCAGGCGCGCATGCGCGCCTGTAGAGCTGCCAGCTCTTGTGGACGGCCGTCGTCGCTCACGGTTTGCCCGCCTCTGCATCCCGACTGATTTCTTCCCAGGCCTTTTTCAAGCGGAGCGCGTCCTTTTCCATTTCAGGGCTCTCGCACAAAATGCGCCCCGCGCAGTTGAAATCGAATAAAGCCTGCATCAGGGCGCGCACATCCAGGTCTGCCTCTTCCAAGGGTAAATGGTTTTTCTCCCCTTTGGGGCCGTATTCGATGCCGGAAAGATGGATATGCAGACCGCGCAGGGCTGGCTCACCGAGGGCATCGCGATAAGCGCCCAAGACTGTCGCCCACTCAGCATACGAATTGAACGAGCCATCGCCCGGGCGGGCATGCAGATGGGCAAAATCCAGACAGGGCAGCACTACTGCGGCGCCTGAATCCTTAAACGCAGCGCTCATCGCCAGAGTGTCTTCCAGCGATCCTAACATGGCCGATTTTCCCATGGTTTCAGGGCGCAGGATGGCGGGGTTTCCGGCGGCGCGCAGCTCATCCACACAGCCGCCCAGGCGCTCGATGGCCAGGGGCAGCACTTCCTGCGGGCTCTTTCCAAAATAAGAGCCGGGATGAAAGATGATATCCGTCGCGCCGGCCAGGTTGCCATAGTGCGCCGCATCCATCAGGCGTTTGCGCGATTTAGGCCATTCTTCTTCATCCGCGTTCAAATTAATAAAATAAGGCGCATGGACGCTGATGAAGACATCTTTCTCAGCCGCCGCACCGCGGATATCCAGGCAAGTCTGTTCCGAGACGCGTACAGACTGCACCCAGCCCAATTCCAGGGCGCTCAAGCCGAGCTCGGCAGAGTGCAACACCGCGCCCAGGCTGCCTCCGGGCTTTTTGGGGGTCGAAATCGGCGAGCCAACCGTGCCAAAACGAAAATCAGCCATCATACCTCCGAAGTTGCAGGTCGGGCTATCTGCCCAGCCGCGGCGAACAATAAGAATTTATCCCACAAACCCAGCCATAACAGGCTTATCCCCGGCAACAACATGCGGCTCAAGCCGGTATCCACCCACCAACTGATGTTGCTGCCAGGGTCGTTTGCCATTAGCAAATATAAACCCAGGGTGGCCAGCATGCATAGCAGACCTGCTCCCACCAGGAACAACGCTGAATTGCCTCGAGAAAAGAAGATAAGGATCAAGCCCACCAGCAGCAGGCAGAGCCCCAAGATTCCCCAGGTATTCAGCTCGAGAAAACCAGACCCAAAACCGCACAGAACGAATATGCTGCTCTCCAGGTTGATATGCCCGGCCAGGATTTGTTCCATCCCGGAACGGAATACTTGCCCGCTCCAACCAGGCTGACGATAAACGAACGGGGAGGTCGTCAGCCACAAAAGGCCGTAGATCGCCAGCGGCCCACTCAGATAGATCAGCGCCGCCCACCTGGAAGTGCGCGGCCGACTTTGCGAAGCAGCCTCCGCACCGTTATCCAAGCGAGATTGCTTCGCCCGCCAAGGGCGCCTGCTCATGATAAAGACGATCGCCAGCGCCAGGACCAGGACGGCCATCGCCAGGCCATCGGGGCGCGTCCAGGCCGCTAAAGCCAGGTAAATCCCGCCCAATAACAGCAGGCCATGCTCAGCCTTCATTTCAGGCGCCCCCAATGCCAGGGTCAACAAGATGCCCGCGCCGACCAAATAAAAGGTCAACGGAAGGTTGGCATAGGCCAACGTCGCGTGATAAAAGACCAGCGGTGCAGCGGCGTAAAGCAGTACGGGCAGGCCTGCCAGCAAGGAGTTCCAGGGTGACGCCTTCGCCAGGCGCTGGCGCAAAAAATCGAACATCAGCGTCAGCAGGCTGAGATAATACAAAGGGAAAATTATCTTAGACTCGGGCAGTCCGTCTCCAAACAGGACCCGGAAAGACGCGATCAGGATCGGCAGGTGCAATGGGTAGCTGGTGGTGCGGGTACCCCATTCCGAGACGCCTGGCGAAAGCCCCAAGGCAGCAATCCCGTAGCCTTTGACGCCCCATAAGACCACCTCATCCGACCAATGGTAGCCCTGGCCAATCGCCAACGCCAGGGCCAGGCCGGTCGCGGCCACACACAACGCCAGGATGGCAACATCGATGGCGCGCAACCGCCGGGCTGCATGGGGGGATAGAATTGGCGAGCGGCGGAGATAGAGCCTGCGACCAGAAAAATCCACAAAAAAGACCAGCAGCCCGATCGTTGCCCAAAGCAGGGTCAGGCCGAACGCCAACCAGGGCGTTAACGGCGCCCCGGCCAGCAAAGCCAAGTACAAGAACCATGAGAACGCGCCGCTCCCCAGCCCAAATCCCAAGGCTGCCCGGCTGAGAGCGCTCAAATCAGGCGCCAGGCGGCTGCAGACCAGCCAACCGGCAGCCGTCAAAACCAGCAGCCACAAAACAGGCCAAACAAGCTTCAATGCGATCTGCGCGGAACTGGCATTTCCGGATGTGGACGCAGCGCTTGTCTGTACGATTGCGCTGGAGACCTGGCGAGGAAGAAGCACGCCTAAATTTCCATCCCATGATTTCAGGCGACCGCCCCCTTCCAGTAGATCGGCAGCCGGAAACCCATTCTGTTGAACCACCAGGATCGTTGCCCCGGCAGCGGCAAAATTCTTGACGCAATTCTCGATGTCTTCCGTGCAGTTCACCACCGAACGCGGTGCAAGGTAGAACTGCATGTAGGGCGTGCGACTGATAGCCGCGGGGCCAATCCCCTCTGGCGGCAGAAGCACCTGCGCGTCCGGCGGAATGGCATCGTTTAAAAACTCAATATAATTCGCAAGATTTTGGCCGGACGAGAAATTCACCCCCCGCCACACGCCAGACTTGCCAATCGCCTTGCGGACCTGGCGCAGCGGCCCAACGGCGCCTCCCAAAGTCCTCCCCGCCTGGAAGAGCGCCGCCAGCAGTAGAACTACCAACCCCAGGGTCTTCCACTTAGACATCATCACAATTTGGCCGGAACCCTATCAAAGATTTCTAAGGATCTCTCCCTGGGCAGCCCACATGGCGGCTTTTTCCGCATCATCGGCGTGGTCATAGCCAAGCAGATGCAAGACGCCGTGCACTACCAACAGACGCAGCTCATCTTCGAGCGAGTGTCCCTCCGCGGCCGCCTGAGCCTGAGCGCGAGGCAGCGAGATCACAATGTCGCCCAAATACAAATTGCCGGTATCGGGGTCAGTCTCGCCGGCCGGAAATGAGAGCACATCGGTTGGCGCATCGACCTCCCGGTATTGGCGGTTGAGCGTGTGGACTTCCGAATCCTCGGTGAGCACCAGGGTCAGCTCGGCGGGTTGCCCCAGGTTGGCGAAATCCAGCGTCCTTTGGGCCGCGGCCTCAAACAACGCTTCGTTGGACAACAAGGCCGCCGCCTGGCTCTGTTCCCGCCGCATATCCGGCGGGGTATCCGTGCGATTGAATAATTCCATCAAGGACTCGGAGATCTGGAAATTGATCATAGGGTTCGATAGGTCCTTTGCCTGGATAGGGTCTTTGAGCAATTTCAAGGGGTAGGGTTAGGAGGTTCTGACCGGGTGGCGGCTGAGATTTCCGACTTCATATGGTCGCTGAGACGGGTCGTGGGGCGCGTGGTAAGCTCTGAGGAAGTCGGAACCTCGAGTATCGGGTAAACGATACGTGGATGGTAGACGCCGCGCAACGTGGCCGAAAAAGAATCCAGGATAACATTCAAATCCTGCAGGGTCATCGGCGTGTCGTCCAGCTCGCCTGAGGAAACGCGCTCGTCGATGACGGCCTTAATCAGCAAGCGCAGGTCATCTTCTTCCCTTGGCCGCTCGGCGCGCACGCGCGCTTCACAGCCGTCCGCCAACATCAAGATCGCAGTTTCACGGGTTTGCGGGCGTGGGCCAGGATAGCGGAATTCTTCTTTGTCCACCCGCCTCTCGTCGCCTCCGGCTGCCTTGACTGCCTTTACGTACTGGTAGCGCGTGATCGTCGTACCGTGGTGTTCGGCAATAAAATCCAACACGCGTTTTGGGAGATGATACTTGCGCGCCAGTCCTAACCCATCCGGGACATGTTGGATGATGGCGCGTGCGCTGACTTCCGGTTTCAAGCTGTCATGTGGGTTGACTCCGCCCGGCGCCTGGTTCTCGATGAAGAAAATCGGGTTGGTCAGCTTGCCAGCGTCATGATACAAGGCGCCAACGCGCGTTAACAAGGGATCCGCGCCGATCCTCTCGGCCGCCTGTTCGGCCAGGTTCGCTACCTGCAGACTGTGCTGGTAGGTGCCGGCTGCTTCGTGGAGGAGCTTCTGCAAAAGCGGGTGGTCTGGCCGGGTCAGGTCCATGAGCTGCATGGGAGTGGTGGTTCCGAGCAATTGGGCCAATACTACCTGCAGCAAGATCGTCAGGCTGGCCGTCGCCAGGCCATTAAGCATGGATACACCGCTCAAGGTGCTGATCCCCAACCAATCCATGCCAGGCTGAGCGATCCGGTAAGCCACGACCACCAACGCGCCTGCCACAGCTACCACCACGCCAGCCCAGAAGAATGAGGCCACCCGCCTGGCTTGACCAAGCGCCAGTACCCCTAGTAAACTGGCGATCAAATAATACAAGGTCAAATCGAGCGAATTCGACAGACCAAAAGCGGTCATCACTGCCAGCGGCAACGTAGTGATCATGGCCAATTGCGAGCCAAACAAGGCCACTACGGTCATGCTATAGGCCGCCAATGGGAACGCATAAGGGATCACCGCGTGGAAGGGGATTAACAGGCGCGCTGTGTAAAGGAACATCAGGAACACAAAGGCGATTAAGGTCAGGCGGCGCGGTTGGGATAAGAGCGAGCGATCACGGCGAAAATAAAGCAGGATAAAGATGACCATCACCAGCACCAGGGCCGCTGCGCTGACCAATTCGTGCCAACGCACCGGCGTTTTGATCAGGCCCAACTCGTGCAGCGCTTCCACGTCCAGGTCGCTGAGCACCTGCCCGCGGCGTACCACGGTTTGCCCGGCGACGTAAGCGCGACTGAGCGGGTCAACCGCGTCACGAGCCGCCTGGCGGGCGGTCTGGGTCAATTCCTGACTAAAAAAAGTATTGGGGGCCACAAAAGCAGCCGCCAGCTCGGCCGTGAGCTCTGCCTCCGCCTCTGAGAGCGCCAGGCTGACCTGGCGGGGAACGCGCCCCCTGGCATCTGCCAGGTCGTCCGGGCGGATAATGCTGCTCATAATTCTTTCCATGGCCACGCTGGCTTCCTGGCTAACCGCCTGCCAGCGGGCATCGCTCAGAGCCAGGATATCCAGCGCAGACTGCTGGCTCAAGTTTAGATCGTCCATGGCGGCCAGGTCTTCCAATTTCTGGGTGGGGGTGGCATAGGTATCGGCGCGCACGCTGTTTATGTACGCCAGGGCCGCCCTCAGCGCCTCAGACTGGCGGCGAGCCACGTTGGTATCGGGCGTGGTGTAAATCAAAGGGACGCTATTTTCAGCATCGACGCGTTTTTGCTCGGTCAGGACCTGGCTGGCAAAGACCAGCGAGCCCGGCGACAGGTAATCCTGCTCAGCGACCTGGCCTGCCTGGGGTAAATTGACGCGCAATTGATTGCGCAGCGGCAGCAACAGCGCCACCCATGAGAGCCCTGCTACGACCAGCAGCAGCCCGCCATAATAGATGCGCGGATACAGGCGGGCGCTTTTGGCTGCCTTTTTGTACAACCGCGCCCCGGACGCCTTCTCGCCTTTCAACTGCAACTGCTTATCAGACAACTCAACTCCCGAGCAGTCGTTTGACCGCCTGGCTGGCCTGATCGCCGCTGGCTCGCCCTTGCAAGCGCGGCATAAGCGCTTTCATCACCGCGCCCATCTCCTTGATGGAAGTTGCGCCTACTTCTGCGATGGCTGCGCGCGCCAGCGTATCCAGATCCTCCGCCGAGAGTTGGCGAGGCAGAAATTCCTCCAAAACGGCGATTTCCTGCTGGGAGGCCGTTTCCAAATCGGGACGATGGGCGCGTTGCGCCTCAGCAATGGCTTCCTGGCGCGACTTGACTTCCTTTTGCAGGATAGCCTGCGTCTGCGCATCATCTATAGGCTTGCCCTTGTCAATCTCGGTAAATTTGATCGCCGCCAGGGCCATCCGCAGGGTTCGCTTGCGCAGGTCATCCCCAGCTTTCATGGCCTCCTTAAGCGCTGCTTCCAGTTGTTCCTTGGTGCTCATACTTCCTCCGCTCCGATCACAAGTGTTACAGACCAACCGCAGGTTACGCGAGCTAACCGGAGGTTACGCCCCGCTCTCCTGTGTAATTTCCGCCGCGAGCTGCTTCAGGGCCTTTGTATCCGCCGGGTCGGTGTGGTTGGCGCTCCAGTAAAGCTCGAGCAGCTCCTGAGGCGTCAGGCTGCCGACCGCCAGATCTTCAGGCAGCCGGATGCGTGTATCTGTTTGTGGGCGTTTTACCAGGCGGAACTCAAAAGCCGCCTCGGTATACTGGCGCAGGGAGACCTCGTCGATCAGCGGCTCATAATCGCGCGGGTAATCGATCGTCAGGCGTAGGATGGCGCCAGGGATGTCCTCCGGCGCAGGCAACGCCTGGCGCAGCGTATCCATCACAACGTGCTCGCTTTTCAGCGTCACACTGCGATCCACGAACGGGCGGATGCCGGTTAACTTGCGCCATTCCAGGCGCGTCTGGCCATGCGCCACCTCTGCCAGGATGAAATACTTATCGTCTTGGGCCTCGCCAAAATCGACGCGCTCGATCGATCCTGGATAGACCACCGGCGGGTGGGCGCCGGGGTTGAGATTCTGCGACTTATGGATGTGCCCCAGGGCGACGTAATCCAGGCGCGGGTCCTTGACCAGGGAGGCCGGCAGCACCAGGTCGGCGCCCAACATCACGGTGCGCTCACCGCCATAGCTGGCGCCTTGCACCGAGCAGTGAGCGGTCAGCACGGCCGGAAGCCCCGGATCGAGCTGGTCTAGCCATTTATGCAGCAGCTCGGACAGGCGTTTTTCTAACTCCTCATATACCTGGTTAGGTTCGCTGGCGCTGAGCTCCAGGTTGGCCATCAAGCCAGAACGCGATACCCAGGGCAGCGCCAGCACCTGCACAGGCAACCCTTCCAGGTCATCCGGCCGCAGGAAGCTGGGGCGGTCGATCACATGGATATGCGGCACATCCAGGGTATCGAAGGTCTCCAGCGCATGTGCGCGGCCCAAGGCGGGCGCCAGGTCGTGGTTGCCCACCAGCAGTAAGGTCGGCACCCCGGCGCGGGCCAGTCGCATCACGCGCCGGCCCCACTCACGCTGGTAGGTGGGGGCGGGCGTGCGATCTTTATAAGCGTCGCCGGCAAAAATCACCAAGTCGACTTTCTCGGCGATCGCCGCGTCGACGATCGTATCGAGCGATTTAAGGAAGTCCACCACGCGCATAGGCAGCCCGCTGGCGGCGTCATGCCGCCCGTAGTTGGCCATATCGATATGCGCGTCGGCGAAGTGCAAAATTCGCAGGCTCATTTCACCTCGATCCCCAGCAGGTTGAGCTGCTCGACTGCGGGGATAAAACCAGGGTGCACCTTGACAGCCTTCTGGAAATCGGCGATGGCGCCTTTTTCATCGCCCAGGGCCAGCAGCGCCCGGCCGCGCCAGTAATAGCTCTCTTCTAGAACAGGGTCGTTGGCGATAGATAGAACGCTGGTCGCCAGATCGACCACGTCTTGGAAACGACCGGTGTAATAATAGGCAAAATAAGGCCCAGTCTGATACCACAACATGCGCCAGGGGCGCAGCTCTTTGGGAATATTGGCATAGTGGGCAAAAGCCGCATCAAAAGCAGTAGCGGCGTTTTGATAATCATGCAAGGCGACCAGGTTAGCGCCGCGGTTGAACCAGGCAAAAAACAGGTCGCGCCCGCTCAGGCTGGTTGTTTCATCGCTGGCTTTTTGTAAGGCATACTGGAAATTCGCGGTTGGGTCTGCCTGCGGCCCCAGGATCGACATCACCTCGGCCTCGCGCTCAGGCGGGTAGATCACAATATAGGTATTGTTGAAAGCTCGCCATTGGCTCTCAAGCTCAGCATAGGGTACTTTTAGATCCGGCCCTTTGTATGAATCCTGCACAAAAAAGACTTGTTCGGCGTCATCGAAGCCATTTACCACCTCATAGTGTCCCATCCAACCGTCGAAACCCGCCCCTTCGAAGCCCTTCTCTACAATTACCGGAAAACCGGCCGCGATGAGG
>JAYRNN010000063.1:0-4273 GCA_041912175.1 Anaerolineales bacterium | reverse complement strand
TGTCCCGATTTAGCCAACCTCCTTGCTCCTGCAGAGCCTGGGGAAAATCCCAATGATTCAGGGTGGCATTTGGCTGAATACCGGCGGCCAGAAGTTGATCCACCAGACGGTCATAAAAATCCAGACCACGTGGATTTGTGGTACCGCGCCCTTCAGGAAGCACGCGCGGCCATGAGATCGAGAAACGATAACCCTTCAACCCCAGACTTTTCATCAAAGCAACATCATCCGGCATGCGATGATAATGGTCAGCAGCCTGATCACCGTTATCGCCATTCTCGACCATATAAGGCTTATGGCTGAAGCGATCCCAGATACTCTCTCCCTTACCATCCAAATTCCAGGCGCCTTCAATTTGGTAGGACGAAGTAGCTGCGCCCCACAAGAAATTTTCAGGAAAAATCAGGCGAGTCAAGTGGTAACCTCCAAACGAATTAAATTACTGGTGAGCATTGTTCGCAATTGAGGGGAGGTTTGGTTTAACCTCCCCTCAATCATTCTTGATAAATGAATGTACTGGCTTAAGTCCGCCAAGCAATGAATTCTGGATTAAATTATCCCTTAACCGACCCTGCCATCATCCCGCGTACAAAATAACGCTGCAGGCTAAAGAAGACCAACAACGGCAGTGCCATAGAGATGAATGCAGCGGAGGTAAGCAGATGCCAGTCATTGCCACGCGACCCAACAAGCTCGGCAATACGCATTGTAAGCACCTGAACATCTGGCTTGGCGCCAATGAAAACCAATGCTACGAGGTAGTCATTCCATACCCAAAGAAATTGAAATATTGCAAAGGAAGCCAGGGCAGGCACCGATAGCGGCAGAACCAAACGTCTGAAAATCGTAAAATGGGTCGCGCCATCGATGAAGGCAGATTCCAGGATTTCTCTGGGCAGTGTTGAAATATAGCCATAGAGCAAATACGTGGCTAAGGCCAGGCCAAAACCCGTATGCGCTAACCATACGCCTAGAAAAGTTCCGTTCAAATTAAGAACTACATAATCCCGTAAGATTGGAACCAAGGCAATTTGCAGCGGGACAACCAACAAAGCTATCATAGAAATAAATATGATCTTTCGCCCCGGAAAACGCATCCAGGCAAATCCATAAGCCGCAAAGGCTGCGATGAGGATCGGGATGAGTGTTGCAGGGATGGTGATTGCCAGGCTGTTCAGGAATGCTCGCGTGAGGTTATTGCCCTTTACTGTCTCTACTGTTCCATCAGGCCGTTTGAATTCAAACTGCTTGCCTCCCAAGACTTCCTGGTAGTTATTGAGGGTAAACTTTGTGTTCATCGTCCAGACCTTATCCTGGATCTGGATGACGCCCAGGCGTTTATTCCCAACCCAAACAATCGTCTGGCCTTCCGGATTGGTGATCCCTTTCCGAAATTCTTCAAAAGTCCCTTTAGCGCCTCTGATCTCCATCACGCCATTGCGATCCAATCCATCAGGAATGGGAAATTCCTCCGTCATTTTGAATTCTTTATGAGGGAGAATGCTCCACCAACCCGATGTTTGGATATCAAACCGGTCTCGAAATGAAGAGACCAATAATCCAATAATCGGCAGGGTCCAAATAAACACGATTAAGGCAAGGGTGCCATTAATCAAAATATCGCGGGTAACTTTTTGCCGTTTCCCGGCATTTTCTTTGGCGCTCATTAAAATGCCTCCTGTTCACGGAACTGGCGCAGGTTATAGATCATCACCGGTACCACCGCAATCAGCAGGATGATTGCGATCGTAGAACCGTAGCCGGCATTTCGGGCTGTGAACAGTTCACGATAAAACTGGGTCGCGATCACCTGGGTACTGAACTGGCCGCCTGTCATCACCCAGACAACATCAAAGATCTTAAGTGTGAAAATGACCACAGTCGTCCCCACGGTGATAATCACCGGCATAATGGAAGGGATTAAGATCTTGAAAAAAACTTGTCCTTCCGTGGCGCCATCTACCTGTGCTGCCTCCAAGATTTCTTCTGGGACGCCTTTTATCGCTGCCGAGAAGATCACCATCGCATAACCCGTTTGCAGCCAGATCATAATCAAGATCAGAAACAGGTTATTCCAGGGCTGTAGATTTGCGGTCCAGGCCTGCGGTTGGCCGCCTAAGCCGACCCAGATGGCATTGAGCAAACCGATTTGGGCGCTGTTGATATCTTTTACTTCGTAAATAAAGTTCCAGATAACACCCGCCCCCACCATTGAGATAGCCATCGGCAGGAAGATCATCGCCTTTGCAAAAGTCTCAAACCGGCTTTTATCCGCCAGATATGCCACCAGCAAACCCATTACAATGGATGCAGTAGCCCCAAAAAGGATCCACAACAGATTGTTGCGAAACGCTTCAAGCATCACCCTTTCGGTAAAAACATCAATGTAATTCTTGAATCCGACAAATTTTGAGCTATCTTCATTTTGAAGACTCAAAATGAATGTACGCACGACTGGCAGCGCTAAATACCAGAAAAGGATCGCTACCGCTGGACCAACAAAAACAAATGGCTGCAGACGACGCGTCCAAACTGGGGAAAGTTTTTCCACCAGCCAATTCGCCACAAAATATAGTGCAGCGACGCCGCCCACACCCCATACGATCGCCACAATAACGATAATCCACTGCGGGGCGTCACTGTCTCGTAAAAAGATAAATCCCCGCCAAAGGACGACAAAAGTAATTGCGGGGATGATAATCGCAATGAATATTCTCCCCAACAGGCTGAGCAGCGAGTCGAGGAAACCCCGAGAATGGGTTCCCATATCCGTCATTTCGCCCATTAGATCCTCCTCAGGTTATCCACCTGGGATGATCCAGATTCGAATCGTCCCAGGTAGAAAGAACAAATAGCGCTAAAAGAACAGGATAGCTTGATGAGCTATCCTGTTCTTTTTCAGGTTATTTCGGCCAGGAGGCGTCGATTTCTTTCAGGACGGTGTCCATATCAGCTGCACCGCTGAAGTAATCAGTCATGCCCTTCCAGAACGAGCCAGAACCAACTGCACCTGGCATCAAGTCAGATGCGTCAAAGCGCACCGTTGAAGCAGCTTTCACCAAACCAGCAATCTTCTGTTCGGCCGGGTCGGTGTACCACTCCGGGCAGGTGTCATTCTGCGGAGCCAGAGCCCCGTTTGCTGCCAACCACTCCTTGAGCGATTCACCCCTGGTGAAGTACTCAAAGACTGCCTGGACTTCGGGAGCATCCCGCGAGATGGCATAGATATCGCCTGCTACCAGGTAGGGTTCGCCATACTGCGCGTCGATCCCAGGCAGGTAGAAGAAGTCATAATCCTTGCCATACTGCACACCTTCGGGGAAGAAGCTCGTGATGAAGTTCCCCTGCTTATGCAGCCAGCATTTCGGAGGCTGCTCAAACATCGGCGCAGGCGCATCCCCAAAGAAGGTCGTCGTGATTGCTTCCTTGCCGCCATACACATAGCCGTCCTTCAGCCACAGATCCGACAGCTTCTGCAGTGCATTCCGCACTTCCGGCGAGTCAAACTTCAGCTCGCCCTTTACCCACTTGTCATAGTTCTCCGGCGTGGTCGTGCGCAGCATGAATTCTTCCATCCAGTCTGTCGCTGGCCATCCGGTTGCAGCACCACTCTCGATGCCCACGCACCACGGCGTGTCACCGTCCGCCACGATCTGGTCGCTCAAGGCGGTCAGTTCTTCCCAGGTGGTCGGTATCTTGTATCCAGCCGCATCAAAATCATCCTTCGGATACCATACCTGGCTCTTGCCATTGTAGCGCGCCCAAATGCCGCCTACACCAGGCCCATCCGGTCCGTCCATCTTCGCCATGTCCAGCCAACCCTGGTTGTACTGCTGCGCCAGGTAGTCCGCCGGCAGGAAAGTCGTCGGGTCGATGAATTTGCCCTGCTTGAAGAAAGCTGCCAGCAAGCCTGGCTGCGGGAAGTCTACGATATCCGGCACGTCTCCAGCGTCCACACGCACGCCGATTGTCGCTTCGAATTCCTTGGTCCCTTCATACTGGATATCGATCCCAGTCTTCTCTTCGAAGGCTTTGATCGACTGCTCGAATTTTACGGTGTCGCCTTCTGTGAAGGGCCCCATCATTGTTACAACTTTGCCCTTCAACTCACCGTTATACGCTTTCTCCAGAGCTCCGCCCGGCAGTGCTGTCCACAGCTCGGTTGTGCAAGCGCCGCCGGAGGGAGCAGCAGCGACAGGTTCTGTCGCCACAGGCGCCGGCGGTTCAGTTGCGGCCGGAGCTGGCGGTTCAGTAGCTACTTGGGTCGCTGGCG
>JAYRNN010000062.1:0-6806 GCA_041912175.1 Anaerolineales bacterium | reverse complement strand
CAGTTAATTATAAAAAAACTTCCAGCAGGGTGGACTGGAAGTTTTTTTATTTTCGATCTGTCTCAGGGGAGGCTTAACCCAAAGATGCGCAAGAGCGGCCGCCACCACGGGATGCCGATGATGATCAATAGCAGCATTAGAGAGAAGGGGATGGCTGCACGCATGAATTTGGCGCTCGCGTCCTGTACCTTACGGGGCAGCATGCTGCCAAGGTGGGCCAAGATGACGGCCAGCAACATATAAAAAACGTGCTCCAAACCAAAAAAACGATAGTCCCGGTTCGCGCTGACAAACTGCATGCCTTTGCTGAAACCCTTGATGCCGTATTCGCCAAAGATATATAAAAGCAGTCCAAGCAAAAACTGTATGTCCATGGCCATGGCAGTAAAAGAACCGATTTTGCGGTCACGGTCAGCCCAGGCGCGCTTGCCGAACCAACCCCGCCAGGCAGCAACCACAGCCAGAATAGCCAGGAACAAGACGACCCAGCGCCAAAGGTTATGCAGTGTTAGCAACAGTTCGTAGAAAAAATTCATAATTATCTCGCTTTCTTTTATGATGCTTAACCAGCGTTACACCGCGTAAATCTTACCAGCCTCAGAAATGATTGTCAATCGATTATAACGCTGGCAAGGGGTAAAATTGTTCGCGTAATGAATTCAGAAATTTAGGAGGCCGTCAGGATGACAAAGCCGGCGAAAGAAATCAAACCGTTGGATGTTTATCCAGCTACGGCCGAACGCTGGCCAGATCTGGAGGCTCTCTTCGGACATAACGGCGCTTTTGCAGGGTGCTGGTGCATGTTTTGGCGGCTGAACAGGTCAGAATTCAAGACTCTGCAAAGCGAGGGCAGGAAAGCCGCAATGCGCGAGATGACATTGAAGGATCAGGCGCCCGGCCTGCTGGCTTATACAGATGGCAAACCAGTCGGTTGGTGTTCGATCGGTCCACGTGAAGAATTTGCCGCATTAGAAGCCTCGCGGGTCCTGAAACGGGTGGACGACGCGCCGGTATGGTCGATTGTGTGCTTCTTTGTGGCAAAGGCATATCGCGGCCAGAGAGTCATGGCAGACCTGCTAAAAGCGGCGCTGGGGTACGCCCAGGAACATGGAGCGAACATCGTGGAGGGCTACCCGCTGGATTTGGAGTCGCCCAAGTTAGCTGGCCAGCGGCTAAAAAGTTTTACCGGATACATGGGAATTGCCTCTATTTTCCGAGAGGCGGGGTTCGTCGAAGTTGGGCGAGCTTCTGAAACTCAATTGATTATGCGTTGCGTATTGTGAGGAGCCATGTTTGAAATTTCGGATGATGAAATTTTGGCAATGAGCCTAGAACATAATTTCTGGACCTGGTCAGCTCAAGGTAAGGTAGCGCCTATCCCGGTGAAAAACGCCAGGGGGGTATATTTTTGGGACGTAGATGGCAAACGCTACCTGGATTTCAATTCGATGACGATGTGCGTCAATATTGGACACGGCAATGAGCAGGTGATCAACGCGATCATCGAGCAAGCGCGGTCGCTTCCATACGCCGGACCTCCCATGACAAGCAAGCCAAGAGCGGTGCTTGGGAAACTGCTTGCGGAGATCACACCAGGAGATTTGAACAAATTCCTGTTCACTTTAGGCGGGGCTGATGCAAACGAAAACGCGGTTAAGCTGGCGCGCGCCTATACAGGAAAACACAAAATTCTAGCCCGTTATCGCTCGTATCACGGGGCTTCGGCCGGGGCAATGGCGCTGACAGGCGATCCACGCCGGACGGCCTGGGAGCCATTGCTGATGCCGGGAGTGGTGCACTTCCTGGACCCTTATCGCTACCGCTCGACTTTCCACCGCATGAACCCTGAGATCAACGAAGCTGAGTTCGGCCAAGATTACTTGAACCACCTGGAAGAAATTATCCAGTATGAGGGCCCTGAGACCATCGCGGCAGTGCTGATCGAGAGCGTGACCGGCACCAATGGGATCATTATCCCCCCTGAGGGCTATTTGCAAGGGGTGCGGGCTTTATGCGACAAGCATCAAATTCTGATGATCGCGGATGAGGTAATGAGCGGCTTCGGCCGGACAGGGAAATGGTTCGCGGTGGACCACTGGCAGGTAACGCCAGACTTGATGACGATGGCCAAGGGCTTGACTTCAGCTTACGCGCCGCTGGGGGCCGTGGGAATGAAGGAAGATATCGCGGCATTTTTTAAGGAAAGGGTGTACCAGAGCGGGCTGACATACAACGCTCACCCGATCTCGCTGGCTGCTGCAGCGGCGAATATCCAGGTGATACAAGAAGACCAGTTGGTGGAACATGCAGCAGCAATGGGAGCGGTGCTACACCGGCTTTTAAACGATTTGGGCGAGCAGCATCCTGCCGTGGGCGAGGTGCGCTCGATTGGGCTGTTCGGGGTGATCGAACTAGTGAAGGATCGGAAAACCAAAGAACCGCTGGCGCCGTGGAATGGGAGCAGCCCCGAGATGCTGGCAATTCGCAGGTACTGCCAGGAACATGGGTTGTACATCTATACGCATTGGCACACGCTGTTAGTGATCCCCCCGCTCGTTATCACGGAAGAGCAGCTCCTGGAGGGGTTTGAAGTACTCGAGGGTGCTTTGGAAGCGCTACTAATTTAACACAGATTGTGTAAATTAGTAGCAAAAATTGTCAACCCAATGCGATGATGGCGCTACACGCCGCCCTCGCATCGGGTTGATATTATCTGCCGGTCATTCTACGTCAGGCGCTTTATAAATTCAAGGATGGCGGGGGTGACAAGATGGGACTGGGTGAGGTGCGGCAGATGACCGCCGCCGGCGACCCTGAAGCCGATCGCGTTGGGAAGCAGGGAAACCATTACCGGGAATGAAGCCGCAGAAAGAGTCCGGTCGCGGCATCCCCAAACGACCTGGGTTGGGGTTGTTATATCCGGTAAGCTGGAGGTCAGGTCTGGGACAGTCGGCAGGATATGTAGGATCATGGGCGAGGCGCGCCCCAGATCAAGGGCGATTTGGCGGCGATATTGTTGCGCCGCTGGCGGCCCCAGGTAAGGGTTATGGAATTTGGCTTTCTTGAGCAGAGGCGTGGAAGCCCGAGGCAGCGCGGCGCCCTGTCGGCCGACTTGACGTTGCACCCAACGCACGAACGGGAAGAGTTGCTGCGGGCTATAGAAAGGGTCAATTAAAACCATGCCGCACAGCTCACCTGGATGGCGCAAGCTGTATTGCAGGCTGAGGTGGCCGCCCAATGAATGGCCGATTAAAACCGGTTTTTCGGGAAGGAAAAGCGACTCGACCCAAGACTCAAAGACGGTGTAAATTTCCTGGATATGATAATGTTCTGGGCTGTTTGGTTTGTGACTGTCGCCATGGCCGGGCAAATCCGGAGCATAGGCCTGGTAGCCGGACAAGGCTAGATCAGCCATTAACCTTGTCCAGGCATATGCAGAGGCAGCAATGCCATGCACCAGAATGACCGGCGGCCCCTGGCCTTGCTGGAGGGCGTGGATCGGTAGGCGATCAGAATAGGCGTTCATGAGTTTTCGGAGGAAGAGTTGGGAGCAGGACGGCTTTTATCTTCCAGTCGCTTGGCCAGTTCCTGACGCAGCACTTTACCGACGAAAGAGCGTGGAAATTCATCTACAAAAATGACCAGGCGTGGGACGAGCTCGGGCGGCAGGCGACGCTTGCAGTAGGCGATCAACGAATCAGCGGAGGGGCGCTCCTGGCGAGGAATTACAAAGGCGACCGGCTGCCCGGCAATGGCAACCACCGCAACATCTTTGACCTGTGGAATTTCGTGTAAAACTTCTTCCACAGCGCGCGGTGAGGCAGGCCGTTCTGTGCGGTCAGGGTTCCACATCTCATCCTTACGGGCAATAATCCGGAAGTAGCCCTCGCTATCCATGTGAGCCACGTCACCCGTCAATAACCAACCATCTGGCGATAACACGCGCGTCGTGACCTTGGGGTCCTGCCAGTAACCTAGCATCACCTGAGGGCCACGCACCGCCAGCTCACCAATCTGCCCCGGGGGGACGATGCGTTTGCCAAGGCGCAAATCGACCAGGCGCGCTTCGGTAGAGGGGATGGGGAGGCCGATCGAGCCCGGTTTCTGCAACCCATTGAGGGGGGTAATGTGAGTTACCGGGGAGGCTTCAGTCAGGCCATAGCCCTCGATCAGGCGAGTGTGGGTAAGTTTCTCAAAAGACTCGAGCACTTCCAACGGGAGTGGATCGGAACCGCTGATGCACACCCGGATAGAATCTAATCCGTATTTTCGCACGCCTGGGAAGTTCATGATGGCCATAAATAGCTGCGGCACACCCGGGAAAATGGTAGGGCGGTAGCGTTGGATGAGTTCAAGAATCTCTTCGACCTTAAACTCAGGCTCCAGAAAAATCGTCGCTCCCAACGCAACCGGCACATTCAAGCCAACGGTCAAGCCATAGCTGTGCGCCAGCGGTACGACGCTCAAGACACGCTCAATGCCTTCGATGGCCTCCGGCAGCCAATGACGGGTCTGCAAGGCGTTGGCAATCAGGTTGCGGTGGCTGAGCATAACGCCTTTTGGATGGCCTGTGGTTCCACCTGTATAGGTAATGACCGCCAGGTCCGTCGGTGAGGTTTCAATCTCTGGCAGCTCGTTGCTTTGGGCGCGCATCAAGTCGCCAAAGACATGCATGGCGGCGTCGAGCGGGATATCCAGCAGGTGGCGTTTATACTGCGCCGGTGAAAGGCGGATTTGCATGCGCTGGATAGGGTTTAAGTAATCGCCAATGTGGGTAAAAATGACATGTTGTAATGCCACTCCGCTGCCAGGCGTATCTTGCAAGCGGATTTGATGGATGAGCTCATCAAACTGGGTCAAAGTGACCAGGATACGCGCTCCCGATTCACGCATGACCTGCACCAGCTCAGTGGGTTTTTCATCTGGCGAGGCAAACACAGCCACCGCGCCGGCCAACAATGTCCCATAAAAGGCGATGACCATCTGCGGGAGGTTGGGCAGGATCAAAATGACGCGCTCGCCTTTTTGAATCCCCAACGATCGTAAGGCATTGGCGAAACGGTTGGCATCTTGCTGCAAGCGGCGGTAAGAAATACGCTGATCTTTGAAGACCAGGGCGGAGCGCCTGGGAAAACGCCGGGCAGCCGATTGAAGCAGACCGGGCACAGCCACGCGGGGGATAGCGATGGTATAAGGCACTTGCTGGTCATAGCGGGTCAACCAGGGACGCTGCTGGAGAAGAGCAACACGCTGGGTGTCTTCCAAAGCCAACTCTGGCTTGGACCAGGCCGGATTTTCACCTTCAATAAAGCGCGCAATAGCCCGGTTCACGGCCTCCTTACGCTCCAGCATGACCATATGCCCTGATGCGCCCACATCGATTTCTTGGCTATTGGGGATAAGCCGGGCGACCTGATCGTAAGCGGGTTTTTCAAAGACACGATCCTGGTAACCGCGAATCACGAGTGTAGGCATGGCCAGGCTACGATAGATATCTTGACCATCCCAATACGAGAGAGTGTCTTCGTACCAGGCCTTCAAGACCGGGGCGGGTGCAGAGACCTGCCCGCTCACAAGTGGGTCCAGGAAGCGCAGGACCGGTACAGGCAAGCGCAGGGCTACCCGATATAGCCAGTTCAGCCGGTAATGCACAGCCGAGGCGATTAGAACCAGGCTTTTGACGCGGCTGGGGTGAACGGCAGCGAAAGCCGCTGCGACTGCACCGCCGAACGAATGGCCAAGCAAAACCACAGGCTGGTTAATACCCAGGGCGTGCAGTAAGTTTTCCAGGTCAGACTGGATTTCGGCCATGCGGTAGGCGCCGCCAGGTTGGTCGGACAGGCCATGCCCGCGCAAATCCATGGCAATCACCCGGTTGGCCAGCGAGAACTGGTCAAGTTGGTATTGCCATTGGGCGGCGCGCCCGCCAAAACCATGCAGAAAGACCAGAGTTTGGCGGGGATATTCCGGCGAGATGTCGATGACCGACAAGCGTAGGCGGGGTTGGATGGCAATGCGTACGTCACGCCGGTAGAGTTCGATGTCGATATTCATATCAACCCATTTTTGGTAGAATATCCAGTAATTTTATCACCACCTATTTAAAGCATATATGGAGGGAGCTGATGGCGGTCAAGACTCTTTTCATCCAATTTTCCACACGCGGCAACGCTGATATCGTGGATATTACCGAACAAGCGGCGGGCTGCGTGGTTGATTCGGGGATCAAGGATGGCGTCGCGACCATCTTCTGCCCTTCTTCGACAAGCGCCTTGACAACAATCGAGTATGAGTCAGGGGCATTAAGCGATTTAAAGCGCTTGTTCGAAGAGATCGCACCGGTCGACCAGCCTTACGCACATAACGAACGGTGGGGAGACGGAAATGGACACAGCCACTTACGTGCTGCACTGCTGGGAGCATCGCTGGCGGTTCCGTTTGTGAACCGCAGACTGACCCTGGGGACCTGGCAGCAGATCATTTTTGTCGATTTTGATAACCGTCCGAGGCGGCGCGAGCTGGTGGTGCAGGTGCTGGGGGAATGAAGTATCCTTCCGTGAGGAGGGTTTCGCCGCCGCCCTACAAATCCAGAATCACCAACAAGACATCAATCCGTACAACCATAGCCCGGAAGACAGCCTTGAAAACATGAATATCGAATATTGGCTGGAGCAAATTCGGGCCAGCATGGCGATCGCGGCCGATCTGGCCGGACCCGTGTCCGAGAAATAAGACTTTTTTAGCCGGCCCGCTCCCGCTTCACCACGACCAGGGTAACGTCATCTAAAAAGATTTCGTATCCGGTG
>JAYRNN010000061.1:0-5127 GCA_041912175.1 Anaerolineales bacterium | reverse complement strand
TCACTTCCTGCCGTGGGATATATCTCATCCCAGGGCATCCTTTCTGGGGACATTTCTTCGGGTATTCAAATGCATTCGGTTCAACTTTTGGTAGAATCAGGTTCAGGCGCAAGTCAGTGTGCCTCTTTGTTCGTAGGATGTGAGGCAGTGTAGGACTGCCTCACATCCATTTAACCACGCTTTTACCAGCTTTGGAACGATCACCCTTAGTGAGAAGCTTCACGAGCCCTGGTATAATAACTATATGGTGGGGTTATTGTTTGTGGCGTTTTCATCTGAGAAGGTAGATGTTGATATGATAGTACGGCCCGTAATTTAGTGGTAGTTATTCTGCGGTTTTAGCTATCTCATTACGAAAGCAATGGAGGAAGGTTATGAGGAAATCCAGAATTGTGGTTCCATCTTTTCTGTTCGTTTTGATCCTGGCATGCATGTATGCTGTATCGTCAGGGTTTGTCACTTTGGCTTCTTCACAGGACGACGTATTAAAAAACAAGGTTGTTTTTACTATACCCATTGGAAATCAAGGTATCCACTATGCTGGTAACAACAATCAAGATAGTTTTACTTGGGGGCCAGCTGCATTTACCGTAGCCCCTGACGGAACATTCTGGATTGCTGATACGCCAGATAACTATCTGCTTCACTACAGTCCAAAGGGGGTTTTGCTCGATAAGATTGCCATTGGCGAGGCTGTTATTGGGGCAGGGGACTTAGAAGTTACATCGAGGGCAATATGGATTTTGGATATAGCTTCTTTTCCTCCCAAGGTAGTGCAACTATCTTTTGACGGTAAAATGAT
Source organism: Anaerolineales bacterium (assembly GCA_041912175.1). GTDB lineage: Bacteria > Chloroflexota > Anaerolineae > Anaerolineales > UBA4823 > CAZAGA01. Next base: position 4,325 of record JAYRNN010000061.1, on the reverse strand, counting down.
AAGTTCATATAACATGCCGAAAGGTCTGCATCTGGAGAATGGGTTGAGCGGAATTGCTTCTGGGAATGATGGGAATCTTCTGATTGAGCTTGGGGGGGACCGAACTGTTACTCGATTGATCTCCTCTGCTGGGTATGAAGATCAAAAAGTTCTCGGCGGGTTTGAGTTCCAAGATAAAGTTTATGCGGCTTATAGCCCTGATCTGCGGGAAGAAAATGCATCACATGGATATATCTTGGCAGGAAACAAACGAATTGATGTGCAGGTCGCCAATGATTTAGGGGGGCTCAATATCTTGCACATCAATTCTGACGGGAGCCTTGTGGTTGAAGTTGACGAATTTGTCATAGACGTTGCATTCCATGTTGATCAAAAGGTTTATCGGTATGACTCCTCAGGGAACTTAGTAGGAATGGCTCGTGTTCCTTTAGCAGAACAATACACCTACGTTGCTCACAGCATTTCCGTGGGTCCAGATAGAGAGGTTTACGCCTTGATTACCAGGCCAGATGGTGGAGAAATCCAAAGACTCATCTTCAGCGCCGATTTGCCAGCCATTCTAGCCCCGCCTGATGTGAGTAAAGAGACCGATTATTCGCAGATATCATTGTCTTCGTTTGAAAACTGCCAATCTCGCGACTTGATTCTAGATATTGCTGCGGAATATGCAGACAACCCATTTAACATTGACTATTATCATGCCAACGATCCGAATAATGAATGTACCGGTCGTCAAAAGCCGCGTTACTTTGCTACTCCAGGCCCACTCCCTGGGGTGACCTATGATTGGAATGGAGTAGATACCGTCGAAGATTTCAATTACTACATGGGCGAATATGGATATTTTGCAGGTGACATTAATGAAACGACCGAGAGTTGCTCACGCGGCGTGGATTGTTCAGGCTTGGTGACCAACGCCTGGGGGTTAGAGGGAGGTCACTGGGGAACGTGTTCATTGGAAAGTGTCTCTACACCACTTCCATCTCGAGACTATTTGCACAAAGGAGATATTCTGAATCGTTGCACAATATCTCCACGTCACACGATGATCTTTATAAGTTTTGCCAGTGATGGGGGAATATGGGTTTACGAATCCACTGCCGTTGATAACATTGATAGAGTGATTATGAGGACGCGAACAATTGCAGCAATTGAGAATTATATTCCCCGCAGATACAATAATGCATGTTTTCAAGTACGTATGCCCATGCTGAGAAACTCTATCTCTTCTTGGGCTCGTAATTTCCCTTCAAATCCTTATCCACCTCCGAATCTTGATGCGCCATTGAATCCTTACCCTTACCCATAAACGAGGCCATAGATTTGATTCTATGTATGCAGAGATACAAGATGATAAAAGCCTTCTATTATTTAACGCTGGTAACACTATTTCTGGCAGGGTGCGGGCCTAAAAGTAGACCTCTCACTGCCTTGCCGACAATGGAGCCATCCCCACACCTGGCGCCCACAGCTACGCGGATGGTAATCACCGAGACTTACGAGGCCCCAATCAATGTAACGATATCGCCTCCCACGATCAAATCTCCTCCTACTGATCTCCCTACGCCTACGATAACACCGACTCCTCTTACTCCGCCTCTTATCCAAACCGGGCCAGGCGAAATTTACGAGACCGTTTTTACGATACCTGTGGGTGGAAATAATACTATCCAATATTTCGGTGGAGGAAACCGTGAGATTACTGGCCCAAATGCGATTGCTGTTTTACCCGATGGCAGCCTTATGATAGCCGATCAGGTTGGCGACCGCTTATTGCATTATGAGGCAACAGGACAATTCTTGAAGGCCATCGACCTCACTGATCTAGGAATTGGCCACGTTTCCGATATGCGCAGAAAAGGAGATGAACTGTTCTTGCTTGAAATCATCGGCCTGACATTTCGAGTTCATCGCATGTCTCTGGATGGTACGCTGATCGCCAGCGAAGAAATCCCCTACGATTTTCCGATTGGAGAAGAAAACTACACGCTCTATAATGGTCTAACAGGTATTGCAGTCGATTGCGAGGGGAGCATTTTATTAGAATTAGGCGGCGGATTTGGGCTATTTCACCTGCCAGACGTTCAGAGCCAGTCAAGCCCTGATAACGTTACCAAAGGCTATTTCTGCAATGGTAAGTACTACCGCGAGATCACTCTAGGACGCCAACCGCTGCGGAAGATCAGCGCCGGAGACGTAGCCTATGAAACGCGCATGACATATAAGGACGGCAGCTTCCGTATTCTGGATGTGCTCCCGGATGGCAGTTTTTATTTAGTTCGCGATGACGTCGTTACTAACCCACAGTTTAAGATTGACGAGACTGTGCACTATATTGGGGCAAACGGCGCTGTCCAGGGAGTAGCGCGTATTCCGCTCTCCGAGTACTATTATCCAATCATACGAAATATGGCTATCAGCCCAACAGGTGAAGTATTCGCTCTATTGCCCCGTCCCGATTCGGTCGACATCATTCACCTGAATTTTTACCCGGAATTAGAGCCTCTCATTCCGGGTGCTGCAATTCCACAAATTACAATCAGTCCGAATAGCCCATAAAATTATTGGCAGATTGCGATAGTCACGATCAAGATCGGAACGGCTGTAATTTAAGAAACGGAGGCAAGGGTGTTTGCCTCCCTGGTATCAAGTTGGAATCAAGCCAGACTCTTCAGCAAATTGCCGAGTTTGTCGGGCAGATCGTTGTTAGTGCAAATTCAGACCTTATTTTTGCGCAAATACACGCCATTTCTATTTTTTAGTGCAAACAGAGGCGTTTTCTAATCGCCCAAGTCAGCCAGAACAGTACTTTACCAAGCACATAGCCAACTCCTCGGAAAATTGGTTTTGAGATAGCAGATCAATTTGTATCTGGTTTTTCGCCAGTGTGACCATTCCGGGCATCTTGAGAAGGTCGCGCACAATTCGCTTCGAGCCATACCCTGCAAAAGATGAACCCATCAGTCCGCGATGCACAAAATCGGCAAGCAAATTGTGCGCCAGGTCGGTCAGTAAGATATAGCCTTTCTGACCGGTAAAACTGCGTTTTCGGCGGGCTTCCATGCTCAATCCGGATTTATCCTTCAGGAATTGCTCGACTTCAGCGCCGCCGCGTGTTCTTCACCCCCACCTACCGGCTGGTTGACAGCCTGCTGCGAGCGAAACGCGATCTGATGCTGGAGCAGGAGCTGCGGTTCCTTGACCGCTTCGAAGTCCTGATCCTGGATGACATCGGTTATGTCCAGCAATCCCGCGATGAAATGGAAGTGCTCTTTACCTTGCTAGCCGAACGCTATGAGCGCCGCAGCGTGGTCATTACTTCCAACCTGGTTTTTTCTCAATGGGACCAAATCTTCAAAGATTCAATGACCACCGCAGCCGCCATCGATCGCGTCGTTCACCATAGTATTATTGTCGAATTCGGAAAGGAGATGAACAGCCATCGAGCCACTGAAGCATCCCAACGACAACTAGAAACTCCATGAGATATTCCTGGTATCGCTGGAGCAAGACCCACCAGCAGAAGCAGGCTGCCTGCTCCTCGCCTCCACCGCCCCGCTCTGCGCAGTTTGCTGCTTCGACTGCGCGCCGTCAAGGGGGAAACCCCAAACTGCCCCCCTTGACGGTGCTCGTCTTCGCAGCCCTTTCTGCGCAGCGGGACGGCTCCGGCGGAAGCAGGCAAATTCACAACCACCATGCGCATTTCTAATTGTCGCCATGGGTAAATCTAATTGTCGTTGACAAACAGGCACTAGGAGTTGAACAGCTAGCTTTGGCGCTTTCACTTTATGGATGGGGTTCGTCCAGCTGTCAGGTTCTGCCTCGCTTTCATACCACAGGAGGAAGGTACGCAGCACCCGAAAGGCAGCGTGCAAGCCGTCTGGATTGTGACCGGTTTCCTCATGCCAGACCAGGTACCAGCGGACGACGTTGGGAGTGATGTCCTCGAAATGGCCGAGAACCTGGGCATCGCAGTATTTCACGAAACGCATCAAATGCTGTTTGTAAAACTTCAGTGTGTACGGTGAAACCTCCCTCCACTTTCCTGGATTGGTAGAACTGATTGGCCCAATCCAGCAGATTATCATGACGCACATTCTTTATAATCGTGCGCGCTAAGTCCGAAAACGGGCTGTGTGACCTGGCTCTGCCTCCTGTAAACTGGCCCCACAGGTGGCAAAAACCATCATTTTTAGCTGGATTGCACTCTATATGCCGACACTATTCGGAGAGGTCGCGTAGTCGGGGGTGGGCCGGCCCGAACCAGGAGAAGGTTTTTTTTTTTTTTAGGCAGGGGGCGGGGCGGAAATTAACACGTGTGGGTG
>JAYRNN010000060.1:0-1909 GCA_041912175.1 Anaerolineales bacterium | reverse complement strand
GTCATCGTGGCGATGCGCAACAGCCTGGCAAAGTTCCAGGATGAGGCGGTTTGAGGCGGAGAGATATCCGACGAATTCCAGAACATAAATTGTTTTGCGCCCTATTTCGCCAGGCGGGTGATCGCGGTGCGGATGCTTTCGAGGGTTTGATCCGCTTGGTCGATCTGTCCCAAGAGGCCTGTATTGTTTAGGGACGCCACATCCGAGTTCGGATTTCCTTGACCGCTCGTAGCCGCTCCAACCGCCAGGGATGTCAGGCCAACCTTGAGCCGGTCGGCGAGGACTTCAACCGGCATGATTTACGCATAATTAATTTATCGTACCTCGGCGTCAATAAAGCCACCCCAAATCTCGTCCGATTAAAAGCTCAGTCATTTCGGCATGGTGAGTATTTTTCATCGCAATCGCCTCTGTCACAAACCCATGCCGATCTGCCATTTGCTTGACACCTTCAGCATTATCATACGTCATTAAGAAATCGCCTTTGAGCGTTTCAGCCAGGTTGAACAAACTTTCATGATCCAGGATAAAGTGAGTGTATAAGCGCGTTCCTGCTTTTTTCCCGGCAGCCGAATAGGGCGGATCGATAAAATACACTGCTGATGTTTGCGTCTTATTTTGCTCTAAAATCTGCAAACCATCGCCTTCAATAAATGTGATCCGCTCTCTAATTTCACCAATATTCATAATCCGCCGCGCCAGGGTATCTGGATACCATCTGGATTTAATCCCTTTACCATTTTCTCCATGTTTTACCCGCCCGGCGCCTGGCGCCAGGATGCCGCCTCGATTAATCCGGTTGCGTAAGATTGTCTGGAATGCCTTTTCCTCCACAGAAACATTGTTCTCTTCAAGCGCTTCGTTTACATTTTCAGGCGTCATTTCGAAGTGTAGGATCCTTCTGGCCAACCCTTCATAATCTCCGTATAGAATTGTCTTCCACACCGCTGCAACTTGCTCGTCCAGCTCGATCAGCGTCACGTGCTCCGCCAGCTTTTCAAATGCAACCGTCAAACCAACAATCGCCCCACCCGCAAACGGCTCAAAAAACTCGCTCGGACGAGCCGGCATTTTTATCAACCATTGAAGGACAAATGGGACCAGCCAGGTTTTCCCCCCTGGATAACGAAACGGGCTGCGTTGAGCGACCTTCGCAACATTCGTAATTTTCCCGACGTCCAGGCCAAACAGCCCCATTTGGTAATCGCGGACTTGGCTCATTTTACTCCCCAGTAAAATCGTTCAGGGTTGGCGCATCTGGAGCATAACCGTTTTCTAGCTTCTCGTCCAGCTTTTGCTGAAGATGCTCGATAAATGCCCCCACCTGCCCGGCTTCAGTCGTTGTAATCAATTCCAAAGATGGGCCGAACTCTGAATGCACCGCCTCGGATTGAACCAGGTCATAGCAATTTCTCTCAACATCTAACCTGAGATCGTATACCAACCGATCGCCTCGTCATACCCACGCGCCGCATTCCCCGGATGATGCACAACCCTGGCGAACGTCTCATCACTGCTGGCCGCCGCGCCCTGGTTCGCCCCGATATAGCCCGGCCTGCTCTTCGCCCGGAACCCGGTCCTGAAGAAGTGTAACCTCCTCGCATTCCTTGGCCTGATCACGTGCGCCTGCGTCCCGTGCGAAACATAACTGTAAATCGCATCCGTCGTATAAATCTCACGCTTACCGGTAAAGCTACGGATATAAAACGCTGGCCGGTGCTTCCAGGTGTGCGTCGTCACGTTGAAATCGGCCTGGATATCCGCCGCCACCTCGTCCAGCGTGTTCTCGATCACGTGCGTTAGCGCTCGCACGTTGATAATTTCCTTCGGGGCAAAGACAATTAATTTAATTGTTCCCGCCTTCTTCGTTTGTTCTGGAATTTATACTGATATATTGAATTCCATGATC
>JAYRNN010000059.1:0-2085 GCA_041912175.1 Anaerolineales bacterium | reverse complement strand
GTGCAGATCGATGGTCAGGACTTGCGCCAGATCACGCTGGAATCACTGCGCAGCCAAATCGGAATTGTCTTGCAAGAGACCACGCTTTTCTCCGGCACAATCCGCGACAATATCGCCTTTGGCAAGACGGATGCCACTCTGGAGCAAGTCATCGCCGCCGCTGAGGCTGCGGCTGCTCACGAGTTCATTATGTCGTTTCCGGACGGATATGATACCCCGGTGGGCGAGCGCGGCGCTACCCTGAGCGGAGGCCAGAAACAGCGCATTGCTATCGCCCGCGCCCTCTTGCTCGATCCACGAATCCTAATCTTAGATGATTCGACCAGCAGCGTCGACCTGTCAACAGAAGCGCAGATTCAACGTGCTCTGGATAACTTGATGAAGGGACGCACCAGTTTTGTCATTGCCCAACGGATCAGCACCGTGCGCCACGCCGATCAGATTTTGATCCTGGACAAAGGGCAGATCGTGGCAAGCGGAACGCATGCCGAGCTGATGGAAGATAGCCCGATCTATGCTGAAATCTACAATTCCCAGCTGGTTGGCGATGCAGCCGTGGCAGCCCCCCAGCTCGAAGCTGCCCTGCCGGATGCCTTGAGCGCTTAACAAACTGCTTATTTGATTGTTTTTCTTTAGGAGTTAACTTATGTTTGGTGGACCAGACGGCATGCGCCGTATCATGAGCCAGGATGTTCTCAAGCCAAAGAACGTCAGCAGCACCCTCTCTCGCTTTGGCCATTACTTCAAACCATTTTGGTTTGCTCTAGTGATTGTATTGTTGTTTGTTATCGTCTCAACCTGGACACAGGTAACTGTCCCCGATCTGCTCGGGCAGGCAACCGATTGCTACCTGACGCCGATTGCCGAACGGACTTTTTCCGGTTTTCTAGGCGAGGATGGCGCTTCCACAGCGGCGAGCAACTGCTGGCTCTCCGCAGGCAAGCAGCCTGAAACCTTTACCCAGCGGATTATATTGGGCGCGATGGGCATTACCGGGGCCACCCGCCCCCCAGATGCCACCGGCGCTCAAACCCAGGCACAGCGCATTGCGGGCTTGGGGGAACTGGTGCTGATCATCCTAGCCTTGTTTGTCATCGGCGCGGTGATGACAGGGCTATCTTTCTTTACCATGGCCTGGGCAGGCAATCATGTCCTGCGCGATCTCCGCGAAGATCTTTACCAGCACTTGCTGCGCTTATCCCTGGGTTACTATGGCGATCATGAAGCTGGCGACCTGATGAGCCGCATCACCAACGACTCGGAGACTATCCAGCAGGCGATCAGCTTTGCGTTACTCAACGTCTTCAGCGGCATTTTATTGCTGTCCTGGGTTTCCTACAATATGGTGCGATTAAGCCTGCCTTTTGCATTGCTAAGCCTTATCGTTGTCCCATTGATGATTGTCGCTACGGTATGGTTTTCTGGTCAAGCACGCAAAGCGTTCCGCAAGGCGCGCGAGCGCATTGGCAACGTTAACGCTGAACTGCAGGAAAGCATCTCCGCTGTGCGCGAAGTCCAGGCATTCAACCGCGCGGATGAGAACATCGAAAACTTCCGCGTTACGAACGCCGCCAACCGCGATGCGAATGTGCGCGCAGTGGCCTACACCAGCGCCCTGGCCCCTACCCTGGAAGCGCTCGGTTATGTCGCCCTGGCGATTGTGGCTGGGGTGGGTGGTATGGCCATACTGACCGGCGGAACCTTCTTTGGGACAGTGGTTTCATTGGGCCTGGTAATTACCTTCGTAGCCTATGTTCAGCGTTTTAATCAGCCTATTCAGCAGATTGCTATTTTGTGGACGAATCTGCAGAATGCTATTGCCGGCGGCGAGCGGATCTTCAATTTGATGGATGTCGAACCCGAAATAGTCAACCTGCCCGGCGCGATCGATATGCCATCCATCCAAGGCGCGGTAGCGTTCGAGAATGTCTGCGCCTCCTACCGTGTTGATCTGCCAGTTTTAACCGACATGAATTTCACCGTTGAGCCGGGTCAGACCGTTGCAATTGTCGGCCCGACCGGCGCTGGAAAGACCACGATTATTAACCTGGTGCCGCGCTTTTACGATGTTTGCGGCGGCGTTGT
>JAYRNN010000058.1:0-1679 GCA_041912175.1 Anaerolineales bacterium | reverse complement strand
TCGGTGACTTCGACGAACTGGCCGTTGTGGAAAGCTTGGGCCTTGAATGGTTGAACCTGGGTATTGATCAAAGATGTAGCCATGACTTGCTCCTTATTGGTTGGTGAGTAAACAGACAACGGAGCGCATTGTAGGGAAGGATTAACTATAGTTCCAATTGATTGTTTTCAATATACCGATAAATATATTCAATGATTGATGCCGGTGATGATCTCTGGCCAGTACCCATGGGCATGGTGGAGGAATTGTTTTGTATGGAGTTGTACGAAGTGAAAAAAAGGGCTGGTTCCGATGAACCAGCCCTTTTTTGTTTGGCGTCCCCACGGGGATTCGAACCCCGGTACTTACCGTGAAAGGGTAATGTCCTAGGCCTCTAGACGATGGGGACAATGACCTGTCTTTTTCTGGTGGAGGTAAGCGGGATCGAACCGCTGACCTCTTGCATGCCATGCAAGCGCTCTCCCAGCTGAGCTATACCCCCGAAAAAGAAGCCGCATCTTAAAGATGCTCCGACTTCTTGTCAACGATTTTTAGGCTTGAACGCCCGAATACGTTGGTTACTGCTTGGTCAGGCGCTTTAAATCCTCGATGATTTCCAGGGAGTGGCGCGAGGTATCGATGCTCAGATAGTTTTTGGCGATTTTGCCCTGTGGATCGATGAGGAAAGTATAGCGTCTGGCAATTTTGATCACGAGGAGATTATTCAGAGCGCCGTAGTTTTCGGCCACCTTGGCGTCATTGTCGGCGAGCAAAGGGAAGGGCAAATGGTACTTGGCGGCGAATTTCGCATGGGAGTCGGTGTCGTCAACGCTGATGCCGACCACCTTGGCGCCCAGTTTTTCCAGTTGCTGCAAATCGTCACGGAAACTGCAGGCCTCCTTGGTGCAGCCCGGAGTGTCATCTTTGGGGTAGAAATATAGTACCAGCCACTGGCCCGCGTAGTCGGAGAGGCGATGCGTCTTGCCATTCTGGTCTGGCAGCGAGAAATCCGGTGCCGCTTGCCCCAATTGCGGCAGTTGTCCTGCCATGCTGACTGAGCGGAATAGCAGCAGGACGAGGCCTAGTACGGCAACGAGCAGAAGAATTTTCATGATTCAGCCCCGGGTGTTGGACTGGGACTCGAACTGGCCGAGTTCAACGTAGGGCAATGGTTGCCAGCCCGGCTTGCGGTGTTCGGCGATAACGTTGGTGAAAATGCCGCCACGTACGTAAAACTTGGCGGTAATGCGCATGAAACGCGGCTGCGTAGCCGCTACAAGATCGTCCAGAATGCGGTTGGTGACGGCTTCGTGAAAGGCGCCCTGGTCGCGGAACGACCAGATGTAGAGCTTGAGGCTCTTCAGTTCCACGCATTTCCGGTCGGCGATGTAATCCAGGTGCAAGGTGGCGAAATCCGGCTGTCCGGTCTTAGGGCACAGGCAGGTAAATTCCGGGATTTCCATGTGGATGTGGAAATCGCGTCCGGGGTTGGGGTTATCGAAGGTTTCCAGGGTCTGGCTGGGTTGACTTGGCATGGTGTGTCCCGTATAAATCGCTGTGGTTTAAGCTGAATTATACAACCCTAAAGAAGTGCTGCCCAATTGCGCCTGACTCACCTCAAGCTCGCCGGTTTCAAGTCCTTCGTTGACCCAACCACGCTGCACGTTCACGGCCAGCGCATCGGCGTGGTCGGGCCCAAC
>JAYRNN010000057.1:0-12098 GCA_041912175.1 Anaerolineales bacterium | reverse complement strand
GCCAGTCTATGCACGGAATGCGATACTTGCATTCACACCTGTCCCAACAACAGTTCGCCGCGTGTGGTTTCGATGTCCGCCGCAGAGGTATGGGGTGAAATCATGCCCTGCTCAAGTTTTATTTCAGGCGTGACTCTTTCAGGCGGCGAACCCATGCTGCAGGTGGATTTCATGATCGAATTCTTTACGCTCGTCAAGAAATTCTCGCCGCTGACTACCTTGATCGAGACGAATGGCTTCGCCGGCCCGGAGGCGTACCGTCCGTTGTTGAAGACTCTGGATATGACCATCATTGACCTGAAAGACCCAGATTCGCAGCGGTATCAAGCCCTCACCGGCGGCGGACTTTTACCGACGTTGGAGACCATCCGATTTCTCCATGGGATGGGAAAATTGTATACTGTTCAACAGGTTGTGGCGCCGGGCTATACCGACTCGGAGGCAAGCGCCGCCGCTACAGCCTCCCTGCTTGTGGACATAGACCCGCAGATTCGTTTAAAATTCCTTCGCTTCCGTCCGCATGGTACATCCGGCCAGGCGGAGACGTGGGCTTCACCTTCGGATGAAGTAATGGACCAAATGGTCAATGCTGCCTTGCAAGCAGGCCTCAAACAAGTCGAACGTTCTTTGTGAGAAAGTGAGCGACCATGGAAAGACAGAAAACTCTAGAACTCTCGCCGTTCATGCCCTTCGAGGATATTGAAAAGGGACTGACTCCTGACCGTTTGGAGGAATATCAGGCTTTCATCCGCCAGGTGTTGTATGCGAAAGATTCCATCTACGAACAGAAGCGTGACACACTGGCTGCAGCGGCGGTAAACACGCTTCCCTATCCACCAGTTTCACCTGAAGCGCGTGAATTGATCGACACCGGTTCCATCTGCCTGATCAGCGAGGGAGCCGCGCCTTACCATCCGCGTTATGTAGCCCCCGATTATGCGCGGCTGTTACGGAATGGCTCTTCCTTTCTGGAATTGCCTCCGGCGGGCGACCTTTTCGATGCCACAACCTCTCTGCTTACCGCCTATAAGTATGTGCCCTGCGCCGGCCTGCCGGTCTTTATCGGACGACTGGATGAGTTGCTCGAGCCTTATATAGACTCCGTCCCGGCGGATGTCGCACGCAGCATTTTAAAGCATTTCTGGATGCTGGTGGACCGCTTCAACCCCAGCGCTTTTGTGCACGCCAACCTCGGTCCACGGGAGACGATCACCGGCCGGCTGCTCCTGGATGTGGATCGCGAACTGCGTACCATCACCAACCTCACCTTGCGATACGACCCGGAGATCACCTCCGATGACTTTGCCCTGCAGGCGGTCCGGAACGCGCTGGAGTTGACCAAGCCTTATTTCCTCAACCATCGCATGATGCTTGCGGATTGGGGGGATGATTACGCCATAGCCAGTTGTTATAACAGTATGAGGATCGGCGGCGGGATTTACACGCTCGTGCGCATCAACCTGCAAGAGGTTGCGCGCCTTTCCGACGGAAGCGAGGTGGACCTGCTCGAGCGCGTCTTGCCTCATGTGGTCGCGAAAGCATCCGAAGTCACTGCCAGCCGGGTATCCTTCCTGGTCGATGACATCCAGTGGTTTGAAAACAACTATTGGATTGATGAAGGTTTCCTGCAGCGCGAGAAATTTACTGCCTATACGGCAATCTTTGGTCTTGCGGAGGCAGTGAATGAAACCCTGGCGCACAGCGGGAGACCAAACCTGCGATACGGACATGCCCCTGAAGCCAATGCTCTCGCTGACAGGATTGCAAATCGCGTCGGCGACCTGATTCGAGAGAACCCCGTACCCCACTGTGGCGGTACTTCCGGGCATGCCTGTTATCATGCTCAAGTGGGCATCAGCACTGACGTGGGCATCACCCCTTCCTCGCGCGTTCCTTCTGGTGAAGAGCCGGAGCTCTATGCCCATCTCTTGGCCGAGGCGCCGACGCATCGCCAGTTGTTGGGCGGAACCAGTACCATCCTCGAGTTTGACCAAACTGCGGCAGCCAATCCCCGGGCTGTGTTAGACATCATCCGTGGGGCGCACGCGCAGGGGACGCGCAATCTTTCCATCGGCAGCGCCAACTCTGAATTCGTCCGAGTCACCGGTTACCTTGTACGCCGGTCAGATTTGGATGCGAAAGTACAGGAAAAAGCGTCCCGTTATTCCTCGGCGGCTCTGGCCAGTGGCTTCATGCAAACCAAGCCCAACCATCTGCATCGCCGCACTCGAACCGTATAAGTGCATCATGTCCTTGGCTGAATTCGTATGTCCCCGGCAATTACATCTTCGTTTGCCCGGTCTTTAAAACGTTTTGCCTGGCTGATGCTTCCGGTCCTTCTGAGTTTGATGGTCGGAGCATTGTTGATCATGGCAGCCGGCGAGAATCCACTAAAAACTTATGCCAATCTTTTCAACGCGGGGTTTGGCTGCAAATCGGGTCCCGGGCGTTGCGCATTGATCACTGCATTCCAGTTCGCTACACCATTGATCCTCACCGGTCTGTCGGCTGCCGTGGCGCTGCGTGGCGGGTTCTTTTCGGTCGGGCAGGTGGGGCAAATGTTATTTGGGGCAGCAGCAGCCAATTGGGTGGCCGGATCCTTGTCGCTGTCAGCCGGCCTCCATGCTGTTGCTGCTTTACTGGGTGCGGCGATTTTCGGCGGGCTGTGGGGCCTGATTCCCGGATTGCTCAAGCATTACATCGGCGTCAACGAGATTCTTGTCACGTTGTTTCTCAACCCTATCGCCTCGGTTCTGGTGGGGTTGGTCCGCTTGCCGGGAGTAGCTGTCAGCGCGCGGCTTTCGCCTCTCCTGCCGAGCACCAAGCTGACCGTGGGATTCCTCATCGCGCTGGCGGCGGCGCTTTTTGTTTATATCCTGCTCTGGCGCACCGTACCAGGCCTGGAGATGCGCAACAGCGGAGCCGCCCCACGTTTTGCGAAGTATGCCGGCATGCCTATTCACCGTCCTGCTTTGCTGACCATGCTCCTCAGCGGGGCATTAGCGGGGTTGGCAGGAGGGATTGAAGTCCTCGGGGTGCATTATCATTTCGTGACCACGTTTTCTGCTGTGAACGATTTTGACGGGTTGATCGTCGCCTTCGCCGGGCAACTGCATCCTGCCGGCGTGGTGCTTTTCGCCATACTATTAGGCGGCCTGCGCACCGGTTCTATCGTGGGTTTGCAGATCCTCTCCGGCATCCCGCGCGAGCTCGGCAGCGCCCTGATCGCGCTCCTGCTTTTGTTCGTCGCTACGAACCGTTTCATGCACGTCAATGGCCGCCCCGGCCCTTATGACCCGAAGTTGTTGTCTCAAGCTCAAAAATCCCCTCCATGATCTACGAGGGGATTATTTATTTCACTGAATCATTTCATTTATTTTCGAAATCCGCCTGGGCTATCTTCCACATGGCATGCAGGGCGATCTTGATCGCATTCATCTCGCCGCGGCGGAAATCCTCCTCACCCCACTCAGGCTTGATTACCCCCGCTGCGCCGTCGGAAGTGAAGATGGCGCCCGTCCGCCAACCGCGCACCGCACCGACGATAAACAGAGTATCGCTCTCCATCTCAGCGAAGACCAGTCCGGCGGATTTCATGTGCTGCGTTTGCGTATCGTCGCGAGGCGCGTAGAAGGCATCTCCCGCAATGCCCAAGCCAACGGTTAAGGGAATCCTCAACTCTTCGCCTGCTTCCACCAGCGAACGCAGCACGGAAAAGGTGGGGACGGCTGGGAAGATAGCCGGCAGGTAGGACATACTTGTCCCGCCGGCTCGCACCGTCCCGCTGGCGGCGATCACGTCGCCGGGCTTCTGCCCTTCTTGGAAGACGCCGCATGACCCTACGCGGATGAACGTATCCCCACCCAGATGGGCCAGCTCCTCCACCCCGATGGCGACCGCCGGTCCACCCATGCCGGTCCCGCAGGCGGTCATAAAGACACCTTTATACTCCCCCGAATAAACAGTGTATCCCCGGCTCTCAGTCACCAGGCGGGAATGGTCTAGCTGGTCGGCGATTTTTTGGGCCCGCTTCTGGTCGCCCGGGCAGAAGATATATCGGGAAATGTCCTTCGCATCACACTTGATGTGCCATTCCATGAGGGTCCTCCAGACTCGAATGTGTCGGTGTAAGTGAGCTGATTGTTCGCATTGATTAGATAATATGTGAGCATTAACTGTATAATAATTGTAGCATCCTTGTTTATTGCAATCAACTGGTGGATGACAGGTTAATAGTGACGTTTCCTGTATGCAAAGGCACGGAGGTGATATCCTTGAAACAAGTGATCAATGGAGAAGAATGAATGAGTAACATGCTGCTTAAAAGCGATTGGGTGGTCGCCCTGGATTCGAAGGATACAATGTTGAAGGAGGGTTATATCGTCGTTGAGGATAGCCGCATCACCGACATAGGCTTGCAAAAGAACCTGGACAGCCGCAGAAAGTTCGCCGAGACGGTCGATCTCAAGCACCGCCTGGTGATGCCCGGTCTGATCAATACCCACACACACACACCTATGACCCTTTTCCGCGGGCATGTGGAAGGGCATACGCTGTTCACTATGGAGGGATGGTACAATACCATCCGCGTGTTGGAACTGGCGATGGACCCCGGAATGATTCCCGCCGCGGTGGCGGTCTCCTGCGCCGAGATGGTCCGTACCGGGACCACGTGCTTTGCCGACCAGTATTTCTGGATGCACCAGATCGTCCCCGAGGTGCGGCGCAGCGGATTGCGCGCCTCGCTTGCATATGGTATCGTCGAATTAGGGAAGGAGGACGCCCGCCAACGGGAGCTGGCTGCCGCCACTGCCTTTCTCGAATCGCTGAAGGATGATCCGCTATTACACGGCTGGGTGGGACCGCATGCTTTCTTTGTGGATAACAGCGAAACCGCCATGCAGCTCGAGTTGGACCTGGCGGTGAGGCATCACACAGGCTTTCATACCCACTTCGGAACGGGCGATGAGGAGGATGTCTATTGCCAGGAAAAATACGGCTGTTCTGGGATCCAGCAGCTCAAGCGGATGGGGTTTCTTGCGCACCCCATCCTGGCCGCCCACTGTATCACCCTCCAGCCCGAGGATTTCTCCACGATAGCTCATACACCTTTTACCGTGGTGTTCGCCCCCTCCTCAGCCATGCGGAACGCTGCCGGCGTTCCGCCTTTGGTGGAGATGCTGAATGCCGGCGTCAACGTTGCCCTTGGCACGGATAACGTGACCAATAATAACAGCTACGATATGTTCAAGGAGATGACTCTCACCGGTAAATTGATGGCGTTGCTCAAACGCGACCCGGCGACCATCTCCACCCGAACCATTCTGGATATGGCCACCCTCGGGGGGGCGCGCGCGCTGGGCATGGAAAAGGAAATCGGCTCGCTTGAAATCGGCAAGAAGGCGGATTTGATTGCCCTTGATTTGGATGAGATCGGCTGGTCGCCGATGGGTGGGCAGGATATCTACACCGCATTGGTCTATTCTGTTACCGGGCAGCATGTGCGCGACGTGATGGTGGATGGCCGCTGGCTCTTCAGCGACGGCCGTTGGCTCACGGTGGATTTCAAAGCTGCTCGTCTTGATCTCGAACATCAACACTCCGAACTCATGAAACGCATCCAAAACCGGGAGGGTTAACGAATGAAAAAAATTATTATCGATACCGATCCTGGCGTGGATGACGCCCATGCTATCCTGCTAGCACTCGCCTACCCCGGTGTAGAAATAGAGGCTATCACCACTGTAAATGGCAACGTTGGTCTTGACCTGACAACTGCCAATGCCTTGAAGATTTTGGATGCCGCGGGCAAGGACATCCCCGTGTATCGTGGCTGCGACCGGCCACTGGTCAATCGTTGCCTGGAAGCCACCCATGTGCATGGTGAAGACGGGCTTGGGGATTGCGGGATCCCCGCTTCAAAAAAAACGGCTCAATCCGAGCATGCAGTCCATGCGCTGATCCGTCTGGCCGACGAGAATCCCGGCCAGCTCACGCTGGCGGCCATTGGACCGCTCACCAATCTGGCGTCGGCCCTCATGATCGATCCCCGCCTACCCTCGAAATACAAGCGCCTGGTGATCATGGGCGGCGCGATCCACGGCAGGGGAAACACCAGCACAGTCACGGCGGAATTTAACATTTACACCGACCCAGAAGCGGCGCACATCGTTTTTTCCTCCTGGCCTATGCTCACCTTGATCTCCTGGGAAACGACACTGGGCCACGTCTTCACCCGTGAAGTGCTGGATCGATTTTTTGGCTTGGGAACCCCTCGCGCGAGATTCTTCCATGATACCAACCAGAAAGCTCTGTCCTTCATCAGGGAATACGATGGGCAGGATATGCTCTTCGCGCCGGATGGACTGGCGTTGGCTGTTGCGGTTGAACCAGAAATCGTAAAAATTTCCGAGAAACGATTTGTTTCCATTGAGCTCCATGGGACCCAGACTCGTGGCCAGACAGTCGTGGATTGGTACGGCAGCACACAGAATCCGCCCAACACCGAGATTATTCTTGAAGTGGATCAGGAGCGCTTCATTCAACTCATGGAGGATGGATTGCGATGACTCGCGAGCTGTCTGCGATGCTTTCTGCTGCCACTCGATACGAGGCTGATCTCGTAGCCTTCCTGCGCGACCTGGTACGCATACCTACCGT
The DNA here is from genome assembly GCA_041912175.1 of Anaerolineales bacterium. GTDB lineage: Bacteria > Chloroflexota > Anaerolineae > Anaerolineales > UBA4823 > CAZAGA01. Next base: position 5,438 of record JAYRNN010000057.1, on the reverse strand, counting down.
CAACGGGCGCGACACAGAGGCGCCGCTGGTTGCCCGTATCGAACAGGAAGTGAGCAAGCTGGGGTTGGAATCCCGCTTGGTGGCGCGCCAGCCTGAGCGCCCGAACATATTGGTCGGTTACGGCGAAGGCGCCGACCGGTTTGCGCTGATCGCCCACATGGATACGGTGTCGGAAGGAAGCCCGGCGGGCTGGTCTTCTCCGCCTTTTGATGCCGAGATAAAAGCTGGTCGCATGATCGGGCGAGGCGCAGCGGACAACAAAGCGGGAATCGCTTGTGGACTGTACACCCTCGCGCTGATGCGTGAACTCAGGCTGATCGACCCGGCGAGCCAGCAGGTCGTGGTCGCCGGCGTTGTGGATGAGGAATCAGGCGCGTGCAGCCCGCTGGGGGTGCGGCGCCTGCTTGACTCAGGCATGCTGCAGGCTCTTGGCGCGATCTATGCCTACACCAGCGATATCGTCTGCATCGGGCATCGCGGATTGGTGCGGTTGGCGTTGAAGGCTGAAGGCCAGTCGATCCATGCAGGGCTGGCGGAGTGGCATAACCATCGTCTAGGCGCCAATGCAGTGACAGCCATGGCCGACTTGCTGCTCCGGCTCGAATCGTTGGACATACCAGCAGCGCTTCCACCCGGTTTCGAGCACCTGGGTTTTACCGTCACCCCTGGCACGATCTTTCAGGGAGGCAGTTATCCTAGTGTCGTTCCAGATTCAGCAACAGCCATCGTAGATATCCGCCTGCTGCCCGGGCAGTCGCCGGCCGAGATACTCGAACGAGTCCGGGAGGCGATTCGTGACGTGGAAAGAGGACGTCCCCGGATCACCTTTACCATGGAAGTTTTAGTGGATATTCCCGGAGCATCCATCCCACAGAATCACCCCCTCGCGCGGCTGGCCCAAGACTATACTGAAAAATTAACCGGCAGGCGCTGGGAAACCGCCGGCGCAAGACCTGCCAACGAGGGGTACATGCTGATCGGCGCTGGCATCCCGACCCTGTGCGGTTTCGGCCCAACCGGCGGAAACCCGCACGCGCCCGACGAATGGGTGGAGCTTTCCAGTCTCCCTGTGACGGTTGCCATCTTTGCGGGAATCATTTATGATTATCTATCACTATTCAAGGAGAATAAAAATGTCTCATCCCAATCGTGACCCCTGGGTGGATGTTAAAACCGTTAACGGTTTTCAAGCTGACCATGTCATTTCGGCATTGCAGAAGGAGATCCGCCGCGGCAACACTGAAAATGCTGCGCTCCTGGCGTATGAAATGATCCTCACCAGCCCGGCCATGGAGGATTACCTCTGGTATCGTTTGAAAGTGATTTCCGTGGAGGACATTGGCTTCGGCGAACCCCTTGCGCCTGTGTTGATTCAGAGCCTTTTCGCGATGACCGATGCATGCGACCGCGCCACGGGCGAACGCAAGCTCTATGCCATTCATGCCGTACGATATCTTTGCTCCTGCAATAAGGACCGCTCATCCGACGAAATGATTAATTGGATCAATCACGCCAGCAAGTCAGGCAAACTGCTGCCGGTCATCCCTGACTATGCGCTGGACATGCACACTGCCGAGGGGCAGAAGATGAGACGCGGTCGCCGTCATTTCTTCGAGGAAGCCTCGCGCATTATCCCCGAGGTTCCCGACCGCGACCGGACTTATCTCGACCGGATTATGAAAATGCTCGATTCCGGTGAATTGAAGGATTGATCCCCATTTGGCGGGTAAACCGGCATCGAGAACGAGTCGCGTATGACAGACCATCAGGATATTTACCGTGAGCAGGCTGCCCAATATGATTTGCTGGTCTCGCGGGAGGATTACCAGCAGAACATCTTCCCCGCGCTCAACCAGATCGTCCCGTTTGCAGGCCTGACCATTGCGGAATTTGGCGCCGGCACCGGTAGGCTGACCTGCATGCTGGCTCCCATTGTCAGCCGCATTTATGCCTTTGATCTGTCTTCCCACATGCTAAAGGCGGCGGCCGAAAAGTTGGTAAAAAGTGGAGCGTTGAATTGGTCGGTGGTTGTCAGCGACCATCGCCTTATGGCGCTTTGTGACGGCGCAGCGGATGTGGCTCTCTCTGGCTGGAGCCTGTGCTACGTGGTGGTCGACCACCCCGAGACCTGGCAGCGTGAGCTGGCGTTGGCGTTGAACGAGATGCGCCGGGTGATCCGGCCTGCAGGGATGATTATCCTGCTGGAGACTCTGGGCACTGGCTTCGAGCAGCCTACACCGCCGGAGCACCTGCATCAATACTATGACGCACTAGCCAAGCAGGGCTTCCAGCGGCGCTGGATCCGCACGGACTACTGCTTCCACAGCCAGGCGGAGGCCGAATCGTCCGCCCGCTTCTTCTTTGGAGATGAAATAGTCTCGAAGCTGCGGGAGGAGCATGGGGATGTGTTCCTACCGGAATGTACCGGGATCTGGTGGCTGAAGACTTAAAAACCTTGATAGATGAATTTAGCCCGGGATCATCGTGGCGCTTTGTGGAGCCGCGCAGCCACCGGCGTCACAGCCGCGATGATTAAGCCTGGGAGATAAGAGCGGTTTCTCATTCTAGAAATACCTTTTCGCCTGCCCGGATGGGAATTTTGAGCCGGTTTTCGGCGGGAGTGATCGGGCACGACCACTGGTCGTTGTAGGCGCAGTAAGGGTTGTAAGCGTAGTTGAAATCTACCAGGAAGTGATCGTCTTGCAATGCTTCGGGTTCGAGGTAACGGCCGGCCGGGTAGGTTTCCTGGCCGGACTGGCTATCCACAAAGGGCAGGAAAAAACCATACTCATTCGTGTAAATGGTCAGTTGGGCTGGCTGGCCATCGACGACGAATTGGAAGACGCCGTAACGTTGGTAAGCCTGGAAATCGCCGGTGGAAGTGGGGACGTAGATTTCGCGCTCGCCTTCCAGGCGCTCCAGTCTGACATCCAGGCGCAGCGACTCATTCTCAGGAAAATAGCGCAACCCCTTGAAGGCGCGTTTTTGAGCGCGCGTTAGTGGGCTCTGGGGATCATGGGCGAAGAAATGATCTTTATTAGCGCGGAATTGCTCGAGCTCAGTCATGTTTCTATCTCCATCGGTAGATCTGTAATTTCCCACTCTTCAACGTGAACCACCGCCTGGCCGGGTGCTAAGCGCGCCAGCGGGCTGAGCGTCTCCAACTCGCAGAACTGGCCCTTGCAGTAAGCCTCGACATTGCACCCGAAATCCGCATAGGCGGCTTCGGAGGGGCTGTGAAAGCGCTTTACCAGCATCACGTCCTGCCGCCGGTAAGCCACCCAGCCGTGGGTATTGTAATAGCCGATCTTGACGGCTTGCGCGTCGGCCTGGGCGTGGAGATAGATGAAATCATCGCCGAGCTCGAGGCGCTGATCGTGCAGGCGGGTATATTTCCAGAGGATCAGCCTGCGGTTGGGCAAGAACTCGTTTTCGCCAAACTGGTCCGGCTGGGGTAGGATGATCGTCCCACCCAGCGGGAGCTGGGTGATCGCCCAGGCGGCCAGCTCCACGGTCCACGGCCCCTCGTTGACGAGGCGGTGCGAGAGCGTTGCTGCGGGTCGGTCGGCGCTGAGATAGATTTCCAACTCCTTACGGATGCCAGTGGGCGCCTCGAGCGCGCCTACCAGCCGCGCGCCATCTGGAAACGGCTCCAGGCTGAGCCCCGCGTCATCCGGGATATAGGTGCGCGGATTTACCTCCGGGCTATGCCACAAACGATGCCCGCCCCAAAGGTGGAACTCACCATATGGGGTGGGCCAGCTTACCCTGGGCGTTTCCGAAAGCAGGTTCTCATCCCGGCCGGCCCGGCGCAGGCGCACGATGCGCGGCCCGGCTTCGGCCAACACATCCATCTCCAGGTGAACGCTGTTGACCGTGTAAATCGGGAGGCCGTGGTAATCTGATATCATGCGAGCCTTATCCCTTAGCTTTCCAATGTCGCTTCGACGGAATGGACTGCTCCGTCAGCGAAGAGAGGCTATAATGCGTGGCCGCTCGATCCGCTCGTTGCGAGCAGCCGGGTTGATCTGGCAATCGTAAAGGACGCTCGCATGTCATCATCCCATGAACGCTTCGATCTGGTGCAGGCTGCCTGGCGCGAACACAGGGAGGAGATTGCCCTGGACAGGTTGCCCATCGACGAGCAGTCGCTTTATTCCGTGGTTTACATGCTGAGGGTTATGCACTTGGATCTCGTAAACTGCGCCCCGGAAAACGCGCCGGACGTGGAAACCATCCCAGCCAGCCGGGATGCAGGGATCGATCTTGAGACCGGCCAGCTCCGGACGAATGCCCAGGATCCATTGCGTGATGGCGACGTAATTCCAGGCCGCGGCGCCGGTGAGCCAGGAGTTCTTGGCCTCGCCGTGCGAAGGTGCGTCCCGGCCAGCGATCATCTGGGCATAAACATACGGTTCGCAGCGGTGCAGATCAGAGATCGCTTCCCGTGCGGAAGGGTTGATGCGCAGGTAGTAATCCAGGGCCTGTTCTCCGTGGCCAAGTTGGGCTTCGGAAATCATGATCCACGGGTTGGTATGGCAGAAGATGCCGGCGTTTTCTTTGTAGCCAGACGGATAAGAAGAGATTTCGCCCAGGTTAATATAATAACGAGAATAGGCCGGCTGCTGCAGGATGATGCCATGCGGGGTAGCCAACTGCTCAGCTACTGAAGCCAAGGCCTGGGCTGCCTGGCCGCTCTCGACGCCCAGGCCGGCCATCACGCACATCCCTTGCGGTTCAATATAGATCTGGCCTTCCTGGCACTCCTGAGACCCTATCGGTTGGCCTGAGTCATCGTAGGCGCGGCGGAACCATGCCCCGTCCCAGCCATGCGCATAGGTTACTTCGGCCATCCGATCGGCGGCCTCGAGATACGCGCTTGCAGGCGGAACGTCGAAGCTTGAAGATTGAACGTTCGAGGCGATCTCCGCCATGGCCTTGGCCGCCAGCACAAACAGCCCGGCGATGAAGACCGATTCGGCCACTTTGCCCTCTTTATTGGTCGTGGTCTGGAAGGATTGCCCGGGTGTCTCTGAAAAGCAGTTCAAGTTCAGGCAGTCATTCCAATCCGCCCGGCCGATCAGCGGCAGGCCGTGCGGCCCCAGGCGCTCGAGGGTGTACTGCAGGCTGCGCTGCAAATGCTCGAAGAGCGGCGTCTCGCTGCCGGCTTGGTTGTCATAAGCGGTCGGCTCGGATAGGATGCTCCAATCGCCGGTTTCTCGGATGTAAGCCGAGACGCCCAAGATCAGCCAGAGCGGGTCGTCATTGAAGTTGCTGCCAACGTCATTATTGCCACGCTTGGTGAGCGGCTGGTATTGGTGGTATGCCCCGCCGGAGGGGAGCTGGGTGGCGGCCAGGTCGAGGATGCGCTGGCGGGCGCGCTCCGGCGCCATGTGCACAAATCCAAATAAATCTTGATTGGAATCGCGAAAGCCCAT
>JAYRNN010000056.1:0-3557 GCA_041912175.1 Anaerolineales bacterium | reverse complement strand
CGTTGACCTGGTGGAGGCGCTCGGCTTTGTGCAGATCGACACCCTGCACGTGGTCAACCGTGCCCACTATGTCAGCCTGTGGTCGCGCTTTGGTTCCTACAACACGGCCGATTTCGACAGGCTCATCTACACTCCCGGCGAGCGCCAGCTCTATGAAGGCTGGGGCCATGCCGCCAGCATTATTTCGTTGAACCACTACCGTTATCACCGCTGGCGGATCAGCGCCGGCTTCAGCAAGTGGCTGAGCAACGACGGCAACCGCGCCCTGGCCGACGAAACCCTGGCGCGGATCCGCGCCGAAGGTGGGCTGCGCGTCGCCGATTTCGAAACCGCCGGTCCCAAGCGCGGTCCTTGGTTTGACTGGCAGCCGCCCAAGATGGCCCTGGAGGCGCTGTTCGCAACCGGCGACTTGATGGTGGCTGAGCGAATCAACTTCCACCGCGTGTATGACCTGCGCGAGCGGGTGCTGCCCGATTGGGTCGATACGACGCCGGTCACTGCCAATGAAGGCCGGCGCTTCTGCCTGGAGCAAGCTGCCCGGGCGCTCGGCGTGTTCGATTTGCGCAGTTTGACCTGGTATGCCTACAGCTTTTCCACCCCGGCCATGCCGGTGGTCAAAGCGCTGGTTGAGTCAGGGGCGCTGGTTGAAATTCAAGGGGAGTCGCTGGACGGCGTCCGCACCTGGCTGGTGCATCGCGATAACCTGGCCCTGCTCCAACAGGCAGCCGACGGCGAGATCAAGGCGGAACGCACGACCTTCCTCGATCCCTTCGATTCACTTTTCTGGGCAGGGGAGCGCGATCAAAGCCTGTGGGGGTTCAACCAGGTGTTGGAATGCTATAAGCGGCCAGGCGATCGGATCTACGGTTATTTCTGTTTCCCGATCCTATACAAAGATCGCCTGGTTGGGCGTTTTGACCCCAAACTGGAGCGGAAGACGGGTGTGCTGCAGCTCAATGCCCTCTATCTCGAGCCTGGGGTCGAACTCGAGGATGAGCTGGTCGCGGCGGTCGCCGCCGCGATGCGCGATTTTTTATCCTGGCACAAGGCCAGTGAGCTCAGGATCGAAAGAAGCGACCCCGCCGGGTTTGGGGAAAAATTGTTGAAAAATATGGGGTAGGGGCGACCGGCCGGTCGCCCCTACGTTCTACACGGGGGTCGCCTCCTTCTTCGAGGTCAGGCTGGCGGTGATCAATCCGGCCAGGGCGCCAAAAATCGGGTAGGTGACCACGTCGAAGATGAAAAAGAAGAAGGTCGAGGCGATAATTGCCCCTATGTCGCCTGAGCGGAAGGGCAGATCACCCTGGATATTTAACATGCGGATGAAGTCCTCAAGCATCGGGGCCGAGATTGCGTTTGAAATCGCATTCACGAAGATGCCGACGAATGCGCCGATGAGCCCGGCGACTGCCCCAAGCCCTGCTCCCTGACCGGCTGTCAACCCCGGTCCACCGTGCTGGAACCCGCGATACAGGAAAACCGCCAGGATTCCGCCAAGCCAGACGAAGACACATAGGAAGCAGTTGATGATATTTAGAATCGGCAAATTGGCGATGATGCCAATCGCGATCCCTGCAATCAGCGCCGAAAGGATAAAAGAGCGGCCGTTCATTTGTTTAATTCTCCTTGGTTTTTATCTGGTAATTTTTTCCTCCATCGCCCCGCCGATGATCTGATAGACGCACGGATCAGATGCTCACTTTCGCGGCATTATCCCCTATAACCATTTTATCATTAATAATAGATTAATACAACAGGATTGGAAAGCTCTGTCACAGTGGAGAAGGCCAATTCAGGCTGCGGATGATTATTCTAATCTGTCCGGAACAACCGCCAAATAAGGAGCAGCACCATCAGCCAGATCGCTATCACCAAAACTACGCCAGCCTTGCTTTTGGGCTGCTTTTGCTCCAGGTGATCTGCAGCCTGCCGGCGGGCTTCGGCCATCACCTCGGCGGGGATCATCTCCAAGGTGATGGCAATGCCCAGGGGAATGAGAATTAAATCGTCGAGGTAGCCAAATACAGGAATGAAATCGGGAATCAGGTCAATTGGGCTGAGAGCGTAAAGCACTACCAGCCCGCCAAAGGCTTTAACATACCAGGGAACGCGCGGATCGCGAACGGCGTAGTACAGCGCATAGACGTCCCGTTTCAGCCCAGCCGCGCGGCGTTTCAGGTTCGCTAAGATTTTCATATGCACCTGGCAGGTTTAATTGGAAGCAAACAAGCTTCATTGTATAATGATTATAGGCCTATGTATCGCTTAATCTACTGCAAAGTGGGGTGCTTTGCATCCGTCAGGCCCGGGAATTACAGAAAGGAGCGCACGATGAGCAGCGAACAGGCGGTGCCTGAGACGAATGGTGTTACGGTGAAGTACCTTGCAGCGCTTGACCTTGGCCTTGAGATCGAGGGCCTGGCAGGGCGCCAATTTCGAATGCGTATGGTGACCATCGAACCTGGAGGGGTCTTCGGCCCGATTCACGATCATAAAGATAGACCGGGAATGGTCTACATTCTGCAAGGAACGATCACTGACTATCGAAATGGAGTCGCTACAGACTATGGGCCGGGAGTGGGTTGGCCCGAGGATCGAAACACTTTACACTGGCTTGAGAATAGAGGATCGATCCCGGCAGTGGAAATCTCGGTCGATATCGTCAGGCAGGAGTAAGCTCGAGCACGCTCAAGATTGTCAGTTCGCGGGGTCTCCTCCCTTCCGAGAATCCTTGGCGTATTGGCGGGCAATGATCTCACGCAGGACATCAAGATCAACGTCGTCCAATTTGTTGACATATAGGCATGCGAGGGATTTCTTGTGCTTGCCGAGCCTGGCGTATAGCGCCTCTGCGCCTTCGAAATCGACGCCGACATAGAAGGTCATATTGGCCTTTCGCGGCGAAAACCCCGCTGCGGGCATATCCCCCTCGCGCCCCGTTTCGTAGACATAGTGGGTCGACCCAAACCCGATGATCGCTGGCCCCCACATGACCGGCTGAAGGTGGGTCACCTCCTTGTAGATCGCCAGAGAAACCTCGGCATCTGCACGACGACGAGGGTTTTCGATGGCTGCGATAAAGTCATCGACGGATGCTGAGGTTGGTTTGGTCTTATTTTCAGCCATGTCAGTCTCTCCTTGACAGATAGCGCGCATCCATTTCAATTTCAAAATCCGGATACCACATTTCCCGATTCATATATCACCATGGATCAGCGTTCATCTGCGGTTAAATCTTTATACATTACCGCGGTTATACGCAGATGGCTTTAGGTTGATGCCCAAAGCCGCATTTTTTCTATTCTCTAATTTCTAAGTTCTAATATCTAATTTCTATTCTTTCAGATCTAAACTATAATTTCTGTAGAATGTCCTTCCTCATCTACGGCTCCACAGGCTACACCGGCAACCTGATCGCCCGCCAGGCAGTGAAACGCGGGCTGAAACCGATCCTGGCCGGGCGCGATGTGGACAAGGTCGGCAGGCAGGCGGCTACCCTGGGCTTGGAATGGCGCGCCTTTCGCCTGAGCAACACCGCCGCCCTCGACCACGCCCTG
>JAYRNN010000055.1:0-4142 GCA_041912175.1 Anaerolineales bacterium | reverse complement strand
CTTATCTCGCAGTCAAGGATATCGGGCTCGTAATCGTCGATATTACAGATCTCCAAGAACCCAGGATCGTCCAAAAACCCTATCCCATCAATGGAAACCCAACCCAGGTCTATGTTCAAGGCAGCATCGCTTACCTTGCGAATGGAAAAGAAGGATTTTATGCCCTTGACGCTCGCGTCAACGTTAAAACCGAATTATTGGGTCAAACCGGCGCGCAACTCATTGCTCGAGGCGTGACCAAAAGCGGGAATTACCTCTATGTCGCTGCTGGAGAACGTGGTCTACGGATCTTAGATATCAACAATCCCCAAACTCCTCAAGAAGTTGCGTTTTATGATACGGCTGGTCGATCTGACGCCGTCGCCGTCACGGGTGATGCTGCCTTGATTGCTGATCGAAATAATGGGTTGGTCATCGTGGATACCACCAACCATGCTGGAATGCTTCCGCTCCTTACTCAGATCCCAAGTAAAGATGCGCGCGACGTCGCCATCGATGGCAATTACGCTTACCTGGCGGATTTTGAAGAGGGGTTAAGAATTGTTGATATTCGCACCCCTGGCTCCGCTTTCTTGCTTAAAACCATGGACCCGATCCCTGGACAAGAGATGAAACCCGTCAGTGTTTCTGTCTTAGGGAATTATGCTTACCTGGCGACCGGCGATCAGGGAATCAGGATTGTAAACGTATTAGATAAGCAAATTCCAACCCAGGTGCAACAGATTCTTGTCCCTGGACAGGCAGATGCCCGTAACGTGGCGCTGGTAGCCTACAATCCACAGATTCAAGGTCCGGAAGCTTATAAAGCAGATCCGAATGCACCTGGGGTCAAAGTATACGCTTATGTCGCCAATGGCTTGTTTGGTTTACAAGTATTAGATGTTTCCAACCCTTCTCAATCCATTCCGATCGCTATGAACCTTGATGCTCAAATCGTTCATCTTCAGGGTATCGCGATGGACGTCGCCATCGTTGGAGACCGAGCTTACCTGGCCTATGATGGCGGCGGATTATTCATTTTGAATATCGCCGATCCTGCTAACCCACAATTTTTAGGGGAGTTTAACTTAAGTGAAACCGAGAATCGAGCTGTCAGCCTGGCCGCCGAAGGTCAGACCGTATATTTAGCCGCGCTTTCCCACGGAATCCGCCTTTTTGATGTTTCTACTCCTTCTGCGCCGATCAAAATCAGCCAGTTTGACTCGCCTGCCTCTGTAGTGAATATGGCGGTGCAAGGTAATTACGCCTTCACAGTGGATGGCAGCCGAGGTTTATGGATTTTCGATATCAGCGACCCGAAGCTGCCTCAGGAAATCCGTTTTGTCCCAATTTCTCAAGCCAGCGGTGTATCTGTGCTGGATGATTATGCCTATATTGCTGCCGGCGTTTCAGGACTTCAGGTAGTCTCCATCGCCGATAAAAAAGCCGCCTACGTGATGGCAGGCTTGGATACAGATGGTTACGCCAACGCGATCCTGACGGCGCTCCAACCCGGCGCGTCGCCGGCTAGACCCCTGGCTTACATCGCAGATGGTGAAGCGGGTCTTGTCAGCATGGATATTACGAACCCGGCAGCTCCATCTCGCCTTGGAGGGCTTTCACAAATCGGCCCGGCGTTAAAACTAACCTATAACCAGGAAAACTATATCTTTGTAACGGCAGATCAAGCCGGTTTGGTAGCGGTTAACGTCGTCGATCCGGCCAAACCGGCGCGAATGGATACGCAGCAAGTCGCCTCGCAGACCCGCGGTTCAGCGATCATTAATCACGACTTTGCTTATGTAGCTGCGGGATATGATGGCACGGTAATTCTTGATGTGTCTTACCCACTTTACATGACGCCTGTTGGAAGCAAAATTCCTTCAGAGGGACAATTCATCGAAGATGTATCGAGCCCAATCTCTGTTTCCAACCCAATTTCTCCAACGATACCCGTTACGGCGACGCTCAGTGGACCTATTTTCTCGCTCAACCCGAATTACGCGTTTCTTGCCGAGCGTAGATATGGGATAGGCATCTATGAAACGACAGATCCTGTTTCTCCCCAGCGACGCGGAGAGTGGGCAGTCCCCATGACGGAGCAGGTTACCGATCTTGTGGAGATCATCCCTGACATCGTTCAGGTGATTGGCGTCTGGAACGCGCCTGACCCGGATGGGGAAGATCCCGGGATATTTACGTTTTACGTGGCAGATAAGCTCAACGGTTTCAGCATCTTACAAGGGGTAAAGAAGACCGAGATCAAGGTGCTCGGTGTCTATGAAACGCCAGGAGCGCCCACCCTTATTACTCTAAAAAGCTATTTTCAAGCCTTTCGCAGCGGATCCGCAAACCCTTCTCCCAAAACAACCCTTGCGATCCAGCAGTTCATATTTAGCTTTATCTTGTTTGGGCTGGTAGGCTTCTTTTTCTGGGTTGGCTTTCTGGCATTGTTCGTTCTGCCTTCCGAACGCTTTCTTGACTGGGAAAACCTTTACAGTCGCCTGGTTTTTTATTTATTTGGCCGGCATGGGCCAATTCTAAGGGTTAGGGAAGGTAAATTCATCGGGCCAGAGAGCGAGCTTGGGCGACATGGGCCAGGTGTGGTGTTGGCGGACTCGAGCAGCGCGGTGGTCTTGGAGAAGTACAACGTGCGCGGCGGGCGCGCAGAGTCGCTCTCTCTGGCACGCGTTGTGAATTCGGGGATCGTTTATACGGGCAATCGGGTGTTTTTGACCAGGCCGCGATTCGATGAGAAATTGCGTGGCGTAGTGGATCTCCGGCCCCAGGTGCGCATCGCTTCGCCTGTGAACGGTTATACCCGGGATGGGATTGAAATCGAAGCTTCGATTTTTACAATTTTCACGCTCGGCGAATTCCCGGAGGTCTTGCGCGTGACCTATGCGCCTGGAAAAGGTACTGAAGAACCTGAAAATATGGAATCGACCCGGCCATATTTACCCCAGCCTGAAGATCTGAAGGTGGTCTCCTTAAGACAGAATCAGAATGGCGAATGGGAAATCTCAGACGTAACCGATGAAATCGATGACAGCGATAGGATTGAAATTCATCAATTTATCATCACCGATCCCTCGTTACAACCATTGGATGCAACTTTGGATAACCAGGCCCGCCGCACGAACCCAGACGGCCCTCCATTTGTAGTGGAGCCCGTTTCGGTTTTTCAAGCGATTTTCGCCCAGGCGGACGACTTGCCCGAGAACAGGCAATTGGAGTGGTATGATCTGCCCAATTTTATCGCCATCGAGCATTTCCGTAACCTGCTAGCCAGAGAAATATACGATCATCTGTACGATCCTTTACATGCCTCGAATTATCCGATTCGGGATGTAAGAACCAACCTGCGCAGATGGGTGCGCAATCAAGGTGTGCTCTCCTATCAATTTATTCGCAGCGCGGATAACCAACCTCTTGAAATAGGGCAAATTTTTGCGACCGGCGACCTGTTGGTGAGTAACATCCAATTGCTGCGCACGCCGAAAATCTTGCGCTCGCGCGGGATAAAGGTCAAGTTTGCCGGGTTCAGCGAATTAGATCCAACCGATCCGAATGTGCGCAAACAATTCTTCGATTTTTGGCAGGCGCAGCGGGAGCGAGATGCTGCCTTTGTATTGAGCGACTTTGACCTGGATTTGGCCCGTCTGCGTAACCAGTGGCGTATCCAGGCCCAACAAGAAATATTGAATGAATTCATTAATATCCTGGATGCCAACCCGAATGCCAATGAGGCGCTGGCAATGCATGTGTTACAAACCCTGGAAAGCGCGGCGACCGATTCGGAAACGAGCCCGCTGCTGCCAGAACAGACGATCGAAATGTTACGCAACCTGCGCAATTGGCTGCTAAGGCCATGAAGTGAGACCCGATCAGGAGATCGCCGACAATGATCCATTCTGTTTTCCAGCCTGTCCTACATTTCTTCTCTGCTGAAAAGCGTTCGGCGGGCCTTGTCCGATTAGGGATCGTGATCTTCATTCTCGTCGGGATCACGCTATGGAGCGCAAGTGCGTTTTCCCCACCGGATCGTTTTCCTTGGATCATATTTACGCTTCAGGGAATTAAATACTGGATCTTACCACTGGCCGGTTTCCTGGCGGCATTGGTGCTAGCCGGAAACTATGCGCGTGATTTGTACGATTTAG
>JAYRNN010000054.1:0-3696 GCA_041912175.1 Anaerolineales bacterium | reverse complement strand
GTCCGGGCGGTGTTTGCGCTGCGCGCGAGTGCAACAGTTTCTAAATAATCCTGCATGGCTTGTTGGATTGTTTTAGTCATCGGTTGAGCCTTTTTGTTGTTTAACGGCAGTTATATCATGTTTATGATAATAATAGTTATCGAAAGCATAATATATTATACGAACAATTCACCTGGCTGTCAACCCCCCCACCAGTGAAAACCAAGAAACAGCATTCCTGGCTACTTAATCCTTGAAAGTTGCTTGGACATTGGTATAAAGTCGTAACCGCGTAAGTTGATTTATAAAAAGTTGTTTGTCGTTTACAGACATACCTTTTGACAGCCCACCTACCTCATAAATCGATCTCAAATCCTTTGACAGATAAGAATATATGTTCTATAATCAATCTATGGAATCGTTGGAACGACTGGCGAGTTTAACGGATAATATGTTTCTGGAACCGGCTGAGGATGTTGGGCTGACGGCAACGCCTGGCTCGATGAAACGTTCCGTTAATGCATCCTCAACCGCCGATCGTGCTCTGTCGTGTAAGGAACCAACGATCAGCTCGGCAGTGATGCCGAACGGTCAGAGCATTCGACTCTTGAAAACATTGCTCACTTCAGCCTGCGAGCGCAACTGCTATTACTGTCCCTTCCGCTCAGGGCGTGATTTTCGAAGAGAGACCTTTAAGCCTCAGGAAATGGCAGATACCTTCGTAGCTTTGCAGCGAGGCGGCGTCGCCCAAGGTATCTTCCTCAGTTCTGGGATCGCCGGCGGCAGCCTGGCCACGCAAGACAGATTATTGGATACAGCCGCGATCTTACGTAGAAAGTACCAATTTAAAGGATATCTGCATCTCAAATTAATGCCCGGCGTCGAACGCGGTCAGGTAGAGGCGGCGATGCGATTGGCCGATCGTGTATCGGTTAACCTCGAAGCTCCCAATACCTTGCGCCTGGAACGCCTGGCTCCGCGCAAAGAATTTATTGAAGAACTTCTTCAGCCGCTGCGCTGGGTAGAAGAAATTCGGCGAAGCCAATCTGGGCGATTGGGGTGGAAGGCGCGCTGGCCATCGACGACGACCCAATTTGTTGTTGGCGCAGCCGGCGAGAGCGACCTGGAATTACTGTCGACCACAGATTATCTTTATCGCAATCTACGCCTGGCGCGAGCGTATTACTCTGCTTTCCGGCCGGTTGTTGACACCCCGATGGAGAGCCTGCCGGCCGAATCACAACAAAGGCAGAACCGGCTTTACGAAGCCTCATTTTTACTGCAAAATTATGGTTTCGAGCTAGAAGAAATCCCATTTAATCAAAATGGCGCCCTTCCACTGTCTGTAGATCCAAAGTTGGCTTGGGCGCAGATTCACCTGGCAAATTTACCTGTCGAAATCAACCTGGCTGATAAAAGGCAGCTTCTGCGGGTACCGGGCATCGGTCCAAAAAGCGCCGAGTCCATTCTGAAAGCTCGTAAAAAGGGACGCTTACGCTCGGTTGAGGACTTACACAAGATTGGAGTCAACTCCACCCGATCCGCCCCTTTTATTTTATTGGACGGACAACAGCCCGGCAAACAATTATCCCTTTTCTAACCGCAGTCTATCCCACGCTCCAACCCAAGGTGTACCCAGTCGGTGATTTTGAGGGACATGTACGGCGTTTAACTTCTGCATGATTTGAGCAGAAGTAATGGCTACATTCGCCCACTCGTCTGCGATCAAAGCTTTTCGCATGGAAGCCCCCAGGCTCTCGCACCACATCCATTCCATCCGGAACCGGTCCGCCTTAATCCAATAGCCGCGCTTTTCCCAGGCGGCTACCGAGCTATCAACCGTACGATAAATCGTATCTAACGCTAATGCGATAAAGGCGGCCAAGTCTCGTGTTTGATCGTCTACCGTACCTTTTTTCATTAACTCACGGATTGCCAACACAACAGCACGGGTTAGCTGTGTACGTTCTTTGGATGCGCTCTCTGGATTGATGACCCTGCTCAAGCAATTCTCCTCTGATTAGCCGGTAGATTATAATCGATAGCTATCATTAATGGTTCAATTTGTTGACGGCCTGCCCTGTCTGGCTTATAATTTCGCCGCGTTCTGAAACGTCGACGAGGCATTTCAGAGCCTGGGGAAGTGCTGGAATTGGCAGACAGGCATGACTTAGGATCATGTGCCGCAAGGCGTGAGGGTTCAAGTCCCTCCTTCCCCACTCCACTAAATCGGAAGTCGTATCCATCTTTATTCTTGGCGCGGAACGATTCTAGAACCAACCGATATAGAGATGGATATTTTTCATATAAATATCTTATATACGCATGTTATAATCCGCCCGTTCGTCGCTAGTAGAGATAGCAAACGATCGAGTGATCATATTTATTTAAAGGAATCCACCTTGAAAATCGAAAGCCAGTCTCGTGATGACCATCAGGTAAAACTCGTTGTTGAATTTGAAAATGAAATCTTCGAAGCAGCCAAACATCAGGCGGCGCGTAAATTAGCCGGCCGAATTAAAATTCCTGGTTTCCGCCCAGGCAAAGCCCCCTATGCGATCGTGCTCCGCCAAGTCGGTGAACCAGCTTTAGCTGAAGAAGCGATTGAAATCATCATCAAGGAACAATACCCAAAGATCATTGAAGAGTCGGGGATACATCCATATTCCTTTGGCCAATTGGAAAATATCCAGAAGACGGACCCTCTGACGCTCGAATTTGCTGTACCGCTGGACCCTGAGGTTAAATTAGGCGATTATTCGTCGATGCATCGTCCGTACGAGCCAAAGCCTGTTGGGGAAGATGAAATCGAGGAAGTCCTGGATAATCTTCGCGATCGCCACGCGGTCTTGGAACCTGTAGATCGCACGGCAGGCGAAGGTGACGTCGTGACGGTAAATTTAGCCGGCGAGCGACTTAACCCAGACGAAGGTCAAGATGCAACCCTGATCCCAAAAAACTCATATCAATTTTTGGTTCGGCCAACAGCTAAGCCCAACGAAGATGAGTGGCCTTTTCCAGGTTTTTCGAGCTATTTGATTGGGATGGCTGCTGGCGACGAAACAAACATCACCCATATATTTCCAGAAGATTACTTATATGAAAGTCTCCGTGATGCTACTGCCAGATATTCACTAAAAGTCGAGGACGTAAAATCACGCCAGGTTCCTGAGCTGGATGATGATTTTGCAAAGACGATTGGTGAGTATGTGGATCTCGCCGCGCTGATCTCCGATATCCGCCAGGGCCTGGAGCAGCAAGCGACCCAGGATTATAACGACCAGTACGATGAAGCCGTATTCGAGGAGCTGATCGCCCAATCAACCATTAAATACCCGCCTCAAATGCTCGAATTGGAACAGAATAATATCATCGATAACCTTAAACATCGTTTAGAGCAGCAGGGTACGGATTTTGATCTTTACCTGAAAACGCGCAATCTGGATCTGGACGGTCTCAAGGAAGAGGCGCGGCCGGTGGCGGAAAAGCGAATCGAGCGGTCGTTAATCTTGCTTGAAATATCGAGGCTGGAAAATATTCAAGTCAGTGAAGAAGAGTTGCAGACGGAAACGGTCCATATGCTGCAGTCGCTCAACCAATCCTTGAGTCCTGAGGAAGCGCGCCGCTTGACGGATAAGCGCATCATGGATAACCTGGTCGGCAATGTTATGCTGGATTTATTGCAGAAACAATCGCTGGAACGCCTGCGTGGTATTG
>JAYRNN010000053.1:0-11944 GCA_041912175.1 Anaerolineales bacterium | reverse complement strand
CGCCGCGACTTTGACAACTGAGGGCAGGAAAATAGGACAGCCAAAAGGACATGTGCTGTCACTGCAAGAATAATTGGATGACCACGATGCTCTTCGTATTCCACGATATCCCGTCATAATCCTCCAAGAGTGTTCTACTATACGGCCATCCTGTTCTGTACCTTGTTGATCAAAAGCCTCCAATATCCAATCAAGACCCGCAGACTCTTCTGCGTAGATTAATCCTATGTGGTCATCCGTATCAATTGAAGGATTATTCAGGGTCGCAAAAGCGTCCATTGGCTCAGTGGCTGAGTAAGGACAAGCTGTAAGTGAACCGCTATCACATACTTTTGTACAGGCCCCGTTACCGTTACATTCCCAGTAGTAGTTACGAGCGAAGTATGTCTGAGAAGGTAGAGACTCCTCTGTATACCACCAAAAGAATGAAGTAGAGCCACTGTTGTCTTTCATCCCCCAGGTCTTATTCACCAAACCTGAGCAGTCTACGCCTTCGCCGGGCCACGAGAGTATATCATCATCTTTCCATTCCGCATGAGTTACCCTATATGGTTCGTTGACAGCGGTTACCCCATAATCCAACGCACAGTTCCTACTCCAGCAGTTCACCCGGCAACCGGCAGAAACCGTTTTTACAGGCATTAATACCGTGAAAGCCCCAAGCAGAAATCCTAATAGCAAACCAATGCTATTGAGCTTCATAACCGTATCTCCTTTTCAGCTAAGGTGCTTTGACGAAGCGGACCTGGATGCCGTTTTCGGTGGATCTCAGAAAATAAAGCGAACCATCTGGTGTGACGCTCGCACGCCCGATTGGGTTTATCTCCGAATATTCTTCCTTGGGCAGAGTGACGTCTTTCAACACCTTGCCCGACTCATCGAACCAGATTGCACGGAGTTGGTCGCCTTCTAAGACGGCTACATATCCCTGGGGCGTTTTTTCAAAGCAGATAATCGCACCCAGGTTGGAGGCTGAGTGAACTGCAAAAGCAATCCCTTTTTCCCAGTCAGCAAAGCGCACGTCGTTGACGGTTTCGAGCATGTATTTCATGACGAGGCGTGGAGACTGTTTTTGCCTCTGAGTTTCGCGGGAGTTGGCTTTCCCGGAAGCATCGAAGGGAGTAACCAGTCTCGTATCACCCGTATCAAAGACTTGCAGCTCTTTGTTCAGCCGGCCCGGCAACCGAACAAAAACAGGGGCGACTGCGCCGATTTGCCCATCCTGGAGAAAACGAAAGAAACGAGGAATATTTACGGTGGATTGATCGCCTAACGGCTCCCCTTTCGGGTCGAACACGGCAAGCTGCCCGTCCCGGTCGAATTGCACATCCGGATAGTTTAGGAGCATAAAGGGTACGGGAACGGTAGTGAACCCTTTATCGGCTGGATCGAAGATCAATACTCGCTCCTTCACAAGATCCAGAAGCGCAATTCTTCCATCGTCTGCCACATCCATAGCAACCGGCCCTTGTCTCCAGGGATAGCCTTCACGTTGCTGCCGTAAACCAGCGGCTTCAGGGCTGTCCCCCCAGGGCAGCCCAAGCGCCAATTCTCCGGTCTCTACCGGTTTTTGAGCCGGCAAGTCAACCGCTATCAGCTCGGAAGCCACGAACAAATCCACTGCGCCTGCGGTCGGGTAACGGATGTCCAGGCCTACCTGTGGATCACTCACCTGGAGATAGTAACGCCGCAGCGGCTGCCCGCTTTCATCAATGGCTGGAAGATGGGCTGAGAGAACGCGTAAGCTATCGTGGTCTTCTTCTGTAAGCGCCAGCGGAGTGAAATCATCCCCTTTGCCGTAAGAAACGTAAAGAGTCGCTTCCGGTTTACAGCATGAACCAGTCTTATTAACATATCTGCAGACAAAATAGAACTCGAGTTTGACTTTTTCGTCGAAACCAGCAATCACGGGTGGATTATGTAATACATCAATTGCGGGACTGGTGTCGGAGTCGAAACGATCCAGATTGATAGTGGGATTGGCTGATACTTTTTGGAAGGATTGCACCAACAAGATAGAGATAACAAATCCGATAAGCAGGCATATACCGAAGCTGAACCAGGTTTGGTTCGTAAATAACAATCTTACTTTCCTGAAGAAACAGCCGAAAACTCGAAACATAGCTTTCACCTGAAGTTCCTCTCTGTAGATCGTTTTACGCGGTCCTATAAAATGAGTTTTGACTTTCTGCCCAGGAACTCAGTAATATTTTGCCATTCACCTCCCTCGTAATGGTTGGGTTACGGAAAAATTGGTGCCAAGAAGATTGTTTACCTTACAACCCTTACACTTCTAACCGGGTTGCTTCATCAAGACTACGACTAAGATAGATGGCTTTGGCATGTGTTACCCACTAATCCGACCTATGAACAAAAGTATTGATATTGATTGTCGTGATACTGCCAAAAAATACCACGGTCTGCTTATCGTCTAATTGTTCTTATCGTCACAATGTTATCACAGAACCAGTGATCGTTCCAGGATTGGTAAAAGCATGGCTATAATGTGGAGGACTAAGCTTCTGAATTAACGAAGCGGAGTGTTTGCCGGGAGGTGTGATCCGTCTCACACTTTCAACAATCGTTCAATTTGTACCTGAACCAACCTAGGACAGGGTTGTGGATCGACTTCCCTTGATCACGCTGTGTGCAACCGTGTGCAACGCCGGTAACACGGCATGGAAATAATGGACATCTTAGACACCTTCACCCCATATATGGTGTTAAAATGGACTTTAAGGCATCAAAAAGACGCTTTGGACACTATGGATAACCTATTGACCTCAATTGCACTGAAGAGGTCGAGGGTTCGAATCCCTCCAGGTCCACCTTTTTACCCCCAGGGATGGGGGTATTTGCTTTAAGATGCCCATATATGGGGGGTCAGGGATTAATTTTGAGGGTTTTGGCGTTGATCGTGTGCAACCGTGTGCAACGCATTTACGAGACGAAATTTGACCGGTTAAGCTTGACTGCAGGAGACGACGATCACGGGAACATCATGGTTCAACATCAAGCTGGCGGCTGTGTGACGAAGATCGTGGAACCGGATCGGCGGAAGCCCCGCGTGCTGGATGAGCGCTTTGAAGTCTCGCTGAAGGTTGCGTTGGTGGATGGGGGTACCATTGCCGGTGGTGAAGATCAGGCCGTATTCCTCCCAATGTTCGCCGGCCGCAAATCGCTCATTCTGCTGGCGTTCGTAGTGTGCGCGCAGCACCTCTATCGTAGTCTCGCCTAAAGCTACAGACCGTTTGCCATGCCTGGTCTTCGGTGGACTAAATTCAACGCCATTCCCATTTGGCCTCTGCAACTGCCGCTCAACTTTCAGGTATTTCCGGCCCCAGTCCAGGTCGACCCACTTCAAACCGAGCAGCTCTGACTCGCGCATCCCGGTAACGATAGCCAGGTGATAGAGAGCCTCCCAGCGATGTCCTTTGGCAGCCACCAGCATCTGGCTGACCTGGCTTTCGTTCAGGATAGCCATTTCTCGTACCGGCTTGCACGGTGGATCTACATTGCTAACCGGGTTCTGAATGATTGAACTAATTTTTGCAGCCTGCTGCAGCGCGCTGTGCAGGAGGGCGTAGGCCTTTCGAATGATGTGAACCCCGATATTTTGTTCAAGCAGCTTTTTGTATAACCCCTGGATGTGTTCCGCGGTCTAGAGAAGTGACCTGGGTTTTTCCACCCGAAGAATCATTTAGCGCGCTCTTCGGCAGGCTGCCATCCACGTTGATCCCCTAGAGGAAACCCGAACCGGTGTTGACAATGCCCTGGGCGACCATCTCTTGATTGAGATCGACATCACAATGATATTTACCGGCGTATTGGCGGGCTGCAGCCAACGATTCTGAAAATTCTACTAACATGACCCCAATTGCGGCTGGCAATATGACTGCCAGGTTTTACACAATCAAGCTCAGCGAGGGGATCTGGAAAGATGGTAAGCCGCTTGGCATAGGACCGGTCGGTGCTACATCCGGGCCGCCTAGATTGAACACCACAGCGGCGCCGATCCCCACAACCACTGCGACCAGCCATCCGGGAGCCTTCGAGGCGAAGCGATGCAGCAGCACCGGCAGGACGATTAGACTGTCCTCCAAGATGTCTGTATAAATCTTGGCTTCCGGAGGTCCTTGGATCCAAAAGATTAATTTCTGCCAGGCTGTGTCCTCCGATTCGGGCGAGCCGGTAATTTTCTTCAACTGGCCAATCACCACATCGATGCCGATGCCGATGCCGAAAATAAACCCGGTCAAGACGCTCTCTGAGAGGAAATTAGAAATCCAGCCCATTATCAGAAGCGTCAGGATCAAGTAAATTAATCCGGCGATAACCGTGATTGCGACGACCAGTTGAATTCCTTTGGGGGAATCTCAGGCTGATACAAGCCTTACTACACCGGGACGCCGCTGATGCTGGCGTAACCCAAAGATTGCGGCGCTATCAAGACCCATCCGGACAGCCCGGCGATTATGTCGCCGATTAATCACTCTTTTTTGTACTATGGCAGCTAATCGATAATATGCGCCAACCGCACGAGTGGATTGGTTTTTGCAGATTCTTGCGTTTGGATCGAAGAAGTCATGATTTAGGTCCTCCGGATTAAATCCTTCAGCGAGCTTAACAGGATGCCGGTTCCAGAACCGCCAGCCTGCGCCCTCGCATTCCATTCGATCTGCCCCCAGGTGATTCGGCCAGTAAAGTAAAAGGTGAGCTCGCCTCGAGTTTGGTAAGATTGCGATAGGTCAGAACCATGCTGATCAGGAATGTCCCGTTTGCCAGCGCACTTCGAGGATTTGCAATAATCATGGCTTACTTACCTTCGGGGGTTATCTTTTCTAGGAGTTGGCGCATTGCAGCCAATTCAATTTTTATATCGGCCAGCTCCTGTTCGATTCTAGGCGTTTCTGCGGCTGCAGGTTTTTCTTCCTCGGCGGGTGCAAGCGCGGAACCGACCAGCAGGCTCGAAAGAATGCTGGCAAGTGCGCCGATGATGCCCACGCCCATGAACATGATGAACATTGCCGTGATTCTTCCGCCTACGGTCACTGGATAGCGGTCGCCGTACCCCACTGTAGTGATGGTCACGATTGAATACCAGAACGAATCCCAGCCGGTATGGATATTGGAATCAGTCGATTTGCTCTCGAATTGGAGTACCAGCACGCTGGCAACCGTCAAGACCAGGATGGTCATCAGGATGGTGATGAACAAGGTGTATTTGCTGCGATTCTCGATTATATCTTTGATCATCGCCTCTTTGTTCTTACCGCGCATCATGCGGGTAATCCGCGCCAGGCGGCTCAAACGAGCCAGGCGGAGTAAACCTATGTATTTAGAAATTCCAAATGTTGGGATCGAGCCGAGCAAGTCGAGCCAACCGCGTTCCTTGATGAAATAATCGGATTTTTTCGGTGAAGCTCGAAGGTTGCCAAAAAAGTCGTACAGGAAGATGAAACAGATGAGGTTGTCATAGAATTGGAGCAGCCGTGAAGTTTCTTCGGTTATCGGCATCAGCGACCATACCATGATGACCAGTGAGAGAATCGTGAGGACAAGGATGAATATGTTATAGGAATTGCTGTGCCTGCTGAGGGTTGTGCTTTTCAGTGTCATGGTTTTTCTCCTGGATTATAGGCATTTACGAAGCGGGTAAACCAAAATATATTCCGGGCATACCTGGAGGAATTAACCAGCTCGGTATCCCGCCAGCATAAGGTAGCCATCTGGCTGGCGGGATACCCGCTTTTTCCTACCCGAACTCCGATTCTATTGCTGATCTTTGTCGACGGCCTCTGGGGCTCTGGATTCGACCTTCGTGGAGGCTGCGAACGAATCGACGCCTTCCTTGTATAAATATGTATGATGGGTTGCAGGTTTAATCCCTGCGCATTTTGTGATCGCTTGTGTTATTTATTTATGTTACTGATTCAGCCTCCTTGTATTCTTTCCAGATCCTATGATTGGATGGATGGCTTTATGAAGGAGCACCATCCGTATCCTCAGGCATTTCTTGCAGCTAGCGTTCGGCTGCATCGTAGGCTGCCTTCGTACTTTCTCCAAGGGTGGTGGTTGAGATGAAAACGTTTTCGACCACCAAGATTTCCCTGGTGGTCTCGGTGCGATCCTACTGCCGTTTCACATTCGGGTTAACCCCGGCCACCATCAGCTTCCCGCCGGCTGCCTGGATCTGCAACGAATAACGCTCCAGCATCGTGATAAAGCTACTTCCGATGCCCTCCTGCGCTCGCAAACGCAGGATCACCACCGGTCGCCGCCGGCTTTGGGCAGGAACAGTTCGATCGTCTCGGCGCCGGCGAAGGTCATGTTACCGTAAATCCGCAACAATGTCACGGCACTGCTGGTCAGCTCGGCAGGGGCAGGCTCTTCGCTTGCGCTGCCGTCTGAATGAGGGACGATCTGCGCCAACCGTACTTCGCGCGAGGCTGTGATGAAGAATTGCGCCAGGATCGAAAGCAACACACCGGCGAATACCGCTCGCTACAGGGGAATGAATAGCGTCAGAATTAGGGTGACCAGCATCACAACCCTCGCACCCAGCCGGCATCCCATACATCGGCGATCCACTCGCGCTTGATCGATTGAAAGCCGGCCACGATCAGCAATCCGGCCATCGCCGGCATGGCTGCCAGGCCGACTGCCCGGCTGAACAGAAGCACAGAAGCTGCGACAATCAGGCCGGAAAAGATATTTGCCCAGCGCAATTTGGCGCCGGCGCTGACATTCAGCGCAGTAGTCGAAACAGAGCCTCCGATCGGCATACCCTGGAGCAGGCTTGCGCCGAGGTTGGCCGCTCCCTGGCCAATAAAGTCACACGAGCTGTCCGGGTAAGGGTCGCCCGGATTGGGATAACCCTTGCTGACGCCGACGCCCTGGACCATGGCAATGCTCGCCAGGGCGATGAGTTGATCCACAAGGCTGGCACAAGCGTGAGATCCGGCAGTTTGGGTATGGCAAAGAGGTTGGGATGGTCGCCACATCGCTCACCTGCTGCACGCCCGTCTAACCAAGCAGGATGAGCACGATCGAACCGGCCAGCATGCCGAACAGCAACGAAAAATTGCGCAGCCAGGTGCAACCGCCCGGCGCGAAGCAAGCCCGCCACGATCATAATCCCACCAGCCAGCAGGGCCAGGGTGGTAATGGCGGTTTCACGCTCCGCAGTGCTGTAACCGGCCAGCGCGGAACCGGCGGTGATCGCCAGGGCGCTGGTGGTGGCGACATTCATAAAAGCTGAGCCGCCAAACAATGCCGCCAGCGGCGTCCCAATCATGATTGCGTACAACCCTTGCACGGGATTAACGCCCGCCAGAATGCTCGACGCCATTGCATCCGGGATGTTAGCTGTCCCGGTAACCGAGCCGGTAACCAGATCGGAAACCAGGTTTTTTCGGTTTGGCGAACCAGGCTGATTTTTTTGACCCAATCTAACTCCTTCCGGCCAAAATATTAATCGCACCGCCGGCGATTGCGGTTAATGTAATGATTGAAATCGTCGATTGGAGCATCATCAAGAGCTTGGCCCGGCGGGTAAGCGGTAAGGTATCCGTTGGGCTGAATGCAAAGCTGGTAGTAAATGCCAGGTACAAATAATCCGTGTACCTTGGCAGCCAGGATTCGTAACGTGGGATGTCCATCGAGCGGTGTGGAAACAAGAAATCCCACGCTTGCTCCTCACGCGAGCTCTCTTCAACACCGGGCGGATCGATAATCCAATACCAGATCGAAAAAATTAAGATATTGGTGATGATCATCAGGACTACGCCAATCAGGAGTGTTCGGATTGCCTGTTCAGATATATCTGACAGCACATTACCCAAAGTAGTCAGGTTGGTCAATAATCCAAAGGTCAATACCCCGTTCATGGCGATTATCGTTTTAAACAAAAGGCGCCTTCGATTAAAAATCCATAAGGCAATAATCGCCAAGAGCAAACCAATTCGGAACGCAAGCCAGCCCGCTGCCAACATTCTCGGATGGAGAGCAGTAACGAACTGATCCAACCTTCCAAACATTGTGCTGTAGGAAATCGTACCCTGCAACAGCAGGATGATCAGCAAGACCAGCACAACCATCGAGAGAGAAAGAGAACGAGCACGTAAAAAACGCATCAGGACCTCTCGTCCACATCTGACCATGCGCCGTCAGGAGTTAGGGATAACCGCTCTGACTGCACTGCCTTGCGCTAGAGGGACACAGGTCACAACTAGCGACGAAGGTGGCAACGATTTAAAAAATCTGGTTTCTAATCAGATGTGCGACTCTGTCGCACATCTGATTAGATTTAGCAAGAACTCTACTGTCTCGCCATAGCGATCCGCAGGCGTTCTTCAGAATCGATGAAGTGGTCGTGGTCGTCCAGGCCAACATCCAACTGTACCCAGTGGATCTTGCCGTTGAACTTGCTCGTTCCAACGCCATAATCGGTGCTGACGGGTGTTCCCGCCTCGTACCCAATGTCGAGGGTCTCGTCGGCGGAGAAGATCATCGCCTGGGTGGCAGCCACACGACCCTTGCCGACCTCTTTACCGTCATAGTATAGGGTCACATTGCCGCCCTTGCCCAGCCCGCCGCCGTCATAGGCGAACTCCACGCGCACCTGGTGCTGCCCTGCGGAGATCGGCTCGGTGGCATCCGTTGGGAAGTGGTGGATGCCGAGCACATTGTAAACAAATTTGGCGCAGCCATCCTGGAAATAGACGCTCCAACCGCCGAATCTTCCACCTTGGGCGGCGATAACGCCATTGGCGGGTTTGCTTCCGACTTGGATCTCGGCGGTGACGGAGAACGACTTATTCTTAACGTTCAACACACTGAGCTCGGACAGGCGGCCCATGCCTGGGAAGAAGAGCTGCGAATTGCCATGGATAAGGGTCGGCCGACCAGCTAATTCCGGCAAAATTCGTTCAGTCTGCCGGTCATCCAGCGGGATGGCGTTATATTTGGTGGCTTCGATCAGCCACAGGCGCTGCAACCTGGCAAGCAGATCCGGCTGCGCTTTCGAGAGGTCGTTTGCCTGGCTCCAGTCTTTGCTGCCGTCGTATAGCTCCCAGACATCCTCATCGAAAGGCAGCATTTTCTGCCCGACCATCAGCCAAGGGGTGCGGTGCTTGGTAACCGCGCTCCAGCCCTTGTAATAGATGCCGCGGTTGCCAAACATCTCAAAATACTGCAGATCGTGGCGCTCTGGCTCATCAGCTTTGCTGAAGCTGTAAACCATGCTGGCGCCTTCCATGGGTGATTGTTGCACGCCGTTAACCGACACCGGCTCGGGCAGCCCGGCGGCTTCCAGGATCGTGGGAGCGACGTCGATTACGTGGCAGAACTGGTTGCGCAGCCCGCCTTTCTCCTGGATGACCTTCGGCCAATGCACGATCGTGCCGTTGCGAGTGCCGCCCCAATGCGAAGCGACCTGCTTGGTCCACTGATAGGGTGTGTCCATAGCCCAGGCCCAACCTACCGCGTAATGGTTGTACGATTCGGGCGAGCCGAACTCATCCATCTTGGACAGCATAAACTCCGGCGTCTCCAGGGCTGCCATGCCGTTGAAGTTAGCCATCTCGTTAAATGCTCCGTTGAGGGTGCCTTCGGCCGAGGCGCCGTTATCGCCGATAATATAATAGATCAACGTATCATCCAGGATTCCCAGGTCTTCGATGGCGCTGATCACCCGCCCGATGTGATAGTCTGTGTGTTCAAGGAATCCAGCATAGACTTCCATTTCGCGTTCCAACACCGGCTTGATCTGTTCGGGCATGTCATTCCAGGCGGGAATCTCGGCGTGGCGCTTGGTTAGCTCGCAATCCAGCGGGATTACACCCAGCTCTTTTTGTTTCGCAAAGGTGTTCTGGCGCTGCATATCCCAGCCATGGGCAAATTTGCCTTTATATTTATCCGCCCATTCCTTGGGGACGTGATGTGGGGCATGCGTAGCGCCTGGTGAAAAGTACACAAAGAACGGCTTATCCGGCATCAGCGCTTTCTGTTGGCGGATCCAATTGACGGCATGATCGGCCAGGTCTTCAGTGAGATGATAACCTTCCTCGGGCGTCGCCGGCGGTTCGACGGCAGTCAGGCCTTCAAACAGCGCCGGGTCCCACTGGTTGTTCTCACCACCGATGAATCCGTAGAAATATTCGAATCCACCCCCGCCGGCCGGCCAGTGCTCGAATGGCCCCATCGGGTTATTCTCCCAAACGGGCACTTCGTGGCATTTGCCGAACATGGCAGTGGAGTAGCCATTCAGCTTCAAGGTCATGGCAATCGGCGCCTTGGTATTGGGGCGCAAAGAGTTTTGACCGGGCGCTGCTGTAGCTGTCTCAGTGATATTTCCCATTCCGACTGAATGGTGGTTGCGACCGGTCATCAGCGCCTGGCGAGTGGGCGCACACAGGGCACAGGTATGGAAGCGGGTGTACTTTAAACCGCTTCCGGCCAGCTTCTCGGCTGTAGGTGTGTCACAAGGCCCGCCGAAAGCACTGGATGCGCCAAAACCCACATCGTCTAGCAAAATAACCAGGACGTTCGGCGCGCCTTCCGGCGGGCGCAGCGGCTCGATCAGCGGGTATTTAGTATCCGGGTCCTTAGCGTCGTAAGTGGTCAGCCCGAACTTCGGCACCTCGGGGATCGGAAGATGAGCTCGTAAATGTTTATCAGGTTGGTTAGACATAGCATTACTCCTTATTCGCAAACGATAGGTTCGAAGGTTTATCTTCGAAAGGATATTCCAGCCATCGCTGGCTGGTAAATGAAACCGGCCAGCGATGGTTGAGTAAACTGGAAACGAGTACACCCTTTTTACAGGGCGGCTTCACCTACCCGGCGGCGCCAGCCGCCACGGCATGAATTGCTGCATGCTCGTGGAGCGCTTGCTCCGCCTCGATGTGGGCAGGCTTGAGGTCGAAGACGACGTTCTTCAGCTTGCCGGTAAAAGCATAGGGCGCCTTGTCCTCGTAATCGAGGTCGACAACCCCGCCGTTGTCGCGACCCATATCCATGCCGGCATAGGTTGTGAAGAGCATGGCGACGCTATGCGGCATCCTGCCCTCGCCGATCTGCTTGCCGTTCGCCCACAGGGTTACGTTCCCACCGGCGCCGGGCTTCGGCTCGTCGATTTCGAAGAGCATTTTAAGGTTTACCTCACCCGTCGGGATCGGCTCAATCGAAACCTGCTTGTAGGTCTCCACGCCAAGGAACTGGTAGGTATGGATCAGGCGACCTTTCTTGTCGACCCATAAGGAGAACCCTCCAATGAAGTCGGCGAAGGCGCACAGCACCCCTTCGGCCCCGCCCTCCGGAACCTCGACATTGGCCTCAATGGCGTAAGATCGCCCGTAAATGCGCGGGATCACCGCGGTCGAGACGTTTTGGACATCTCCCGCAAAGTTGTAGCGCGTCACAGTCTGCATCGGCGGTAGGATACCAAAAAATGCTGCCAGGCCGCCAAGCAACGGCAGCGCCCGGTTGCGCCCGGCTTCTTTCCAGAAAAGCTCTTTTAGTTCGGCAAGCTTCTCCGGCTTCTCGGCCGCCAGATTCCTGGCCTGGCTGAAATCGTCCGGAAGATAGTAGAGCTCCCAGGGGTCGTTTTCAGGGCTGTATCCACTGCCCGGTTTGAAGCGGGCGAGCGTTGCCGGCGAGAAATCCCATGGCAGCTTATCCAGCCGCGCGCAGGCCCACCAGCCATCCTGGTAGATGGCGCGACTGCCGTACATCTCGAAGTACTGCAGCGTGTGTTGCTCAGCAGCCTGGGGGTTTTCAAGGGTGTATGCGAAGCTGACGCCATCCATCGGCTCTTGTTGGATTCCATCAACCGCCTTCGGCTCGGGGATACCAACCAGCTCGAGAACGGTCGGAGCGACGTCGATACAGTGGGTGAACTGCTGGCGAACCTGAGTATCAGGCTTGATGCGATTTGGCCAGG
>JAYRNN010000052.1:0-23660 GCA_041912175.1 Anaerolineales bacterium | reverse complement strand
CGCTGGATTTTGGCTTATTTACTGAATTAATCGTAACGATTTTTACGATGGACGAAGAATTGGCTTATCTTGCAAAGCGAGATGCGATGGTGGATAACCAGTTGCTTGGTCGCGACATACACGATGCGCGTGTTCTACAAGCCATGCGCAGCGTGCCGCGCCACTGCTTCGTCCGTCCGGAACAGCGCGCTTATGCTTATACCGATGGCCCCTTGCCCATTGGACACGCGCAAACCATCTCCCAGCCTTACATCGTGGCCTATATGACACAGTTGCTGCAATTGAAGGGTGATGAAAACGTGTTGGAAATCGGCGCCGGCTCGGGCTACCAGGCAGCGGTGCTGGCATGCCTGGCGCGTAGTGTGCATACTGTTGAGCGACATGCCGAGCTGGCTCAAACCGCGATCACCGTATTAGCCGAACTCGGCTACGACAATGTTACAGTTCATATCGGAGATGGAAGCCTGGGATTGCCAGACCTGGCTCCTTTCGAAGCAATTATCGTCACCGCCGCTGCCCCGCACGTCCCGCAAGCTTTGCTTGATCAGCTCAGCCCTGACGGCCGCCTGGTCATCCCGGTGGGAGCGCGTGGCGCCCAGGTCTTAGAATTATGGGAACGGCAAGGACAGGAATTTAATAATGAAACCGTCCTACCCGTGGCTTTCGTGCCGCTGATAGGACGGTTCGGCTGGCAAGAAACTTCTTAGGCCCGGCTCAGGGTCACAAATACCATCGGCCGGCGCCTGGTCTTATTGAAAATAAAAGACTTGACCGTTTGTTCCAGATCTTCTTCTAAATTGCCGTTGCCGTTCTGGGCGACCTCCTTAACCAATCGCGCCATCGCGCCTGTCAGATCATCGCCATTGCGGGGATAAAAAAAGCCACGCGTAATGATTTCGGGCTCTTCACACAAGTGCATCGTATTTCGGTCAACCATCAGATTGACCAGTACGATGCCATCCCGTGCTAATAATTCACGTTCGCGTACCACCGTCGGGCCGATAT
The DNA here is from genome assembly GCA_041912175.1 of Anaerolineales bacterium. Lineage (GTDB taxonomy): Bacteria > Chloroflexota > Anaerolineae > Anaerolineales > UBA4823 > CAZAGA01. The sequence goes on along the minus strand of JAYRNN010000052.1, from coordinate 22,655 downwards.
CGCCTACCATTGCGCCATCGACGAAGATATATCCACCGGGGATACGCTCACCCAGATTCATCTCGCCTTTCTGGAACTCAATCACTTGCCCATTTTCGATGATGGCGATTTTCTCGGGTGGAAAACCAAGGTGCTTGGCAATATTGGCATGTTGGTGGAGCTGGTGCAGCTCGCCATGGATTGGAATAAAGAATTTTGGCTTGACCAGGTTGAGCATCAGTTTCATCTCTTCCTGGCTGGCATGACCCGAAACATGCACCGGGGCGATCTGGTCGTAGATTACGTTCGCGCCGCGCCGGAACAGGCGGTTAATCGTCCTGTAAACGCTTTCCTCATTTCCAGGGATGGCGTGCGAGGAAAGCACGACGGTGTCGCCAGGCGCCAGGTCGAACTGGCGGTTCGTACCAGTTGAAAGGCGGCCCATGATCGAAGTAGGTTCGCCCTGTGTGCCTGTACACATCAAAACGACTTCGTTATCCGGCATCTTTAAAGCTTGTTCGACGCTGACCACCAGCTCGTCGGGCAGATCCAGATAACCCAGCTTACGGGCGATTTTGGCATTTTCAACCATGCTGGCGCCCACGAAGGCCATCTTTCGCCCATGCCGGAGGGCGGCATTTCCGACCTGTTGCATACGCGAGATCAGGGAGGCAAAACTAGCAACAATAATGCGACCCGAGGCGTTGCGGAAGACCTCATCAAATGCCGGATCGATCACGCGTTCGGAGGGTGTCCAACCTGGCCGATAAGAGTTTGTCGAATCGGCCAACAATGCCAGTACGCCGCGTCCTGAGAACTCCGCCAGTTTTGCATAATCGGTTGGCCAGTTATCGACCGGCGTGTGGTCAAACTTGTAATCGCCTGTATGCACAACCAACCCGGCCGGGGTAGTAATTCCCAGCCCAACCCCGTCGGGGACAGAATGGCAAACGTGGAAGAATTCTACTTTGAACTGCCCAATCTGGGCAGTTTCGCCGGCGTGAACGGTGCACAGGGTCACCTGGCTAAGTAGGCCGCCACGCGCCAGCTTGACCTCTAACAAACCGCGCGTAAGCGGGGTGGCGTAAATTGGGGCTTTAATTTGCTCTAGCAAATGATGGATCGCCCCGGTATGATCCTCGTGACCGTGGGTGATGACGATCCCTTTCACCCAATCGCGTTTATCTAACAAATATTGAATATCTGGGATGATGTAATCGATCCCTAACATATCGTTTTCGGGGAACATCAAGCCTGCGTCCACAATCAGGATCTGCTGATCATATTCGTAGACCATCAAGTTCTTGCCAACTTCCCCTAACCCACCCAGGGGTATGATTCTTAATTTATTATCTTTCATCCTATTACCTTACATGATATAGAAAAAGCCCCGACAGGAGTTAACCAGCCGGGGCGAACAGTTACAACATCCAGTGTTTACAATTAACAGGCATCCAGGTATGGAACGCCTTATCAAATAAAAGGAGGGCCAAAAGGCCTGCTTCCTATCTTCGTATCAACCGCGTGTAACAGGCCCATCATCGGCCTGGCTTAATCATTCTCAGGGCCATATATTATCATGGAAGGTAAATATTGTCAAATTTGTAACCTAAGACAAGTTATTTTTCTTACAACCGGCATAACGAAAAAGTGTTGGCCAGGAAACTCGGCCAACACTTTCTCAGCGCTTACGATTTTAGTACTCCGGCATCGGAGGCGGAGCGGGTTTTTCTTTCTCGGGCAGATCAGTGATCAAAGCTTCGGTGGTCAGGATCATGGCCGCGATTGAAGCAGCATTCTCCAGCGCGCCACGTGTGACTTTGGCAGGATCGATCACGCCGTCTTCGACCATATCCAGGTATTTCTCGGAGATGACGTCGTAACCAATGCGCGGATTACCCTTTTCCTTCTGCGTGCGGCGAACGGTCTCGAGGACAACGGAGCCGTCCATGCCAGCGTTTTCAGCAATCTTCTTCAGCGGGATTTCCAGGGCTTTGCGGACGATATTGACACCCACCTGAGCATCATCATCATCCATCTTCAGGTCGGCCAGGGCGGGGACAGCGTTGATCAAGGTTACGCCGCCGCCGGGCACGATGCCCTCTTCAACAGCCGCGCGGGTCGCGGAGAGCGCATCTTCGACGCGGTGTTTCTTTTCTTTCAGCTCGGTCTCGGTAGCTGCGCCAACACGGATGATGGCGACGCCGCCAGACAGCTTGGCCAGGCGCTCCTGCAGTTTTTCCTTGTCGTAATCGCTGGTGCTCTTGTCGATTTCGACGCGGATCTGCTCGATGCGACCTTTGATCATCATTGGATCACCCTTACCGCCTACGACGGTGGTATCATCCTTGGTTACGACGATCTTCTCAGCGCGGCCCAGGTCAGCGATCTGGACAGTTTCTAGCTTGCGGCCGGTCTCTTCGGAGATCACGTTGCCGCCGGTCAGGACAGCGATGTCTTGCAGCATCGCTTTGCGGCGATCGCCAAAGCCAGGGGCCTTGATGGCGACGACATTCAGCATTCCACGCAGTTTGTTCAGAACCAGGGTCGCCAGAGCTTCGCCGTCGATATCTTCGGCGATAATAACCAGGTCGCGCCGGCCAACCTGGACCAGTTTCTCCAGGATCGGGACGATATCCTGAGCAGCCGAGATTTTCTTATCATAAATCAGGATATATGCCTCAGAGATTGAGGCTTCCATGTGCTCGGGGTCAGTGATGAAGTATGCCGAGATATAACCACGGTCGAACTGCATACCCTCGACATATTCTTTCTCGAACTCGAGGCCCTTGGACTCTTCCACGGTGATGACGCCATCTTTGCCGACTTTGTCCATAACATCAGCAATTAACTCACCGATGGTGCGGTCCTGAGCGGAAATGGAGGCTACGTTGGCGATTTCTTCCTTGGAGGTCAGCTCAATTGCCTGTTCGTTAATCTTTGCAGCCACTGCCTTGGTCGCAGCTTCGATGCCGCGCTTGAGCAGCATGGGGTTAACGCCGGCTGCCAGGCTCTTCATACCTTCGACGACAATGCTGTGAGCCAGCACGGTTGAGGTGGTGGTGCCATCACCAGCGATATCGTTCGTTTTGGTGGCGGCTTCTTTCAGAAGCTGCGCGCCCATGTTTTCAAAGGGGTTTTCCAGTTCAATTTCTTTCGCAACCGTCACACCGTCATGGGTGATGGTTGGGGAACCAAACTTTTTATCGATCGCCACGTTGCGGCCTTTGGGGCCTAGAGTAGTGGCGACTGCCTCCGCCAGGACGGCCATACCGTGAGAAAGCTGGCGGCGGGCTTCTTCAGAAAAAGCGATTTGCTTTGCCATAGATTAGTGCTCCTTCGTTTTCGGAAATTTAGGCGTTCAGAACGATTGCTAACAGGTCGCTTTCGCGCAGGATGAGCAGCTTCTTGCCATCCACTTTGATTTCGGTGCCGGCATACTTGGCGAACAATACTGTGTCGCCTGCTTTCACGTCCATCGGGATGTAATCCCCGTCATCATCGCGATCGCCAGGCCCTACGGAAAGAACGAGACCCTTTTGGGGTTTTTCCTTGGCAGTTTCCGGAAGCACGATGCCGCCGGCAGTAATTTCTTCCTGCTCGAGGGGCTCAACCACCACGCGGTTGCCTAAGGGTTTTAAAGAAATAGCCATACGAACCTCCTGAATAAGATATGTGTAATTTTCTACACGCTTGTTGACATTTAAATTAGCACTCAGAGTTATAGAGTGCTAATTTACCCCCGAATCTTACTCAGTTTTAGAATTAAAGTCAAGGGGGAAAGAAAGAATTCTTATAAAAATCTTACATGCCAGGGGTTGGGCTTGGAGAAGGGAGCGGCGTTGGGGTAATATTCTTCGAAGTAGACTCTTCTTCCAAACGGCGACAAATGCCCTCACTATCATTTATAATGCTGATCAGGGTGGTATCATCTGGCCGGTAGGCGCGTACCAATTCAAGCACTTCGATGGCTTCTTTACAATAATTTTCATTCGGGCGGCTCAAGAATGCCAGGTTCGTGCCATATTCAACGTAATAATAGGCAATGGTCAGGCTGGTCAAGGGCAGGCCTTCGACAGCAACTTTTCCCATTTCATTCTCTTCGGCCGTACAGCCGAGCACAGCGCACTTCAAGAGTGGGTTGGCGCCCTCATAGTTACGCGCTCGCCGGAAGATAATCCCCAACTGGCCGTAGGTATTGGCGCTTTGATTGTCAAACGAGAGCGCTTTTTCGGCGTTCACGCCCGCCACGAAGAATTGGCCTTGTTGAGTGTATGTCTTGGCAATCTCAACATAGGGCAGCGGGTTTTGGACGCCAAGCTGGTTATTGATCTTGGCAGCCTGGTCAAAATACTCCAGCGCCAGGTCAGGGTTCTTAATGCCTTCACGATAATTTTGCCCGATAAGAATATATAGAAAGGTCAGGTTCGGGGTAATCTTTACTGCTTCCAGATATTCTTCGATCGCCTGTTTATATTGACCGAGGGACTCCCAAACATAAGCGTAAACCCGATGAGTATCCATCAAGTTCGGAGCTTGTTTTACTGCCTGGGAAGCATATTTTTCAGCCTGGTTCAATTTCTGCTGATCAGCCAGGATCTCAGCATAATACGCCAGGGCAAGCGAATTATTTGGATCCAACTGATAAGCCCGCGAGGCCTCACGCTCGGCTTCAACCAAAAGCGAAGCGCTGGTAGCCGGGTCGACCAACGAGTTATAGGCATACCAATCCAGCACAAAAGCGCGAATAGCGCGCACCGTGCTGTCATCCGGGGCCAACGCGATCGCCGTATCGGCTGATTTTTGCGCCTCTTTGAGGCGCGCTAAACGTTCAGTGTCATTGCGCAGGGTCTGAGATGAATAAGCCTGGATGCGCGCCAACTCCGCCCATGCCTGGGCGTTGTTAGGGTCCGCTTTTAAAGCTGCCTGGTAGGCATCGATTGCATCGTTAATGACCGGTTGATTGGGATCGCGTGGTATCGGGGTGACGGTGCCATCGGCAGGGATTGGAGTTCCAAGCGCCGTGGCAGTCGCCAGCACACTGGCCGAGAGGAACCCGCCTGGAACGTTGGTGCTTGGGTCATCCAATTTGCCAGCGTCGAAGTAAGCCTGCGCTTCCATAAAGTAGGAAGAAGCCAGCCGCGTCGGGGTAGGCGTCGGCTCAAATGGCGACTTGACCTCTCCGCGGCGCAAAGCCAGCAGCAGCCAGACGCTTACGAGGATTAAGCCTAGCAGCCCCAGAACCCTATAGAAATTCGTCTTTTGGCGTTCAGGCCGAAATGACGGGCGTTTTCCAACCAAACTGCGACTCATTGTTTATGGAGTGGGAGTGACCTGATCGCTGGTGGTAGGCGTCTGTTTGACAGGCGGGGTCTTGATATTCTCAGCGCAGATTTCCATGCCTTGACCCGCATTGAAAACAGCAATTTCATCATTGGCGACTTCTACCAACAACTTTTGAAAGATTGGCACCGCTTCACTACACCGGTTACTCTTCGCCAGTGCAAACCCCAGGTACCAGTAGTATTCCTCAACCCGGCCATAAGTCAGGCCCAATCCCTCCACTTTTTTCCCGCCTTCCGTCTGCCCACCTTGAGTCGCCAATATTAAAGTTGGAATAGCCTTCGGAAAATCCTCTAATTTATAATAAATAATGCCCAGGTTGCCGTACAACCGGGGGTCAGTTGGGTCGACCTTGGTAGCCTCCTCGGCATATTGGGCTGCTTGTGGAAAACGCCCATCCGCAAAGAACGAACGTGATAACTCGGTCAAGGCTACAGTATCATTGGGATTAAGTGCATACGAGGCCAGTAACGCCTCCTGCGCCAGGTCATAATTTTCTAATAGCTTGTAAGCCACGCCCAGGTTCAGATAAAGATCCGCAATATTCTTATTGATTGCCAGAGCTGCCTGGAATTCTTCCACGGCCTGCTCAACATTTTGGGTATTTAGAAATACGATGCCCCGCGCCCGGTGAGTCTCCAAAAGCGAGGGGTCCAGATCGCGCGCTTTTTTCGATTCCTCGATGGCTTTATCATACAGGGTATAGTCGCCTTGGTTGATTAAAATCTCAGCATAATAGGCATGCGCTAAGGCATTATTTGGATCCAACGCCAGTGCGTCTTTGATCGCACGTTCAGCCTCTCCATATTTCTCTTGAAAGCCCAAGGCCCAACCTTGAACAGCATAGGCCAATGCGTTGTCCGGGTTTTTCAAAAGCGCATTTTGGGTGTTGGTGATTGCCTCATCATACTGTCCGGAGAAAACTTGCAAGCGCGCCAAAGATATATAATTCGCGGGGTTGGTAGGGTCGCTGTTGATCGCTTCTTTATAGGCGTTGATGGATAAGGTCAGTTTTCCCTGGCGGAAATAGTCATCCGCCTGGTTGATGAATGACTCTGGGCTCTGGGTCAGTGTGGGAGTGGGAATAAACAGAGGCGGCGTCGCCGGCACAATGACTTGGTTAACATATAATAATGCCCCAATTAGGGCCAAGAGCAGGATAATACGCCAGGGACTGGAGCGACGCCGAGGATGGCGCGTCATAGCCCATTTATTTCCACGCAAATACATAGTTTCATCATACCATTTTTAATCTTCAATAGTCAAGATAAGTTAAATACACTCTAATGCCTTGCCTAACTTGGAACTCGCGTCTACAATGATGGCGTAATGCATTTCGATGTTTTTACCCTTTTCCCTGATATTTTCACCTCCTATCTCGAGACCAGTATCTTGCAGCGGGCCCGACAACGCGGCTTGATCGAGGTGGTCTTGCATAACATTCGTGACTGGACTACAGACCGCCATCATATCACGGATGATGAACCCTATGGCGGGGGCGGTGGCATGGTGATGAAGCCCGAGCCGATCTTTACAGCGATCGAGGCTGTTCTGGGCTCGCCGCCTGCCTGCCCGTTGATTATGATGACTCCACAAGGCCGCGTCTTCAACCAGTCCATCGCGATTGAATTTGCCTCGCCTGCGCTATCATCCGCTAGCCCTGAAGTAGATGACCAGCCAACGCCGGCGCGACTGGCGTTGTTATGCGGTCGATACGAAGGCGTCGACGAGCGCGTGCACCAATATCTGGTGACAGACGAGCTCTCGATTGGCGATTTCGTCATCACCGGCGGTGAGTTGGCCGCTTTGATCGTAATCGATGCTGTCGCGCGCTTGATTCCAGGGGTGTTAGGCGATCCCGAAGGCGCGATGGACGATTCGCATGCATCAGGGCTGCTCGAATATCCCCATTACACTCGCCCACCCGAATTTCGCGGCTGGCGCGTTCCGGATATCCTATTGTCCGGCGACCACGCTAAGATCGCCCGTTGGCGGCGCGAACAAGCTCTGCTGCGTACATTTCAGCGCCGGCCTGACCTGCTGGAGAATGCAATGCTCACGAGAGAAGATTTGAAATTCCTGGCTAAACTAACGGCAATTCAGGATAAGTGATTTTCTATTAACGAAAAAGACTAGGAGGCATGATGAAATTCAACTACGGCAAGATCTTCCTACTCGGCTTCGGTTTCTTTGGGGTCAGTGTTATCTGGGGAGTTTATAACGCCTTTGTTCCATTATTTTTAGCGAACACCTTCCTTCTGCCGCCTGCTATGATCGGTTTCTTCATGACATTGGATAACCTCGCCGCGTTATTCATCCAACCGCCGGTCGGGGCCTGGTCCGATCGACTGCATACCAAGATTGGCCGGCGTATGCCTTTCATTTTGATCGGCGCGCCTATCAGCGCCCTGGCCTTTGCCTTTATCCCGGTAGCCGCAAAATTAGGCGTCTTACCGATCTTTGTGGTTTGCACCAGCGGATTGCTGCTCAGTATGGCTTTCTGGCGCACGCCAGTGGTGGCGCTAATGCCCGATATTACCCCTTCTGAAAAGCGCTCTCCTGCCAATGGAATTATCAACTTAATGGGCGGCGTCGGCTCGATTATCTCGTTTTTAGGTGGAGCCGCATTGTATAAATTAAATCCGGCATTTCCATTCTGGCTCGGTTCCATTCTTGTGATTTTAGCCGCCGTGTTGGTACTGATTTTTGTTCGGGAGCCAAAACTGCCCCCGCCCGCAAAAACTGGAGAAGCAGATAAACAGCCAGGGATGTGGAGAAGCCTGAATGAGATTTTGCATGACCCCGATCGCAGCGCCTTGCGTATCTTATTGGCGATTTTGTTTTGGTTTATCGCCTACACAGCCGTGGAGGCGTTTTTCACGCTTTATGCGAACAAACACCTGGGGCTAGAAGCGTATCAAGGAGCCGCCTTGCTCGGCCAGCTCTCGCTGTTTTTTGTGTTGTTTGCATTACCTGCGGGCTACCTCGGGGCGCGCATTGGGCGTCGCATCACGATCCTGATCGGCATCGCATTGATGGCATTACTCTTAATCATTATTTTCTTCGTGCCCGTAGCGATCCTAACGACCCCGCTCACCAAACTGCCCGTTTTAGGCAGCGTGTTCGTGATCAGCGTGTTCCTGATGATCGCAGGGATTGCCTGGGCGTGCATCAACATCAACTCACTGCCGATGGTCGTAGATATGACCGTCCCTGAAAAAATCGGCACCTATACCGGCCTGTATTACCTGTTCTCTACCCTGGCGGCAATTATCGGCCCAAATATCAATGGTTGGGTGGTGCAGCTCACCGGCAACAATTACAATAATGTCATGCTGCTTGCGCCGCTCTTTTTATTGATCGCATTTGTCCTGGTAGCAGGCGTAAAGCGTGGCGAAGCAATCAAAGTTTCGGAGGTACATGGATGAAAATATTAGTAACAGGCGGCGCCGGGTATATCGGCAGCCATACCTGCCTGGAACTTAACCAGGCTGGACATGAAGTTGTAGTGGTTGACAACTTATCCAACAGCAAGGAAGAAGCGCTCCACCGCGTGCAAGAAATTAGCGGCAAAGCGGTCACCTTCTACCCGGTTGACTTGCTAGACGAAGCTGGCCTGGAACGTGTATTCGACCAACACGATTTTGACGCAGTGATACACTTTGCCGCCTTGAAGGCTCCAGGCGAGTCGGTAGCTCAACCGCTGCGGTATTACCACAATAACCTGACCGGCACATTACATTTGTGCCAGGCAATGACCTCGCATGGCGTAAAAAATATCGTCTTCAGCTCATCTGCAACCGTATATGGCGAGCGTAATCAACCACCCCTGCGCGAAGAAATGCCCACCGGAGGGGTGATCAACCCTTACGGTTGGACGAAAATGATGATGGAGCAAATTCTTCAAGACCTGCATATTGCTGACCCGACCTGGAACATTATCCTGCTGCGCTACTTCAATCCAGTCGGCGCCCATCCAAGCGGGCGAATGGGAGAAGACCCACAGGGTATCCCGGGCAACCTGATGCCTTTTATTGCTCAGGTGGCAGTCGGCCGGCGCGCGGAGTTGCGGGTCTTCGGGAACGATTACCCCACCCCGGATGGCACATGCGTGCGCGATTACATCCACGTGGTCGACCTGGCCATTGGTCATCTTCGGGCCTTGGAGAAATTAACCAGCAAACCTGGAACCATTATCTACAACCTGGGCACTGGTAAGGGAAATACTGTCTTGGAGGTGGTGCATGCTTTTTCACGCGCTTCCGGCAGGCCGATCCCTTACAAAATCGTGGGACGCCGGCCCGGCGACCTGCCCATCAGCTTTGCCGATCCATCCAAGGCTGAACGCGAGTTGGGTTGGAAAGCTGAACGCGATCTCGATCAAATGTGCATCGATTCTTGGCGTTGGCAATCTCAGAATCCCAATGGGTACGACGGATAAAAACTTCAATCTTACCGGCAACTTCTCCGGTAAGATTGAAATAATCTATTCCGACGACTGCTTGCTGGCGGTTGATAAACCGGCAGGGCTGCCGGTCCTGCCGGATGGCTACCATCCCGATGCGCCACATTTAAAATCTGTGCTGGAGCCAGAGTTTGGTCGACTATGGATCGTCCATCGCCTGGACCGGGAAACCAGCGGCGTAATGCTGCTTGCCAGGACGCCGGAAACTCACCGCAACTTGAATACCAAATTCGAACAGCGCCAGGTGATCAAGTGTTATCATGTTCTCGCCTGCGGCGCCCCCGAATGGCAGGAAAAAACAGTCGATCTACGGCTGCTCCCAGATGGCGACCGCCGCCACCGGACAGTGGTCAATGCGCGCCAGGGTAAACCATCCGAAACCGAGTTCCTGGTGCTTGAACGGCTGGGCGAATTTACCCTGCTGAAAGCCACGCCGCACACCGGGCGCACCCACCAGATTCGCGCCCACCTGGCTGCCATCCATTTGCCCATCCTGGGCGATACGCTGTATGGCGGCCGGTCTATGCTGACGCTGTCTGCCCTCAATCCTGGTTCTACAGCCGGCATATTCACGGAGGAACTTCCATTGATACAACGTTGCGCCCTGCACGCCTTTTCACTCGACCTGACCCACCCCATCAGCGAGCAGGCCTTGCACCTGGAAGCGCCATATCCCGAAGATTTTAGCGCCGCCTTACGCATTTTAGCAATCCCCCGAAAATCGATTTAGATCATATGATATTTATAAGAAATCAGGTAATAACACACCCCATTTCTTGACGTTATTTTTCGGGCGTGGTATGATCATATGCAACCCATTAGCACTCTCGGTTCGAGAGTGCTAATATTTGAAAATAATGGCAGCAATGGCAGAGTTAACCGAACGGCAAAAAATAATCTTGGCCCTGGTCATCCGTGACTACATCGAGTTGGCCCAACCGGTGGGTTCTATCCATCTGTTAGAAGCCTACGGGCTAAAATTCAGTTCGGCAACCATCCGCAATGAAATGGTCGCTCTGACGGATATGGGTTTCCTGCGCCAGCCGCATACCTCAGCCGGGCGCGTCCCGACCGAGGAGGGCTATCGCTATTTTGTGCGCCAGCTCATGGGACATACCGATCTGCCAGATAATACAAAACGCATGATCAGCCACCAGTTTTACCAGGCCGGTCTGGATGTGGACCGCTGGATGCGATTGGCAGCCTCGGTCTTGGCGCAGCAGTCCCAAGGCGCGTCCCTGGTAACTGCTCCACACCCAGAACAATCTATCTTCAAGCATATCGAACTAATCGCCACGCATGGTCGCCAGGTGTTAATGGTTCTCGTCCTGGCAGCCGGCGAAGTCAGCCAACAAATGTTAGCCCTGGCCGAGCCCGTTTCGCAGGAACGGCTGAGTGATACCGCCCTAAGATTAAACAATATGTTAGTTGGATTGCGGGTTGATGAGATCACCAACCGCCGCAATACATCAAACGTTCAATTAGACGCTCTAGAAAGCGACATTGTGCGCCTGGTGATTGAAGACATGAGCCGTGTAGGCGCTGTGATCACCGGCGAGGTTTATCGAGATGGTTTAAGTCGTGTCTTTTCTGAACCAGAATTTGGCGAGTTAGATGCTGCGAGGAATGCCCTACGCATTTTAGAAGAACGCCCACTGTTGGAAGATCTGCTCAGCCGGACTGTTTTCAACAGCGAGATGGGAGGCGTGCAAGTATTGATCGGCGGTGAGGATACCTGGCAGGAGCTGCGCGACTGCTCGATGGTCCTGGCGCGCTACGGCGTGCCGGGGCTGGCCACGGGTATGCTGGGCGTGCTAGGCCCGATCCGCATGCCTTACGGTCGGACAATTTCAACGGTGCGATTTGTGGCGGGTCTGCTAAGCGATCTGGTCACAGACTTGCACGCAGAATAGAAAGCCCTTCTCAACATCGCAAGCGCCTCGTGCAGCGTAATCTTATGGAGAAATTATGACGAAGAAAAAAACAGAGCATCCTGAAAATAAACCCGTGACAACAGAAGCCATCGTCGAAGAGACGATGACCCCCGAACCGGCAGCGATAGAGGAAATTGCTATGCTGCAAAAAGAATTAGCAGAAATGCAAGCCAAGTCCAATGAGTATTTGGACGGCTGGCAGCGGTCTCGAGCAGAATTCGCTAATTACAAAAAACGGGTCGAACGCGAGCAGGGCGAAACCTACCAACGCGCTGCCGGCAGCATCGTTAAACGTTACCTCGAGGTCGTAGACGACCTGGATCTGGCCTTGAAGAACCGCCCCACCGAAGGCAAGGGAGCGGCCTGGGCGAACGGGATTGAATTGATCTATCGGAAGCTGTTGATGATCTTAGATAGTGAAGGCGTTAGGTTGATGAAAGTGGAGGGCGAGCTTTTCGATCCGAACTTCCACGAAGCGATTTCAATGGAACCCAGCCAGACAACTGAGAGTGGTCATGTCTGCGACGTGATCAAACAAGGCTACATGTTGGGTGATAAAGTTCTGCGCCCTGCGCTGGTGCGCGTGGCGCTATAAATATGTAAATAAATTTTTGGAGGAAGCTATTATGTCAAGGATAATCGGCATTGATCTGGGAACAACAAACTCGGTAGTGGCAGTGATGGAAGGCGGGGAACCAACCGTGATCCCTTCACGAGAAGGGGAACGGCTTGTGCCTTCGGTGGTGGCTGTTAACAAGAATCATGAGCGGCTGACGGGGCGCCCGGCGCGCAACCAGGGAGTTGTCAATCCAGAAAACACCGTCTTTTCAATCAAGCGCTTCATGGGCCGCAAATTCAGCGATCCAGAGGTACAGAAAGCAGTTAGTCGTGTGCCTTACAAGGTGGCTGAGGCCCCGAATGGGGACGTGCGAGTTGTGCTGGATGGGCGCGAATATTCTCCGCCCGAGATTTCGGCCATGATCCTGGGTAAACTAAAGGCAGACGCCGAAGCGTACCTGGGTGAGACCATCACCCAGGCAGTCATCACCGTTCCGGCTTATTTCAACGACGCGCAGCGCAATGCAACCAAAGACGCCGGCAAGATTGCTGGGATGGAAGTGATGCGCATTATCAACGAACCCACCGCTTCGTCGCTAGCGTATGGTCTCGACAAGAAGAAAAACGAGGTGATCGCCGTGTACGATCTGGGCGGCGGCACCTTCGACATTTCGATCTTGGATGTGGGCGAGGGTGTGATCGAGGTCGAATCAACCAACGGGGATACCTTCTTGGGCGGCGATGATTTTGATCAACGCGTGATCGATTTCCTGGCCAGCGAGTTTCAGAAAGAAAATGGGATCGATCTGCGTAAAGACCGCCAGGCTCTGCAGCGATTGAAAGAGGCATCCGAGAAAGCCAAGATCGAGCTCTCGAGCACGATGCAGACCGAGCTAAACCTGCCTTATATCACCGCCGACGCCAGTGGACCAAAGCACCTGGTAAAGACTCTGACACGCGCAAAGTTGGAGCAACTCACCAGCGATCTGATCGAGCGCTCGTTAGGACCCGTACGCCAGGCCTTGAAGGACGCCAACAAGCAGCCATCGCAGATTGACGAGGTGGTCTTGGTCGGCGGCATGACACGTATGCCCGCGGTGCAAGAGGCAGTGCGGAAGGTATTCGGCAAGGAACCGCATAAAGGCGTGAATCCAGATGAAGTCGTCGCAGTCGGCGCGGCCATCCAGGCCGGCGTTCTTGGCGGCGAGGTGAAAGATATTTTGCTGTTGGATGTGACGCCACTGACCCTGTCCGTAGAAACCCTCGGTGGAATTGCAACACCACTCATCGAGCGCAATACAACCATCCCGACTCGCAAGAGCCAGATATTTTCTACCGCCGGCGACAGCCAGACCCAAGTCGAGATCCATGTTTTGCAAGGCGAACGACCCATGGCTTCGGACAATAAAAGTTTGGGCAAATTCAACCTGGACGGTATCCCACCCGCCCCGAGAGGCATCCCACAAATCGAGGTGACCTTCGACATCGACGCGAATGGAATTATCAAGGTCACCGCGCAGGACAAAGCAACAAGCCGCAGCCAGCATATCACAATCACAGCCTCGTCAGGCTTGCGAGACGATGAAGTAGAACGGATGCGTAAGGATGCAGAAGCGCATGCGGAAGATGACAAGCGCAAGAAAGAGCTGATCGAGGCGCGTAATAATGCGGACAACACCGCCTATAGCGCCGAGAAAGTGCTGCGTGACTTGGGCGACAAGGTGCCTGCAGATGTGCGCAAAAACGTGGAAGAGCGGGTATCTAAAGTGCGCGAGGTGATGAATGGAAATGATCTGGAGACGATTAAACGAATGACGGACGACCTGAGTCAAGAGCTCCAGAAGGTCGGAGCCGCAGCCTACCAGCAGCCCGGCGCAGAAGGCCCCGAGGCTCAAGGGGGACAGCAACCTGGCGGCGCAGGGTCAGAAGAGCAAGGCGGCCCGGATGAAAACGTGGTAGATGGCGAGTTTCGCAACGCCTAACCGAATTTAATCGAATATTGTAGGTGATGGCGACGGCCTGTAAGCCGTCGCCATCACCTACTAACTCCATTTAAATTATGAGCGATAGAGATTACTACGAGGTCTTAGGTGTTCCAAAGAATGCCACAGCGGATGAGCTAAAATCAGCCTTCCGCAGGTTGGCGCGCCAATACCATCCTGATGTTAATAAATCGCCCGACGCCGAGGAGCGCTTTAAAGAGCTAAACGAGGCTTATGCAGTGTTGTCGGACGAAGAAAAACGTGCTGCTTATGACCGGTACGGGTTCGCGGGAGTGCGCGGTCCGAGTGGGGCGCCCGACTTCGGGGTGGACTTCACCAATTTTGCCGATATTTTCGGCGATCTATTCGGCTTCGGACGTCAGCAGACTCGCCAGCGTAATGCCCCACGTCGAGGCAGCGATTTGCAGCACCGCATTGATCTATCCTTCGAGGAGGCGGTGTTTGGGGTAGACCGGGAGATTGAAATCACCCGCGACGAGATCTGCGGAACCTGTCACGGCTCCGGCGCCGAGCCAGGCACGAGCCCGGTGCGCTGCTCAACCTGTAATGGAACCGGAGAGGTGCGCCAGGTACGCCAGACGATCCTGGGCTCGATGGTGCAGGTATCTACATGCCCGACCTGCAACGGCCAGGGCGAGACAATCGCCAATCCATGCCATACGTGCAGAGGACGGGGCCAGGAACGTAAAACACGCCGCAAAGTGATCACGATCCCGGCCGGGGTGGACACAGGCACGCAAATGCGCCTGGCTGGAGAGGGCCAACCAGGGATCAACGGCGGCCCGAATGGCAACCTGTTTATTGCAATTAATGTCAAGCCGCACAAATACTTCAGACGGCGAGATTATGACATTTTGATGGACCTAACTGTTAATGTGGCTCAGGCAGCACTAGGAGACGAAGTGGAAGTGCCCACCGTAGATGGGCCGACCGAGCTAAAAATACCCATGGGGACGCAGCCTGGGAAAGTCCTGACGCTGAAGGGAAAAGGTGTCCCCCGGTTGCGCGGAGCAGGGCGCGGCGATCAGATGGTGGTGATCAATGTCGATGTACCGACGAAGCTATCGTCAGAGCAGCGCAAGTTGTTCGAGCAATTAGGCAAGAGCCTTGGGCACGAGGTCCATCCACAGGAACGCGGCTTTCTGGACTGGCTGAAGGAGACTCTGGGAGGATGAATAATTCCTGGCTGGAGGCATCGCTGGTGGTGGATGGAGAGTTGGCTGAGGCGGTAGCCGAGGTGCTGGCTCGCTTTGCGCCGAATGGTGTTGTCATCGAGAGCACAGGTGTTACGGCAGCGCCAGACGATTCAGAAGGACGAGCAATCGGACCGCTGCGAGTGGCGGCTTACCTGGCAGTCGATGAGGCCTTGGAAGAAACCCGCCAACGGTTAGAAGAATCGCTCTGGTACTTGGGAAGGATTCAACCGCTGCCGCAGGTTGAATTCCGTATGGTGAATGAAACGGACTGGGCGGAGGCCTGGAAGGTGCATTACCGGCCGATCACAATCGGTCGTGAGCTGGTCATCGTTCCCGCCTGGTTGGAGAATCCTGAACCAGGCAGAACGGCCATCCGCATCGATCCAGGCATGGCCTTTGGGACTGGTACGCACCCAACCACGCAACTATGTCTCGAGTTGGTGGAACTTTTCTATCGAAGAGGCGCCCCGGTTGATAAAAATGTGATTGATGTAGGCTGCGGATCAGGGATCCTGGCAATTGCGGCGCTAAAAAAATGGGCCGATCATGCCCTGGGTGTCGATATCGACCCCGAGGCGATCAAAGCCAGCCGGGAGAATGCAATCCTTAACGAGGTTGAAGGCCGGTTTGAGCTTGGTTTAGGCTCGCTGGAAGAGGTGCGTAGCGGAACCTATTCGATCGCACGCGCCGGGCTGGTGCTGGCAAATATCCTGGCGCCGGTGCTCGTGAAACTGCTGGATGAAGAGTTGGGGATCCTGATCACGCCTGGCGGTTGGTTAATCCTGTCGGGGATTTTAGAGGAACAAGCCTCTTCGGTGATTGAAGCGCTTGAAAGAAACAAACTAAAACTCGTTGAGAAGAAACAGATTGGCGATTGGGTGGCTTTTGCAGCCGGGAAATAGCCAAAACCGGTTGACTTTCTTTTCCAAATTATCTACAATTAAACTAGGTTTCTTGAGGGGTAATGAACGCTGCTCTGCTGGATTCATTACCCGATTCATTCTTCTTGTGAAAAACCTTGGCAATGGGATCGTAATACAATCAGATAATTAAGGCAATAATAGTAAATTTTAAAATCATATTAACTTACCGCTGCGGTAATATCGTATTACCATGCATTACGCAGGAGACAGACGATGTCGATGCCGACCCAGGATCAACCTCAACTGTTGGAGCCTGCTCCAAGAATAATTACGCAAAAAATCATTTGGCCGATCTTGCTGATGATGCTGATCGGAGCGCTGATCGTTATGCTGGATGGGCGTAAAATCCAGGATGCGCTGGGCCAGGCCGATTGGCGCCCGATTCTGCCTGCGTTAGCATTCACGGTGCTTTCTTATCTTTGTGTCAGTTACACCTATGCCATGATCGCCCGCATGTGGGGCATCCATATGTCCAGGCGAGACCTGGCCGAGATCTGTTTTGTCACCACCTCACTCAATCATGTTGTGCGCAGCGGCGGAGTAGCAGGCTATTCCGTGCGTTACCTGCTGATGAACCAGCATGGCGTGCCATTTACTGAGGTTATCTCGTCCTCTTTGATGCATTTCTATATCACCAGCCTGGATATGATAACCATGCTGCCAGTTGCAATTGTTTACTTGTTATATAATATTGATCTACCCCGCAGCCTGGCTTTGCCTTTGGCCGGCATGACGCTGGTATTCATGCTGATTGCCATAGGCTCAACAATGTTCATTTTTTCGAATGACTTACGCCTGCGCCTGATCGAGTTTACGATTCGGTTGGGCAAGCGCATCCTACAGCGTGACTTTGACGCCCTGCTCTGCGACTTCGACGACCACATGAGCAACGGCGTGGCTATCTTGCGCCGGCAAGCCCCTCGCTCCGGAGTGATCCTGTTTCTAACCTTTATCGACTGGTGCGCCAGTGTCGTTGTGCTCTACCAGTGTTTCAACGCTTTTGGACCGGCGCTCAAACCGGGGGCTGTGATTGCCAGCTTTATGATTGGCATCATGGCCGGCGTGATTTCAGCCTTGCCAGGCGGAATCGGAGTACAAGAAGGTTCTATGACCGGCATATCCATGCTGCTGGGCGCCGCCTTTGAGCAAGCCGTACTAGCGGCCTTGCTCTTTCGGATGATCTACTACTTCGTACCTTATGCGATCAGCCTCTTGTTCTATTGGCGACTGCTACACCAACAGCCTGGTCCAAACTACGCGGACTGAGCTTCTGTTCCGTTATATCTCGTTTGAAAGGCTAGGTAGATACGATGCAACTTACTGGATTACATATCTTACTGACGTATCAATGCACTTTCGAGTGCGATCACTGCTTTGTATGGGGTAGCCCATTTCAAAGCGGCGTTCTTAGCTTGCAAAGTATCCGGACGGTGTTGGACCAGGCTGAAGAACTCGGTACAATCGAGTCGTTATATTTCGAGGGCGGGGAACCATTCATGTACTATCCCATCCTGGTGCAGGGCGTGCAGGAAGCGGCGCGGCGAGGCTTCCAGGTCGGGATTGTCTCTAACGCCTATTGGGCGACAGAGCTGGAAGATGCAGTCCAATGGCTCAAACCATTCGCCGGCTTGTTGAGTGATCTGTCTGTCAGCAGCGATTTATTCCATTATAGCGAAGAAATCAGCCGCCAGTCGCGCCTGGCGACACAAGCCGCAGACCAGTTGGGCATCCCGATTGGTGTGATCACGGTCGCCCAACCGGAGAACGCCTCAGCCGCCGCCGTTTCAGGCCAATTGCCCGAGAGCGAGTCGGGGGTGATGTATCGCGGCCGGGCTGCGCTCAAGCTGGCTGGCCGCGCCTCACAGATATCCTGGGAAAGCTTAACGACATGCCCGCACGAAGATCTACGTGAGCCGGGGCGTATGCACCTGGATCCGTTCGGCAATCTGCACGTCTGCCAGGGGATCAGCCTGGGCAATTTGTTCGAGAAACCTCTGCGGGAAATTTGTGCAGCCTACAATCCAGAGTCGCACCCGATCGTCGGTCCATTGCTAGCCGGAGGTCCACGCGCCCTGGCGTTAGCTTATGGTTACAAGCCGCAAGAAAAATATGCCGACGCATGCCAGTTATGCTATGAAACGCGCCTCGGCTTGCGCAGCCGCTTCCCCACGATTTTACATCCTGACGGAATGTATGGGATTTTCGGTTGATATCCACAACCCTCAACGCGAGTGATCTCTGCAAACCAATATGACCTTGGTTGATATCCATTTCAGGCGGTGCATTCGGGCAAAATCGGTTCGCTTCGCTCGCAATGATCTGCGCTCTGTTAAGATGTATTCTGCGAAACGATCGCGTTGGTTGCGGGCGCTATTGCTGATGACGGCCGTATGGTTGTGTTCCACCCAAATCCACTCGGCAGAAGCTGCCAGGTTGGACAAACTTCCTTCCCTTATCCCGGCAATTTCAACAGCGCCTGGGTGGTGGAGACAATGTCCCGACTGTCCAAAGGACGATTTCATGGTCGGTGACCGCTCATTGGCGCTGGATGGGCAGAATCATCCGCATATTGTCTTTGCCGACGAATGGTTGCATTATGCCTGGTATGACGGCGCGCTCTGGCATTCAGAGATCATCGATAAAGCCCCCGGGATTGAGAGTACATATCAATCTTCTGCGTCTTTGGCGCTCGACGCGTCCGGCAATCCGCACATCAGCTATCTGAATAGCGCCAATAGCGCCCTGCTTTATGCTCACCGCTCTTTCGGTGGATGGTCGATTGAAACCGTCGATTCATCCGCTCAGGCTGACAAATTCTTTTACGACACCGCGATCGCCTTAGATCAATATGGCCGACCACACCTGGCCTATTTCAAAACCTGCTCCCTCAAATATGCCTGGTGGAGCGGAAGTCTGTGGCAGTCCAACGAAGTGGATAGCTCGGGTTGCTTCGGTTGGAATGTCTCAATGGCTTTAGACAGTGTAGATCACCCTCATATCAGCTATTACGACGATAGCGTCGGCGATTTGAAATATGCGTTCTGGGATGGCAGCGCCTGGCAGATTTCGATCGTTGATAACTCAGCCTGGTTAGGAGAAGGTAATTCCGTAGCCGTAGATGCTACGGATCACCCCCATATCAGCTATCTTGATTATACGAACAGCAGAATAAAATACGCTTACTTTAATGGAATGGCCTGGGAAATCCAGGTTGTAGCCCCAGCGCGCTGGTATGGCGGATTCACATCGATTGCTCTGGATCATTCCGGGAAGGCGCATATCAGTTTTTCGGATGTGAATCAACTCGCCAGTTACGCATCCTGGAATGGCACGTCTTGGGCAATTAACGACTTCGACAGCAATATCTGGTATACCTCCCTGGCATTGGAGTCCGATGCCACGCCCCATATTGTTTATTACGCCTGGGGATCGCGCACGTTACAGCATATCCGCTGGAACGGAATGGACTGGGATCGACAGACGGCCGCTGCGATCACGCAGGTTGGCCGCTATAGTGCATTGGCCCTGGATGCCAGCCAGGGCGCCCATATTAGTTATGTAGATCACGTCTCCGGACAACTTAAATACACCCATAAAGTAAACGATCAATGGCAGAACCAGGCGCTCGACGCGATCGGCGTAGGTGGAGGATACACAGACCTGGCGCTGGATTCGAACGGCTATGGACGCATCAGTTATTACGATCAACTAAACGGAGATCTCAAATATGCCTGGTTTGACGGAACGCAATGGCGCACACAGATCGTAGATAATGCAGGCGATGTAGGTCTGTATACTTCCCTGGCGCTAGACCATTCCGGAAGGCCACACATTAGTTACTATGACCAGACGGACGGAGCGCTTAAGTATGCCGTCTGGGATGGATTAGCCTGGTCAATTGTCATCCTGGATGACGTAGGCGATACTGGCCTCCATACTTCGCTTGCCTTAGACAAGAACGATTATCCTCATATCAGCTATTTCGACCAGTCAGACCAGGACTTGAGATATGCAGCCTGGGATGGCACGCAGTGGAGCAATACAACCGTGGATAGCGCCGGCAAGATCGGTTCGTATACCAGCCTGGCCCTGGACGGAAACGGGAACCTGGCCATCAGCTATTATGACCTGACCAATGCCGATCTAAAATACGCCCGTTTGAAAAATGGTTTATGGTCAGCAGAAACCGTGGACAGCCTTGGCGATGTAGGCCAGTACAGTTCGTTGGCGTTCGATTCCCAAGCCAGGCCGCGCATCAGCTATTTCCACGCCTATGATGATTATGGTGGAGGATTACGGTTTGCCAGCGTGGATGGCAGCGCCTGGCAGATCAGCGAGGTGATTCAGGCGTGGGGAACCGGTTTGTATACTTCGCTTGCGTTGGGCACTGCGGGAAATGTATATATCAGCTTTTATGATGCAGACAAGCGCGATTTAGGGTTTGTGGGTACATTGCGATATACTTATTTGACAGCCATTCGAACAATGAAGTAATCGTTTTGACGGCGAATTAATTTCAGTCCGGAACCACAAAAGTTTACCCGCAAGACCGGGTGAATGATTGGAGATATGATGTCCGAGGCAACCACTCGATATACAAATGCTCAACTGGCGGATATTTTCCAGACAATTGCCAACCTACTGGAAATCAAAGGCGAGGTGATTTATAAGATCCTGGCCTACCGTAAGGCTGCTGATAGCCTGGAAAACCTGGCCGGCGATGCACAGGCGTATTGGCGGGAAGGTCGATTGAACGATATCCCTGGGGTGGGCAAGGCCATCGCCGAAAAAATTGACGAACTTTTTAGCACCGGCAGTCTGGGGTTCCTGGAAAAACTCGAGCAAGAAGTGCCGCCTACCCTGGTCGATGTGCTGGAGACGCCCGGGGTGGGCCCAAAGAAGGCTGCCCAGTTCTGGAAAACGTTAGGGGTGGTAGATCTACCAGGCCTGGAAGCAGCCGCCAGGGCAGGCAAGCTGCGCGACCTGCCTGGAATGGGAGAGAAATCAGAGGCCAAAGTCCTGGCAGGCGTCGAGGCAGTCAAACGCCGCTCGGGGCGCATCCCGCTCGGTAAGGCCTGGCCATTTGCCCAAGAACTGCTGGCCTTTTTGAATAATAGCGCTGGAGTGACCCAGCTCTCGCTGGGCGGCAGCCTGCGCCGGATGCGAGCCACAGTAGGGGATCTGGATATTCTGGTTGCGGCAACGGATTCGGAGCCTGTGATGAAGGCCTTTGTTGGCCATCCGGAGGTGATCAATGTTTTGGGCAAAGGGGATACCAAGGCCAGCGTGGAATTCGGCCACGGTATCCGGGCGCAGTTATGGGTGCATCCGCCCGAGCGCTGGGGCACAGCGCTTCAATATGCAACAGGATCCAAGGATCATAACGTACGCCTGAGAGAGCTGGCGTTAAAACAAGGTTTATCACTGTCTGACCAGGCCTTTCTGCGGGCGGATGGCAGTGAAATTCTGTGTGCGTCCGAGGAAGAAGTATATGCACAGCTTGGATTGCCCTGGATTGCACCCGAGTTGCGCGAAGACCGGGGTGAAATACAGGCTGCCAAAGCCGGGAAGCTTCCGCAACTGGTCGAACAAGCCGATCTACGCGCGGAGCTGCACTCCCATTCCACCTGGTCAGATGGCCGACTGTCGATCCGCGAAATGGCCGAGGCAGCCCTGGCGCGCGGCCGCCGCACTCTGGCCATCACCGATCACTCGGTCAGCCTGGGAGTAGCGCAAGGGTTGTCGGTTGACGAGCTAAAAACACAACGCAATGAAATCAAAGCAGTGCAGCAAGAAATGGGCGATTCGATCCACCTTCTCCAGGGCTCAGAGGTCGAGATTCGGGCGGATGGCAGCCTGGATTTCCCAGATGAGGCGCTGGCGGAGCTGGATATCGTGATCGCCTCGCTGCATTCAAGCTTGCGCCAGCCCAGGGAACAGGTGACGCAGCGCTTAATCAGCGCCATTCGTAACCCGCATGTGGATATTATCGGTCACCCAACCGGGCGGATGATTCCAAACCGGGAGGGTGCAGACCTGGACATGGATCTGGTGCTGCAAGAATCAGCCCAGAGCGGCGTGGCTCTGGAGATCAACGCCCACCCCGCCAGACTGGACCTGGATGATGTATATTCCAGGCGTGCAATCGAGATGGGTATCTCACTCAGCATCAATACAGATGCGCACAGCGCCAATGACATGGATTTAATTTTGTTTGGGGTAGCCACGGCCAGGAGGGGTTGGGTCGAAGCGCG
>JAYRNN010000051.1:0-10357 GCA_041912175.1 Anaerolineales bacterium | reverse complement strand
CGTCTACCCGCTGAGCTTCGCCCAGTACGTCTTCGGCGGGGCGCCGCTGGCCGTCGACGGGCTGCAGTGGACCGGCGACAGCGGGGTAGACCTGACCTTTTGCGGCCAGATGCTGTACGCCAACGGCGGGCTGGCGCAGATCGGTTGCAGCTACCGCTCGCCTTATTTCACGCACGCCGAGGTGATCGGCACACAGGGCCGCCTGGCGCTCACCCGTCCCTTCAATTCGATGGAAGAAGGCCGCCAGATGTGCTTTTTCCCGGCGCAGGGTGAGCCGTACGAGCTGCCCGTGCCCGAGGTCGAGCTGTATTCCGGCGAGGTGAACGATATGCACGCCGCCATCCTGGACGGCGCGCCGTCTTACCTGACCCTGGCCGAGACGCGCGACCACGTCCGCACCGTGCTGGCTTTGTACGCGGCCGCTAACAGCGGCCAGAGGGTCACGCTCTAAGATGGATGCTGCCCTGCTGCAGAACATCCATCTCTTTTCGACGCTGCCGGGCTCCGAGCGCCAAAAACTGGCCGAAATCTTGCGCCCGCTCGAGCTGCCCGCGCAGGCGATCGTCTGCCGGGAGGGCGACCCGGGCGACCGCATGTACCTGATCCACACCGGGCAGGTCGAGGTGGTCAAAGCCATGGGCGCCCCCGAGGAGCGCATCATCAGCCAGATCGACGCCGGCGACTACGTGGGCGAGATGAGCCTGCTGGAGCGCCACGGGCGGCGCACGGCCACCGTGCGCGCCCTATCGTCGGTTTTGCTGCTGGAGATGACCCAGGCGGATTTCGACAATTTGATGGCGCGCTGGCCGAACCTGGCCCTGGACATGCTGCGCGAGCTCAGCCTGCGGCTGCGCGATTACCAGAGCGCCACGATCCACGACCTGCAGGAGAAGAACGCCCAGCTTGCCCAGGCCTATTACGAGCTACAGCTCGCCCAGGAGCAGATCATCGAGAAAGAAAAGCTGGAGCGCGAGCTGCAGCTCGCCCAAAACATCCAGATGAGCATGCTGCCGAGCGGGCTGCCCGAAAGCCACGGCTTCGACTTCGGGGCGCGCATTTTGCCGGCCCGGGCGGTGGGCGGCGACCTGTATGATTTCGTGCCCTTCGACGATAACAACGCCATCGGGATATTGATCGGCGACGTGTCGGATAAAGGCGTGCCGGCGGCCTTGTTCATGGCGATGACGCGCAGCCTGCTGCGCGCCGAAGCCTCGCTGCGCCTGCCGCCGGTGGAGGTGCTCGAACAGGTCAATTACCACCTGCTGGCGATGAACAAATCCAATATGTTCGTGAGCATGCTCTACGGCATCCTTGCCCCCGAAAGCGGCGAGTTCGTCTACGCGCGCGGCGGGCATGAGATCCCCATCCTGGTCGAGCCCGACGGCCGCGCCCGCAAGCTGCCCTATAACCCTGGGCAGTTGATCGGCATCTTCCCGACGCCCCTGCTAGACCAGCAGCGCGTGCGCATCCCGCCGGGGGGCGCCTTGCTGCTTTACACCGATGGCGTGACCGACGCCAGCAACGCGGCGCAGGATTTCTTCGGCAGCGAGCGGCTGTTGCGTGTGCTGCAAGCGCATCGCTGCAGCTCGGCGCAAGAGATTTGCGACCGGGTGTTCGAAGAAATCCTGTCCTTCCAGGGCGACGCCGCGCAAATCGACGACATCACCCTGGTGGCGGTGCGCTCGAAATAACCTCAATTGTTTTTTTGTTTATTGCGGGCGGCGAAGCCGCCCGCAATAAACCATATAACCACTTTTTTCCTTTATTCGGCCTGCAGCAACCACAGCAGCGAGCGGTGGGTGAGCACGTCGGCGGTGATCATCCCCTGCACGACGCCGTTTTCCACCACCGGCAGAGCCGAAAACTCGTGGTACTCCAGGTTGCGGATCACATCCACCACCGAGTCGTCCGGTCGGGCGGAGATCACCTGGCGGCTCATGATCTGCTCGAGCGGCTGGTCGTCGAGCGAACCCTGGGCCGTGGCGCGCGTGATATCCCACTCGGTCACCACCCCGGCCAGGTCGCCTTCGGCGGATACCACCGCCAGGATCGGGCTGTTGGCGGCCACCATGCAGGCGGCGGCCTCGCGCACCGAGCGATCGACGGCGATGGTGGTGATGGGCTCCATCAGCTCGACCGCCGACCGGTCGCGGGCGCGGCGGGCAATGCGACGCACGCTGATGCGCTCGGCGGCTTCGCTGGGCAGCAGGTCGGCGTCAGAAACGAGCAGGTCGATCAGCTCGCGCATGTTGTGGCGGATGAGCTCGTCCCGGTAGGCTTCGGCGGCCAGGCGGCGCTGCTCGGCCAGGTCGGCCAGCTCGGCTTCACGCTCTTCGAGCCATTTATCCACCGCTTTGCGCTTGCCCAGGATCGCATCGGGGATGCGGATATGGGCGGGGGTTTTGACCAGGCGCTCTTGGGCTGCGTAGATCACCGCGCCGGAGTTGACCAGGTAATCGGGCACGATCAGCACGCCCAGGCGGCGGTAGACTTCGCGCTCCATGCGCGCCCGGGCGGCTTTGCGCTGCGGATCGGGCGAATAGGTGTTGGCGCCCTCCAGGATCACCGACCAGGCGCCCATCCTGGAGACGGTCACCGTGGGCCGCGTGGCGGGGTCGATGTCCAGGTAATTGGCGACCGGCGCGGCGGGCACCAGGCAGAAGGCCGCTTCACGCAGCAAGTCGTTGGAGGCGTTGGAATACTTGTGCCATTTGACCCGGTTGGCCGGCGCCAGGTATTCCTGGTAGTAGCGCGAGGTGACCATGCCCCGTTCCTTCCACATCTTGTAGAGCAGGTCGACCGGCAGGCCATCTTCATCGTACAGGTAGCCCAGGGCGTCGCTGACGCCCACCACGCGGGCGCCGGGGATGCGCTTGGGCAGCATGTGGGCGGTATGCGCGCCGACTGCGCCCAGGCCCTGGACCAGCACGGTCACCTCGTCGGGCGATGGGATGTGCAGGTCGGCGAACTGGGGCAATTGCTTCAAGCGCGGCATTTCTTCCAGCAGGGTCTGCAGGGCGATGATCACCCCGCCGGCGGCCGCCCCCAGCTCTTCGGCCTGGCTGCCGCCCATGTCGGCCGGTTTGGAGACCGCGTTATCGAGCCCTTTTTCGATGGCGATGGTCTTCATGTCGGCGTCGTTGGTGCCCACGTCGGGGCCGGGGGTGAACAGGTCGTGGTAGCGATACAAGAGATGCGCAAAGCCCTCGATCACGCGCGTATGCGCGCCGGGGGTCAGGCTGCGCTCGGCCACAATGCCCACTTTGCCGCCCCCGAAGGGCAGCCCGGCGGCGGCGTTTTTCAGCGTCATGCCGCGCGCCAGGTTGAAGATCGCCGCGGGGGTGACGTCGGGCAGCATGCGCATGCCGCCCAGGGCCGGCCGCCCGCTGGCCAGGTTATCGATCACCAGGTAACCGCCGATCTCGTCGGCCGATTTTTCGTTCCACATGCACACCAGCAGGCGCGGGCCCAGGCGGTCAGGCTGGATGCCCAGGCGCAGCATGCGGTCCACGTCTTCCGGCCCAAATTCCATATAGCACAGGCCGTTTTCACGGATCAGGCGGTTCTCCCAGGTCTGCTCCGGCAGCCGGCTGCGCAGAAAGTCTTCCATTCGCTTTGGTATCATCGGCGTACCTCGCTTCTTCTCAGTCGCCCGGCTCTGTCACTTGTTGATCTTGCAGGGCGTGCAGGTTCTGTGCGGCGACGAAGGAGAGCCCGTGCTCTGTCAGGGCCCAGGCGGTGCGGTTGGTGGCTTCCACTTTATCCAGGAAGTTAATCTGCATGGCCTCCCAATCGCCCGAATCGATCACTTCCTGCTTATCGCGGAAATAATCCAGAATGTCGGAGGGGTGCGGGCGGGCCGAGTCGATCTCCGGGTCGCCGCCTTCGTGCTTGGCCGAGATATTGGCCACGTGTCCCGAAACCTGCATCAGCTCATCGCGGCGGTTGTAGGGTTGGCGCACGATGCTCTTCCAGGTCTCGGTGATGTGGTGCTCGAA
The DNA here is from genome assembly GCA_041912175.1 of Anaerolineales bacterium. Classification (GTDB taxonomy): domain Bacteria; phylum Chloroflexota; class Anaerolineae; order Anaerolineales; family UBA4823; genus CAZAGA01. The sequence goes on along the minus strand of JAYRNN010000051.1, from coordinate 6,359 downwards.
GCGCACCACGTCTTCGAAGCCGAGCTGCTTGCGCACCTGGGCGGTGATCTCGAGCGTCTCGTTATTGACCGAGTTGCTCCAGTTGAAGCCGATCAGCGGGGCGGTGCCGTCGTCGCGCGAGAAGAGCTTGGCGCCCAGCAAGGTCCACAGGCCGGCGTAGGGGTTGTCGTTGCCCATGAAGACCGAGATCTTGAACTCGATATCGACGCCCAGGCGGTAGAGCAGGTAACCCGCCAGCACGGTGCCGGGGTTGATGTTCAAGACCTGGCGCACGCCGTAGTTGGTGTAATAGTACAGGAACTCATCCACCCATTTTAAGGGGTAGTGGTTGGGCTCGCCCACGCCGCCAAAATAGCCGGTGATGGTGGCTGGCCCGCCCAGGTGCACGTTCGAGCCGTCGGTGCCCTTGGTGTCCAGGGTCTCGACGTAGCTGGCGCCGACGATCTGCATGGCGGCGGCGATGGCGGGCAGGTCGCCGTCCTGTTCTTGCTCTTTCATCTTGCGCACCTTGATGAAGCGCCCGGGCATCAGCGTGCCCTCGGCGATGGCGCGCCGGGCGGCGGCGATGATCCAGGGGAAATACTGCGCCGCGCTGACCTCCAGGGTGACGGCGAACTCATCCTTGAAGGTCTGTGTATCGGCGGCCGGGCCGAGCACTTTGCGGCGGTATTCGGGGACGCTGATGAACGCGCCGCGGATGCGCTGGTCTTCCAACCACTGCAAATCGGCCAGGTATTCGGGTTTGGTCTCTTCGACGCGCTTGAGCAAATTCTCGAGCTTGCCCGCCTCGGCGGCCTTTGCGTTGATCTGCTGCGGCGTGCCGTATTTTTCGACCACGGCCAGGAAATCATTCACCACGCGTGTGTCGGGGTTAAGCAAGAGGGCGTTGATATCGTCCAGGCGATTGTAGGGAATTTTCAAGGACGAACGCAGGTCATCATTCATGTTTTGTTCTCCTGTCGATTTTGTCGCGCCTATTCCAGGCTGCGTTTTAATTCTTCGAAGTCCTCGTCGGGCATGCCGAACCAGTTCTCGGGCTGCGGGAAAACGTGCTCGCTGACTTCCTGGACGTATCCTTTGAGGCCGTTCAAGATCACCTCGCCGGCGTTGCCAAACACCTTGGCCATGCGCGGCTTGAAGCGCGGGTACAGGCCAAACATATCGTGATAGATCAAAAGCTGGCCATGCGCTTTCGGGCCAGAGCCCAGGCTCATGATGATGCAATGCTCGGCGCGGGCGGTGATCAGCTCGCACAACCGGTCGGGCACCATCTCGAGCAAGATCATGAACGCGCCGGCCTGCTCGAGGGACTTGGCCGCGTCGACGATCTTCTTGGCTTGCAGGGCGCCCTTGCCCTGGACTTTGTAGCCGCCCAAGGCGCTGACGCTCTGCGGGGTGAGCCCCAGGTGACCGATGGCCGGGATGCCCGCCCGGGCGATGCCGTAGATGCGGTCGGCCATCTCTTCGCCGCCTTCGAGCTTGACCGCGTCGCAGGCTGCCTCGGCCATAAAGCGCCCGGCGCTGCGGATGGCGGTCTCGATGGACGGTTGGTAGCTCATGTAAGGCATGTCGCCGATCACAAAGGTGTTGGGGGCGCCGCGCCGCACCGCCTGCGAGTGACGGATCATGTCGTCCATGGTCACCGGCAGGGTCGATTCATAGCCCAGCATGGTCATGCCCAGGCTATCGCCCACCAGGATCATGTCGATGCCGGCCTGCTCTTGCAGGTAGGCGGTCGGATAATCGTAGCAGGTCAGCCAGGTGATCGGTTGGCCCAGCTCCACTTTCTTGAACAGCCCTGGGATGCTTAATTTCTTTTTATCGCTCGGCATTTAATCCTCCAATGGTCGCGAATTGTAGGACAAGCTGTCAGCTTGTCCCGTTGTGTTTGGACAAGCGAACAGCTTGTCCTACGTGGTATGTTCTTATTTTAGGACAATGGCCGGTTAAAAGCAACTGACAAAGATCACATTCCAGGCTGACTAATGAAACAAAGAACGAGATTACATGACAACAAGACCCTGGCCAGAAAATCAACCAGGTCATTGTAAGGAGAGATTTCAACAGTTATGGCGTTGGTGAGATTGACTGGTATAAAGGCGCAGAGAACTGGCCAATCGGCGGGATTCTACCGTTCAGGACATTTTCAACGATGCGCGCCGACCGGAGTGGCATCGCTTCACAGCCGCATTCAGGACATACAAACAGCTCCAGGTCGCGAATAACAACGGGTTCTTTTTTACGATAAAATATCCGCTCTACCCTCAGCGTTTTCATGATGCTCGCACAACCATTTGGACATTCCATTTGCTTTTATCTCCGGTTTGCTGTTATTACAAAAGCCGGGCGACAATCTTTAACCATCACAGTTATTGAGCCTTTCCGAAGCGTTTATTTATTGTACTTCCCGCCAGAGCGCTCGTCAGACTCCATTTTTCTCACAGTCCCATTGAGTATCACATCAAGGACCTGGTCGATTGAAATACCACTTTCGTACAATCGCTCGATCGAATGCGGACCAAAGGTGATTCTTTCCGAACGTACATCACTGCGGATTTCTTCAATAGACATTCGGCGCACCACCTCCGTGTAAATTGATTAAAACACGCCGCTTTGTGCTGCAACAACAGGCAGCGCCGGATCAGGCCAGGCGGTAAAACATGATCTCTACCGGGGAGAAAGATACCAGCAGCACCTTGGTGTTGATGAAAGTAATCCCCCAGACGAAAATCGTAAAAATGGCAGCGAGATGCCCCAGGGTAGGTTTTTGAGCTCCCATGTGTTAAACGAACTCCCCTTGGGCGACCAGCACGGTTTTACCGCCCACGCGAACCTGGATGAATGTGGTCTCCGAGAAATTGATCTCTCTGGCGAGGCGCTGCATCTGATCTGGGCTGAGCTGGCCCGCGCCGCGAAAGACAGCCAGTTGGTTACCGGTGTACTTTTGTACATCAAATGCAGCCACGGGTCAGGATAGAAGGGGCGGCAAGCGCCGCCAGATTGTCCGGGCGCCAAAATCAGGCCGCTTTGCCCTTGACAGGCTATGCTAAAATGTAAATATGCCCAAGAATACGAAAGAAGGAGCCTCCAATGGCCAAAATTGATCCGCTCGTGAAAGACTTTTTAGCGCAAAAAAAGATCGCCGTGGTGGGGGTTTCAGATCAGCGCGAGACCGGCTGTAATGGGGCTTACCACCGGTTCAAGGAGAATGGTTATACTGTCAGCGCGGTCAACCCACGCATCACGACCTTTGAAGGCGACCCGTGCTACGCGGATCTGAAATCCATACCCGAGAAGCCGGATGCGGTTTTTATCCTCGCCAATCCCAAGGTCACCGATCAAATCGTGCAGCAGTGCGTCGACCTGGGCATCCAGCATGTGTGGATGCACTGCATGATGGGAACCAAGCCCGGCCTTGGGGCAGGGATGACCAGCGTCTCCCCCGAGGCGGTGCGCCTGTGCCAGGAGCACGGCATCCAGGTGATCCCCGGCGCCTGCCCGAACCAATACCTGAAACCGGATTTTGGCCATAAGATGATGCGGGTCATGTTCCGCACGCTGGGTTTCCACAACGTCAACTGAATTTTTTTAGCCAGAGAAGAATAAATGCCCTGGCTTGATCCTGCTGGTGTATCGGATCGCGGCGGCCTGGCTGTTCAACTGCCAGGCGCTGCGTGAAGAGGCGTACCCGAAGGGGCATTACGGCGAAGAATACGCGGCGTATTGCAGTCACGTCCGAAGGTATTTCTAAAAGACGCCCTGTATTAGGACGGTTCCGGCGCTCAATCTTGCTTGAGCTGATCCAGGAATTGACGTGCGGTCATAATCGGGATATCCCGATAGCTTTCCAAATCTAACAGGTGATGGTCGCCGCTGACGATTAAGTCCGCTTGTCCATCCAACGCGCAGGCCAGGAACATCTCATCCTTCGGATCGTCGGGGACGCTTCCGGCGACATTGGCGTCTCCCGCGACGAAGAAGGCATCATGTTCCAGGAGTGTAATCGTCTGTTCGATCTCAGCATCGCTGAGATGGTATTTATCACGGAGGCGGGGGTATTGCACGACAACCCGTATTTCGGTAACGATTTCAGGGGAGCTGAGCAACAAAAAACACCGCTCCCGCCAGGCATTCATTAATTCGGCCGGCGCACCTTTGCGGCTCAGGATGCCGCTTACGATCACATTTGTATCGATCACGACGCGTAGCATGGCGGGTTGGTCACGCTCCCTGCTTCCTTACGGCGTCTATCGCTTGCTTGACGTCCTTTTCGACCTCTTCTTCTGGGATGTCCGGCAACTTGCTGCGCATGCGATCCAGCATTTGAAATCGAGCCTCACGCTCAGCGATTAACTGTTCATAGACTTCTACGGGGATGAGCGCCACCAGAGGCTTGCCTGAACGCTCCACGATGGCAACCTCTCCGCCGTAGCCCACCCGACCGAGTAGATCGGCGAACCGCTCGCGAGCTTCACGCGCTCCGATCACGATGGTCATGTTACACCTCCAATTTCAAATGTTAGTAGTATACCATAATGTGTCAATAAATATAATAATGATTATAATGTACACAATATTACCTATGGGAATTATATGACAAACTTCCATGATCATTGACACTATCCTTTTATCTTCTTTCATCTAAAATAATAGTAAGCGTATAGTTTCACTTGTTAGGAGGGTTAAAAACCTGCGCTACAAAACCAATTTTCTCAATAAAAAGGAGTCGATTATGTCTGGGGCTAAGTTCATGCTAAGCTTTATCATTCTATTTTTTTTGCTCGCGGCCAGTTTCGGAGCAAATACTCAGGCGGCCGAACCGGTTTCACCAGGACAACTAGGGGTGGTAACAACACTTTCTCATCAGAAATACCCGGATCGATATGAACCTGGTAAGCCAGGAGCTCCGCGGCCGAAACCTTCAGCGGCAACTCCTGGCGCGGCGCAAATCAGTTTGGGTCAGCCAGGGACGAGTTATCAATTTATCGGCAATCTGGGCTTTTTCCAACAGCCCTACTTCGCGGATACAGAGCATCTCAATCGCCCGCATGGCTTATTCATTGATGGCGCGAATAACCTTTACATTAGCGAGGAATCTGGCCAGCGGGTTCTAAAATACAATAGCAGCAAAGTAAATCAATATAGCCTCGGCATCGCCGGTGTTTCGAATACTGGCGACTACTCTTTTACCTTCCCAAGGGATGTGACGGTCGATAGCGCGGGCAATCTGTGGGAAGTGGACGGTAACCGGGTTGTCCAATATGACAGCAGCGGCCAGTTCCTACAGCAGTTCCCCGAGACGAACCCCTGGGAATCAGGTAACGACGATGGCCATTTCGAACAGGTGAGTGGGGTAGCGGTTGATCAGTTAAATCATTTGTTCGTGGCGGATGGCGAAAATCACCGCGTGCAGGTATTTGACCTCAGCAGCGGCAAGCCGGTGTACAACACGACCATCGGCATCACCGATACGCCTGGAACCGCCCTGGGACAATTCAATTATCCGGGTAAAATCGCCGTGGATAACTTGAACCGTTTGTTGGTCGTCGATGAAAACAATAACCGCGTCCAGCGCTGTGCGGATTCCGGGGGATGGGCGTGTGTGGTAATCACGGATGATCTTAACTACGCGCTAGGGATCGCAGTCGATAACAGCAATGATATATACATTGCTGACACCGGCAATTCGCGGATCGTTAAATGCAGCGCGGCCGGCGTATGCAATCCCCTCACTGCGGATACCTACTGGCTTTACGATGTGGCCGTAGATAACCAGGGAAATATCTACGGCGCGGCGTCTTATGAAGACGTTATCGTGAAATATAACAGCAACGGGGTTGAGCAAGGGATCTACCTGGGAGAATACCTCGTTCCTTACTTGACAGACAATTACCATTATTTCAAACCACGCATCACCTTCGACTCTGCCGGCAATATCTTGATCCTTGAGGAAGGCGGGCAGCGCCTGACTAAGCTTGATCCCCATGGTACTTTCTTGTGGTCGTTTGGGGTCCCGGGTGTGGATGCATGGGATAACCAACATTTTAATTACCCACACGGTTTGGATACCGATGCCAGCGGGAAAATCTATGTCGCTGAAAACTGTCGCGTACGGATTTTCAGCTCAGAGGGAGTCTTGTTGGATAATCTGGGGACGGGTTGCGGTTCAGGCAATTACGAGTTTGGCTGGGCGATGGGCCTGGCTGTCGATTCTCAAAATAATATTTACGTCGCCGACGGGCCCAATCACCGGGTGCAGATCTACAACAGCAGCCTGTTTTACACCGGCAGCATCGGCGTCACCGGAGAGTGCAGCTCAGCCAATGACCGTTTGTGCTATCCGGGGAACGTGGAGATTG
>JAYRNN010000050.1:0-7914 GCA_041912175.1 Anaerolineales bacterium | reverse complement strand
CATTGCGCCTGTGCTCAACGCCCGCGCCGCGCTGTCGGAGGGCGGGAAAAATGCCTGATTGGGAACCCGCGCCGCCGAGTGCGAGGCTCAACGGTTGCCATCGGTGCCGGTGACGCCGATCACGGTCATTTTCCTGGCCGGGAAGTCATAGAAAGCCGCCGATACCTTCGCCAGCGCAGCCCGATTTTCACGAACTCGGATATATGGAACCGCTAACCCGTCCAATGCCTGAGACCCAACCACCGCGGACGCCCCACGGCAGATCGCGTCCGGTATATAATGATGGCCATCGACATTCCCACCCATCAAGGCTACAAATAAATTGCCCGGCTGCACCTGACGCGAATCATAAGCAATGCCGGTCACAATTTGATCTTTGATATTTAATGGTTCAACCACCGACAGGTGTTGGACCAATTCAGCCAATGGAACCTGGGAATGAACTTCGTTCAAATGATCGCACCTCCAAAATATTTATATATATATTTAATATAACATGGGGTGCATGAAGCAATCAACCAAACTGCTTCGTGCACCCTATTTAATTGAGAAGTCGGCTTTCTTATTAGCGTAGATTCTGGCGTAACGTATCTAATTGTCCGGCAACGGAACCATCGACGATTTTATCGCCAACTTTAATCACGAGGCCGCCCATAATGGCAGGGTCTACCCGGAAAGAAACCGTCTGGCTGCCAGCTTTTGCCAAAACATCCTGGCGAATCGTATCCTTTTCGGCATCGGTTAATGGCACCGCGCTGGTAATTTCAGCAGAGGCGCCGCTCAGCGCGCCTCCCTCCAACACAGCCACTTTTCCAGATTTTACGCCGGAGAAGAACTGCTGGATCAAAGCATGTTGGCGTTGGGTGTCAGTCATTTCTTCACCCACTAACTTCTGCGTAGCAGCAATTGCCAGCGTCGCAACCTGGCCACGCACATCTGAAAGCAGCCGATCGCGTTCGGCGCCAGCTTCTACCGTGGCATCCATGCGGATCTTAGAAGCATCCTGCTCGGCTTTTACGATTACATCTTTGCCGGCCGTTTCCGCCCGTTCAGTGGCTTCACGGATGCGCTGTGCTGCGTCGGCTTGAGCTTTCGAGACCACATCCTTGGCCTCTTTCTCTGCGTTCGCACGCGCTTCAGCCGCCACACGCGCATCTTCCAGGCCCTGTGCGATGGCCGTTCGTCGCTTTTCCAACAGCCCCATGATTGGACCGAAAACCCAGGCGCGTAATACAATAAAAACGATCAGGAAGTTAAATATTTGTACAAAAAGGTATCCTAAATTAAGGCCCAGAGCGTCCAAGTTGTGCCTCCTTTTCCAAATGGCGTCTCGATCGGATTAACCAACAAACAGGATTAAGAGCGCTACAACCAAGCAGTAAATAGCAACCGCTTCGGCGAAGGCGATTCCGAGGATCATATTGGTCTGGACGTTGCTGCTGGCATCTGGGTTCCGAGCAATGCCTTGCACCGCGCCATTTACGAGTATGCCGATCCCAAGTCCTGCACCGATCGTACCGATCATCGCTAAACCTGCTCCGATGAGTTTTGCTGCTGCTGCATCCATAATATCGTTAGCCTCCTGAGTGTAATAGCTTTCGCGCGTTGTAACGCAAATTGATAATTTCTAGATTAGTGTCCTTCGGCGGCATGTTCGCCATGACCGGCAGTCGCCTGGGACATAAAGACCATGGTCAACATTCCGAACACGGCTGCCTGGATCAGACCGACAAAAAATTCAAGCAGCAAGAAAACAGATTGAGCAAGCACCGGTACCAATGTTCCAATCACAAAGAGTAATACCGAGCCTGCAAAGATATTTCCAAACAAACGGAAGGAGAATGAGAGTATTTTTGAAATTTCCGAGATCAACTCGAGCAATCCGACGCCAAAATCGATGATCCCAAAGATCGGCCGGCTAAAGATGCCTCGCCAGTTGATGAATTTCTCGAAGTAAGGCATGCCCAGCGCCTGCACCCCAAAAACCTGGGTCATCACAACGGAGATCAAGGCCAGCGCGACCGTAAAGTTAAGGTCTGTGGAAAGTACACGCACATAAGGAACCAATTCGAAACAAGCGCCCTCCGCACTCTGCTCTGCCCCGCTGGCGGTCACAGATGCGGCTGCTTCACAAGCCGGTTTGACTAGCGTCGCCAATCGAGAGGTTAGCTCTTTTACCGGATATCCCGCCCCAGCTTCTGCATGGTGTAAAATACCAATGCTGTCAACCCCAGGGATTAATTCTGTCCAGTTGACGATCAGAACAAATATCGTAATCGTGGCAAAGAAGGGAAATATCTTTTTCGACCATTTCCCAGCGGTTGATTCTGTCAAGTTATAAATAACTTCTAGGATCGCTTCAATCACACCCGTAATCCCCATTGGGATTAAACTGCCATCTTTCTCAACTTTTTTGACCACCCGTCGCACAATCAATGCCATGAGAAGGATGATGACATCCGCAATCACCATAGCAGTCAGGGTATTGGTCCAATAAAAATTCCCAAACAACGGTGTATTAGAATAGCGTTCTGCTGGTAGCTGGATATGCGGCAGGATCGGTGGATAAAATCTTGCAGCAATGAAACCGAGGACGATAAATAACAGAACGTAATACCGGTTTGGTATTCCCAAGATTCTGTTTTTCTTCTTCTGATTCACTGTTGATCTCCTCCTTGACCCAACTTCTGGTCAGATGGTTGTTGTTTCTTTTGTAGTCGAGCCGTTGTCCGACGCACGATCCAAAACATAACAATCAGTGTAACTGGCACACTGGCAATCATCAAAATAATTGTGATATATGGCCTGGTGCCAAATCGACCATCCAGCCACAATCCACCAAAAAGGGCTGCCAATACGATTAACAATGTCAGACAGCCCACTTGTCCCACGACCGCGCCCAAGAGCATACTTTGATTGAGTTCTTTCCGGTTTTCGCCGGGTTGCCCAGGGTTCACACTCATGGTTCGGGAATTGTATCACAATCACCCAAAAGCCGTCAACAAATCGTATATCGATAAAGTTAGGCCAATTATCCGATCCCAATTCCCGTCTCATACAAGAGTTGGGATTGGAGACTAAAACATGCCCGCAGCCGCAGTGAAGGACCAGTTAAACCAGGGTGCGAAAAATGTACCGACTAAGATTACCCCAAGCACCAGCACGCCCAAAGCCAGATACGTACTGGCGGGTACAGGAGCAGGGCGTTCGTCATCTTCAGAACGATACAGGTATACCACTTTCAAAACAGTCAGATAGTAGTAGAGGCCGATGATCGAGTTCAACACACCGACGATTGCTAGGAAAAGCAGATAAAATTGTCCTGTGCTGCTGTAGGCCTGAACTGCTGAGGCAAAAACCAAAAATTTTGCTATGAAACCGGCAAATGGAGGCATACCTGATAAGGACAAGAAGGCTACCAACATCATCAACGCCAATCCCGGGGCGCGCCGGCTCATACCCGCGAAATCCTTTATATCATCTGAACCGATAATTCGACTATATGCAGAGACCACACCAAAGGCGGCCAGGTTCGTCAGCATATAGGCAATCAGATAAAAGATCGTACTGGTTAGCCCCAAGCCTGAGAGGGAGGCAATACCGATCAGAGCATAACCCGCATGGGCAATGGACGAATAAGCCAGCATGCGTTTAATATTCTTCTGCGCCAGGGCCAGCAGGTTGCCTAAAGTCATCGTTGCAACCGAAATCGCTGCGATCAGGCCGCCCCAAATTTGTCTGGCTTCAAGCATCTCGCCGGATGGCTGCATGATCACAGGGAAAGCAACAAAAAGGACGCGCATTAAGATCAGGAAACCCGCGGCCTTCGAAGCAGTCGATAAGAAGCCTGTCACCGGGGTCGGCGCGCCTTCGTATACATCTGGCGCCCAAAAATGCAACGGCACGGCAGATATCTTGAAACCAAAGCCGACCAAGATAAATAAAAGCGAGCCAATCACCAGCCAAACTGGAGCCGCCCCCGAAACCAGCACCTGCACGATCGAGTATAGATCTGTGGTGCCAGCAAAACCATATACGAGGGTCAGGCCATAGAGCATAATCGCGGAAGACATGGCGCCAAAAAGCAAGTACTTAAAACCCGCTTCAACGGATCGATCGTTATTACCCTGAAAACCAGTCAGCACATATAACGGAATTGCAACGGTTTCCAGGGCCAGGTAGAGCATGATCAAGTCAGAGGCATAGGCCAGGAACGACATTCCGATCGTGGATGCCAGCAGGAGAATGTAAAATTCACCTCGCTCGCCCAAGCCTTCCACTTCCATGCCCAGCAATGCTGTCATGGCGGCCGCGAACATGAACAACATGGAAAAAGTAAATCCCATCATGTCCCAACGGATCATCCCACCCCACAATGTCTGCGCGGTCTGCCCAGCGTCGGGCTTGGCAAGCCAAACGCTCAAAAGCATTACAATCAGCAGGCCAACCGCAGTGACCCATCCCAGATTGCGGCGTTGGTCTGGTTTTATGACCAACTCGACAACCAGGACCACCAGCATCAAGCTGAGTAAGAGAATTTCTGGCAAGATCGCCAGGATCATCGGCGTTGAAATCGAACCCATTAGGCACCTCCCAACAGGCGCATAATATTATTGACGCCAGACTGAACCCAGGGGGTCATCAGCGTCGGAAACACTCCCAAAGCGACCAGCACGGCGGAGAGAAATACCAGGGCAACTTTGTCCAGGACAGTCACGTCATGAACATGCCCTTCAAGCTCGGGCGGTAAATTTCCGAAAAACACTTTCTGTATAATCCGGATGATATACGATGCGGTGATGACGATTGAAATCGAGGCAACGATGGCCACCCAGATGTAATTATGCCAGACCCACGCTGGCTCTGCTTTCCATAATCCCACAAATATTGGGAATTCAGCCACGAAACCAGAGAATCCTGGCATGCCCATACTGACCAGACCGCCAATGATAAATGCAATCGTCACCAGCGGCATGACTTTGCGAAAACCAGACAGCTTCGGGATTTCTCGGGTATGCGCCTGGTCGTATATCATCCCGACCACAGCAAAGAAGAGAGCCGTCATCACGCCATGCGAGAACATTTGTAAGCCCGCGCCCAACATGCCTTGGCTATTTAATGTAGCAAATCCCATGATGACCAGGCCCATATGACTGACCGAGGAGAAACCGATGACATATTTAAAGTCACTTTGTACGCTGGCAATAAAGGCGCCATAGACGACGTTAATCAGCGTCAGGACGATAATCCATGGCATCCAAAACTTGGCGCCAGCCGGCAATAACATGATTCCGACTCGCAGGGCAGCAAAAGCGCCTAATTTCATCAATACGCCAGCATGGAACATTGAGACAGCAGTCGGAGCAGCGACGTGGCCGTCCGGGCTCCAGTTATGAAACGGGAAGATACCACCCAGGATCGCGAAACCAATAAAAACAAATGGGAACACGATGATTTGAAATTGCGGATCGAAATTCGCGGCTTCCATCGCAATCATGTCAAACGTGCGCAGGCCGGAGAAGAAGTACATCGCCAGCGCGCCGATCAGAGCGATCACCGAACCGATAAACAGGTAAAGCGTCAGCTTCATCGCCGCATAGTCGCGGGTCACTTTCCAGCCCCAAATGGAGATCAATAAATACATCGGAAAGACCGCGATTTCATAAAAGAAAAACAACATGAACAAATCCAGCGAAACGAAAACGCCAAAAACACCGGTGGCCAGGATAAACAAGAAGGCAAAAAATTCGCGCGGCCGGTCATCAATTTTCCAGGAGATCAATACACCCGTGAACATTACAATGCCCGTTAGCAGGACAAGCGGCGCGTTCATACCATCCATGCCCACCTTGTAAGATACGCCCAAGGTGGGAAGCCAATTATATTGTTCCACAAATTGGTAACCCGCCGTCTGGACGTTGTAGGAGAAATAAGCCCAAATCGAGAGCAGCAGGGCAAAGGTCGCAGTGGCTAAGGCCGCCACTCGCGTCTCATCTTTGCGATCCGCCGGGATTAACAAGATTAACATACCGGCCACGATTGGAGTAAAAACAATTACACTCAATATCGGAAACTGCATAATTCACCTCAAGAACGTGCGACGGTCTGCGTACTCAACGTCATACACCGAAAAGCGCGGCAATTGCCATACTAACTGCCCGGTTGATCAAGTCCAAAATCCAGCTTGGCCAAACGCCGATCCACAGGATCAACGTCATAAGCGGAACGATGACAAAGATCTCGCGGGCGTTTATTTCACTCAAGTGGCCAACCCAGTGTTCGTTAAGCGGTCCGTGCAGAACCATTTTGAGAGCCTTTAGGATATAAGCGCCGGTCATCAATAACCCAAACATCGATAACGCAGTGAACAGGCCGAAAATCGGCCAGGCCCCCCGCACAACCAGGAATTCAGAGATAAAACCATTCAGGCCTGGCAGGCCCAAGGAAGCCATAGAGATGAAAATCAAGATTCCGCCATACACCGGCGCCAATGGGAACAGCCCACCATATTCACGCAAATCACGCGTATGTGTGCGCTCATAAAGCACACCTACCAAAAAGAACATGCCTGCTGCAGATAGGCCGTGGTTGAACATTTGCAGCACCGCCCCATTCAAGGCGAGATTGGCGTTCATTGTATTCTCGGCTCCGGGCATGCCGAAGGCGCGCGCCGCAGCAGCGATTCCTAAAACTACGAAACCCATGTGATTGACGGATGAATAAGCTACCAAACGCTTGAAATCAGTCTGTCCAAATGACGCTAAGCCGCCAAAAACGATTGCCAACATTGCCAACAAGGCTAGTACCCAGGCATAGTTATAAGATTGCTCCGGATAAAGTGGGAGTACATAGCGCAGGAAACCGAAAGCTCCAAGTTTCAGCAAAACGCCTGCCAGGATCATCGAGCCAGCCGTAGGCGCTTCCGTATGGGCGTCAGGCAGCCAGGTATGAAATGGAAAAACAGGCACCTTAATCGCAAAGGCAATCACGAAAGCCCAAAAGGCAACCGTTTTTACGGTCTCAATCGGTAAGCCGAAGAGTGTGCCTTGCAAGGAGTTCCAGCGGGCCAGGAGCTCCGTATAACTAAAGGTTCCGGAAACTGCACCTAACATCTGAATGGCCAGGAGCAAACCCAGAGACCCTGCCATCGTATAGAGCATAAATTTCAATGAAGCATAAGATCGCGCAGGAACCGTCCGCCCACCCCAAATGGTACGTTCGCCTTTTTCCGAGCCCCATTGGTTGATCAAAAAGTACATCGGGACAAGCCCAAACTCCCAAAACACGAAGAAAATCATCAAATCCAGGGAAAGGAACACACCCAACATGCCCATTTCCAACAAGAAGAACAGGATCATGTACGATTGGATGCGGTCCTTAATGCTGAATGATGCCAGGATGGCCAAGGGCATCAGCAAGGTGGTTAAGAGAACCATCGTAAGAGCGACGCCATCCACACCTACATGATAAGACGCGTTCAGGGGTGGATACCAGATGACCTCTTGCTGGAATTGAAAACCTGGGACATTCTGCTTGAAATTGAACCACAGCCACATCGTCAAAACAAATGGTATCAGACTCAATATGAATGCCACCCAACGGATTAAGGCTGACTGTTTCTTTGGCAGCAGCAAGAGGATCAGGCCTGCCACAAGCGGACTGAACAGGATCAGAGTGAGAATATTTTGTCCAACAAATCCCATCGATGCATTTTCCATTATTTACCTCCTCCCCATCACCGGTTCGAAATTACCCAAAAGTAGACTGCCGCGAAGATTGCTGCAGTGGTCAGTGCGTAGACCATATACTGCTGAATTTTCCCGGTTTGGATTGGGCGCAAGTTAAAACCCAGCCTGTTTGTAATATTGGCGACCCCGTCACCAAAACCGTTGATGATCGGTTTATCGATGAAGT
>JAYRNN010000049.1:0-23695 GCA_041912175.1 Anaerolineales bacterium | reverse complement strand
GGCTAACGGTTCGACAAATTTTAATCCCTTTTCGCCCTCAACATCATGAGTCAATATAAATGCAAATCGTTTTTCATTTGGCCATAATGGGGTAAATAATAATTCGGAGTTGTTTGTGAGCAACAGGATTTGCCTGGCTACTTCCCACAAAAATTGTACATATCGATCTTCAATTGGCCAACCCAGGCACGAAAATTTCTCTCGGATCATCCGGGAGTTTAACTTTTTAAGCATATTGATGACGAAACGCGGTAAAAACGGTTTTATTTCATAATACAATCGCCTGGTAGAACTTAATTGCCAATGATCCGCGCCGAACTGCCCTTCTCCGAGCGTTTGACCCAGGAAATGATGAATCTGAGAAACATCTTCAGGAAGTCCCAGCAGCGGTAAAGCAGTCTCGATTGCCTGCTCCCACAATTCTTGGGGTGGGTCAGGACGACATTGCCAGAACAACCTCGGTGAGTTTAATTCCCAAAGATCCATCATTCGCGATGAATTCCCTTACCCAAACTTAAACGGAGTATTTATAAAACAGTTCCCCGGTCGCCTGGCAGACCCATGCCGGCGATTTTGTGATGAAGCCTTGTATTAACGGCATCACCCTACTCTTCGGGGTTGTGACCGGTATATCAGACATGATCGAATACGTTAATGGTGTTTCCGCGGCCCCCCATCTGGATTTATATTGCCTGAGTCCGTCGTTGTCCAGATCGGTCCTTCCCAGATCGAAGGTTGTAAAGCCGTTCTCGCAGCCCCAGCAGATGGCCTTCCACATCACCAGGTTATTGGCGCGCAATTTATTTCCAGTAATCGTCGTGGCGCCAAATTTATAGGTCAGGGTCTGGTTCCAATGCAGAAAGACTGCTCCAGAGATGCATTGGCTATCTAGGTATGCCAATACGACGAATCCCAGGCCGGTGTTGAATAAAACCTCATTGAGATGTTTGAAAAACCTCCAGGGTTGGATTGGCACGCCTTGTCGTTTACGCGTCACCAAATGTAACTGATAGAAAGCTTTAAGCTGTTCGATTTCATTCCCAAAAACCACCTGGATCCCATTTTCTTCCGCCCGGCTTATATTCCGCAAATGCATCTTATGCAATTTCTCCGATACCTTCGACAGATCAGAGTTAAGCAGTAATTCGTGGTTTACAAACGGTGATATAAACTGGATGCCGGGGAGTTCAGGCAGCTTACTCCTTACTTCAACCTTGGAGACATCTCCTTTCCGCTGTAGATTTTCCATGGATCGGGTCAATTGGTTCAAGGAAGCGGGCTCGTCTGCCAGTGGGCTGCAGTGGTCAGTGAATGGTAAGGAGATCCATCGGCTTCGAGAAAATGCATGTTTAACCTCGATAACAGGAATACCGGCCTGGATACCCTGTTTAGTCTCAGAAACCACGCATGCAAATGGTCGATACCCATAAGTCGCTTCAATTACTTTTGACCAGGCAGGATGGTGAAAGATATTCGCCTCGGGTCGGCTAGATATCAAGGCCATCCAGTCTGGATCATTCAGCGAGCAAGTTTGATTAAAAAAGGGTCCCATCGCCTGGCGCCAGCTCACAATATCTCACAACACGATTTTCTGAATTTTTCGATGATTGCCATTGCTCGACTTACGAAAGCAAATAACCGGCTCGGATGCCCAGCGGGGCGATAAAAAACGATAGATAAACCACATACTATATTTAAAACCCAGGGCTTTCAGGCGTGATTTTTCTTGTAATTTCAAAAACTTAGCGCTTTCCTTCGGTAAGGGCAAGTATACTGCCTCTGCTACAAAGCCAAAGTTGCTAACAAATTCAAGTAAGGTCCGGTAGGTAAAATAACGCACGTGCGCGTAGAACTCATATTGATCGCCAGCGACAAGCGGATCATGAAATGATTTACCGGCCATCAATAATGGGCGCATGTATATAAGGGATGCATAATTCGGAGAAGAGATATACAGATAACCTTCATCGTTCAAAATTCGACGGATTTCTTGCAAATGTTCATCAAGATGGATGACATGCTCAATGGTAGCCAGTGAAAGGATTGCATCAAAATACCGATCCGGAAAGGGGAATGAGCTATCCCGAACATCGATGTCAAAACTCACCGTTGTCAACCCATTGTTATTCAATATTTCCAGACATTTTGGGGTGACATCGTTACAATAAATCTCGCCCTCGTACTGCTCCTTGATCCTCTGCGCAGCGCAACCCACACCTGCGGCCAGGTCTAATATCCGTCGATGTCCGCGTCCTTCGAAAACCTCCGGAAATATTCGATGCCTTTCGTGAAGGGCCCCGTAGTCTTCCAGCGACGTAACTGCGTTGAGGCGCGTTTCTTCTAGTTCGATCGCATCATTTCGCATGATGAACCCTTTCCTCAAATAATGCCCTTTTTTTATCAGTAACCAAGAATTTATCCAGACGCTTTTGCCACCGCGTCGCAATCCGCTTTAAAAAGGGTTTTATATCGGAGAGGTCATAAACCGCAAACACATGTTTTTTCAGGTATGGCTGAAGGTACTCTCCAATTGGTTCTTTGCTCTCTCGTAAATACTGTGGGCCGTATGCAAGATCCCTGGATAGATCGATCCAATAATATTTTTGAATCGCAGGGGTTTGTACCGGCATGATGCCTTTGACAAGATGAAGATAATTCAACCAGGGAAAATTAATCCCGCACCTGACCGCCAATAGCGTCGAAAGATTGTGTCTACCATTCACGTCGAGAAGTTTATAAATCCCATCCCGCGCATCTCGCTTGAATTCGATGCACGAATATCCATAAAATTGCATCGCGCGTAAGATATTGCGCCCCGATTCGAGTACCTCAGGGATTACCTGGCTTCGAAGCACGCAGGGAGACCCTACGTGGAGCGGCGCGCTGCGCACTTTTTTTGCAGTAAATTCGACTTGTGGTTCCCCGTCCCAAAAGTAAGAATTGTAATTTACCCCTTCATGATCCCACCCGGGAATCATTTCTTGAACCATAACACTCAGGTTGAGTTTATCCGCCTGATTAAACGCCTCGACTAATTGGTCAAGGTTTTCAACTTGCGTCATTTTTCGCTTGAAATGAGAATAATATCGGTGCGATTCCACCGGTTTAACGAAACAAGGAAAATCAATCTGCCGGCCGAGTTCTAGAATTTCTTCGCCGCTAACGGGGGTCATTGTCTTTGGAATCGGCGTCCCCGCCCGCTCGGCTATACTGCAGGTAATACTCTTCTCGATAAATTTCTGGGTAATCTCCCAATCCGTACAAGCCACCTTGTAAAACTGGGAGAGATCGGCTTTGTGCTTTGAAATAATCTTAAGCGATTCGTCCGAAACAGGAAACAATGGGCTATTTGGATAAACCCGGGCAATTCTTCCCAGCGCATCGATGAACGCTTCCTCAGCATCCTCCGGGGTCGGTACACGAATTCGATCCCGTACATATTTCGAGACGTATCCCATGTCATCCGAATCGTAATAAACTGCGACCACCGGGACGCCTTGCCAACCCAGCGCACGGATAACTCCTAAACCCATGGTGTGAGTACCGACGACGACAGCCGGGATCATGGTTGGCTCCTACGATTAATAATCATGATAACGAGATAAACCATCATTCCGGCCACTGCGCCGCCTGCGACGGCCATCGCTGCTCCAAGAGCTCCAGTCTTGGGGACCATCAACCAGGCGATGGCCACGGAAACAAAGGCCGCGACAAAGCGGCTGTACGTTTCATATTTTGCCTTTCCGCTGCCAACATAGACAGCAGTGATCAAACCATGTACACCAAATAGGATCATCCCGATCGCCAGTAAAGTCATTACCAATGTCGAGGTTACATAGGCTGAACCGAAAAACGTCTGCACCATCCAACCACCAAAGAATATATATCCCAACAAGATGAT
The DNA here is from genome assembly GCA_041912175.1 of Anaerolineales bacterium. Lineage (GTDB taxonomy): Bacteria > Chloroflexota > Anaerolineae > Anaerolineales > UBA4823 > CAZAGA01. The sequence goes on along the minus strand of JAYRNN010000049.1, from coordinate 19,794 downwards.
TCCGTTTGCAAGGAAGGTGAGTAAAAGCATCTGGATTAATAATTTATTATGCTGGTTTTCAGGCAAAGAAGCGATTTTGGGCATTAAGAGAATGCTGATCCCGGTGGGAACAAAATAAAATAGGGTACAGATATTTCTGATCAATGAATATCTCCCCACTGCGGCCAGATCAGAATATTGTTCCATAAAAAGCATATCAATCGAAAAGTAAACAATATACGCAGCATGTGAGAGCCAAATCGGTATCGAGAATTTTATGATCGTCGAAGCCGTTTCTCGATTGATCAGACTAGTTTTAAGGCGTACCGGAAATGGGTCGTATCTTTGAAGAAGAAATATCGGCAGGACGTAAGAGCCAGCGTAAAAGATCATCGCCAACAGGCTCGATTTTATGTGGAACACTTGAACGAAAAAAATAAGCAGAACGAGTTGTAAAATATTGCTGGCCAGGTAGGCGACCACAAGCCTGCCAGACGCCATATAACCACGCGCCAGTCCCCAGTAAGTATAAAATAATGTCACCCCGATATAGATAATGATGACCCCCAAATCCCACTTGCCCAACAAAAACAAGACAGGAATTGCCAGCATTAAACTACCGACAAATAAACCAACCAGGATAACCGCCGAATTCGAGTTGTATTGGTCTAGCTCGTTTTGCGATTGGCTATACTTTCCGATGAAGCGCGCGATCGTATGTTGGGTAAAGGGTTGGGTGCCGATTGCGATAATTTCTGCCAGCACAATTGCGTACTGAATCCTTCCATAATCGCTGGGCAAAAAATAGCGCGCCAAAACCAATGAAAAGGCAAGCCCCAGCCCACGAGCAATGACCATTCCCGCGGAAATAAAAGCCGATCCCTTGATCAGCTTCCAGTCAAACCCGGCGACATACTGCTTCAGACGTTGATAGAAGAGAGCCGGGTTTGAGTTTTTTCGATCAGATCCAGTAATTCCTGTAAATCTGTCTGCCATGATTGTCGTTTCTCGATCACCAAATCGCGAATTTCAACTAATAAACGGGATTCATCCGCCTGCAAATTGCGCACACCTTCGATAATACTTTCACCGGTGTTTTCAACAAAAACAGTACCTTTCGTGAAATACTCTGTTAAGGCCGGCTGCTGGGATAAGATCAAAGGCTTCCCCAATGCCATCCCGTCCGTCCCGCCCGACACGAGCGAGTACGGATAAGTAGTCAGCGTCATCACTGCGCGTGAGGCATAGAGCTGGTTCCAATAGGCATCGTGTAGCAGGAAACCAGTATATGTAATGTTTTCCGGCGATGATTTCATTAGATTCTCATCCGCGTAGCAGGTGTCGCCAAGAATGTAAAACTGCACATCCGGCATCTCCCTGGCGGCTTCGATGATTGGCAACAAAGGCTCATCCGGGGCAAAAGTATTCACCACCGTGATTGGGTATCGGCCCATCGGCGGCTGTAAATCTGCAGATAACCCCTTTTTAGGATAAAGCCTTATCTTTTTTGTAATCACCAATGCCTTCGCGCCCCAAGATTCAAATAAAACCTTATATCGCTCTTGATCGACCAGATTGACCAGCGCTGCTCGAGCCAGGACGCGTAAGATTGGCAAAGTCCATCCCCATTTCTTCGAGTATAGCGCCGGCGAATGTGTGTCGATAATAAAAACCGATTTAGCAAATAAACAAAAAACGTAGACATTCATCGCCAAAAAGATCGGGGGATTGGTGACATAAATCACTTTCGGGTGGCTTCCGAGCATAACTTGCCAGGTTTTAAACGTCTGAAAGATGTATCGAAGAGGCGCCAATATCCACGGATTACCAGATAGGAAATTATAATAAATGCAATAATTGGCCGAGTTTAAATCATCGGCCATATCTTTCGCCTTATCGAGCCTCACGGCCCATGTAATCGTGATTATTTCATGATGTTCGCTCATGCCGCACTTTTCCAGCTCCCTGCTGCCAGACCCAGCATAATCCAGACGTACTCGATGGTCCCGGAAAATGTAAAAACTTCATTTGTGAGACCCATGAGGGATAGCACAACCAATGATGCGATCAATATGATCGCTATCGAGCGCGTGATTTCTGCACCCTTTAATGCTACATTTTTAAGCCAGGCCAATGTGATAATCAACCAGGCTATGTGCGCGGTCAATGCAACCATCCCACCACGCAAAATTAAAGTCAGATACTGGTTTTCAGAATATTGCCAGGATAGCGCCGCCAGACTTGGCCGATAACCCCATAGCCATGTTTCCTTAACCACAGGCCAGAAAACCTCCCGCCATACCTTTATTCGATAAAGCAAACTTCTGGGCAATAAGCTGCTATTGCCCGAAAATTGGAAATTAATTCGGTATAAGATTGAAGATTGAAATGGAATCGCCACAATTGCGAGGGCGAGAAAAACAAGTCCGATCTCCTGCAGTCCCCCCTTTTCAAGATAGGCAAAAATAAAAAGGCTGATTAAGAGCCCGAGCATGGGCGCATAGGTGTTGCTGGCGATCATGCACCCCAGGCAAAGAATACCTCCGATGATTAAGTACACCCGCGTACGGTAGTCGGTTTCATCCTTGAACAACCGTATGATGATCAAGGCGTTGATGAGTAGAAAAGTACCCAAACCATTCCACACCGACATCAAGGATGTCACGCGCCGGAGGCTGGTCGCCACTTCTTCATGAACGGAGGGATACCATCGAGCAAGGATTGCCGGGATCGGCTTGATCCCCGCCGCCTGTAAGATGCCAATCAAGGCGACCACTGCGCCGCAAATCCACAACCAATGCAATATATTTTTGCGCTCAGCGTTGTTCTCGGGCAGGTAAAAAAACATCCAAAAAAGCGCCAGGTATTGGATCGGGGAGAGTAATTTTATAATTTCTGAAATCGATAATTGAACGCCCCGAAAATAAAATGCAAATAACGGGATGATCGCAGTGCCGAGAACCAGGATGACCTGACTCGTCCCAATCGGCCCGGGAACCGGCTTATTTTGTACCCGCTTCAACATAATATATGGGATAGAAAGCGCCACGGAAAGAAATAATATCGCTTCATTTGGGATTAACAGCGGAATCAAACGACCTCGTTCCATCCCCGATGTAAACGCCGTACCAGCGATCACCACGTAGCCTAAAATGGGCGGGTCGATCACCGCGATGACGAGGCATAAAAGACACAGTGCAATCCCCAGGCCAATGATTGGCGAGATCATGCTGGTAATACCCAATATCACGGCGACCAAAAGCGCCAGAATTAGGAAGAAGATATCCAGTCGATGGATCGTGTAGTAGAGATTGGTTCTCAAGAACTGGCCTCGTTCAAGCCCAAACTACCTCTTCACTCGTTACTTCCGGCTGCCACTGGGTGATTTCGCCAAAAATGTTCAGAAGTCGTTCTCGCTGGTATTGCCAGGCAAGTTTTTGTTCGATTAGTTTCCTTCCAATGTCGCCCATTTCGCGGCGCATGTCGGGCGCTTCGATTAGCTTTGCCAATTTCAATGCGAATTGTTCCTCGTCATTCGGCTGAGCATAGAGCGCCGAATCGCCGGCAGTGACATGTCGTTCAGGTAAATCGAATACGACTAATGGTTTACCTAAAGCCATGTAGTCCATCATTTTGTTCGTCGTTGAGATATTGTTAATCGGGTTGGAGGGGCCTGGATCCACACAAATATCCACAGTGGACAAAATCGGCAGCCATTTTTCTTGAGTCAGAAAACCTGTGCACCAGATTCGATCGACGATCCCTAAATTCTCCGCCTCTCTTTCAATATCCAGGGATGGATCCGCTTGACCGATTAATACACAAAGCCAATCTTTGATATTCATCTGGTCCAAATATTTCAATGCGCGCAGTAAATGACCGACTCCGCGTTCCTTCGCCATGCTCCCAAGATAACCAATCAGGATCGGCGCCTGCTCGCGTAAATCCGCGACGGGTTCCAGTGGATTAATTCGTTCCAGGTCAGGTCCCTGGCGAACAATCGAAATTCGTTCGCCAGATATGTGGTTTCTATTCATGATCAGGTGTCGATAGGATTCATTGACCACAATCACGTGATCGGCTAGCCTGCAAGACTTGCGCTCCATCCAGCATAAAAGTTTACTTAAAGTCGGATTGACCCGCGAATATTTCGCCTGAAATAACTCAGGCGCCACGTCTCGGACATCAAAAATCACCTTGACCTTAAAAAGTTTGGGGATCGCCCCCACAAGGAAGAGTAAATCCGGAGGATTATAAAAATACAGCACATCCATCCCTCTTCGCATCCAAATCCAGAGCGTGATTAAGGTCATCATAACTGTTGCAACCGAGAACTCAAGCAGATAACTAAATTTGGATTTCCCCGCCTGCAAAAATGGAAAACGATAGACCTCCACATCGTCAATGGTTTCATGCCAGGCCAGCCCTTTTATCCGCGGAGAAGCGACGGTTACATGGTAGCCCCTGGCATGTAACGCTTCGGCATGCGGCTGTACGCGCACATCGAAAGGATAGGCATGGTTCTCGAGTAAGATGAGAATGCGAGGCGGCTTTTTGCGAACTCCCTGCGTGCGTGTTTTTTGTCCCACGCCGGAGGCCGATTTGATCGGATCAGAAATTTTCAATGGATCATCAATCTTAAGTGCTTTCGCCGCGCCGATCGCTTGAACCGTGGGGGTGACTCCCTCCCGCGCCGGGTGGGGAGGGCCGGCAGGCACGATGACTTGATCCTCTCTCTTGATGCTTTCCCGACCCTGGTCGACCCTGCTTTGGGCTTGCTTTTTTGGCGATTGATAGTCGTAGTACCGATTGTAACGACTGGGGCTAGAATTTTTTACCCCATTTACGACGACGCCGAGGATTCTTGCCTTCATCGTCCCCAGATGATCGATGGTAAAGGTCAGGTCATCTCGGTTTACCCGGCCCACTCTGCTGACCAGCAAAACGCCGTCTACGAGCGTCGCCAGCGCCGAAGTATCGGCAACCCCAAGATATGCGGGCGAATCAACAATAATGATGTCGTACTGATTCTTCAGCCTTTCCAATAAAACCGATAAGCCGGCAAAATCAATCGGGTCAAATTCACCCCTCATGCGGCCCTCGTTCATTAGCAGGAAGACGCCTGGAAATTGGCTTTCTTTGACAGCCTCATCCAGCGAGACGTTATTCATTAAAACCGCGTCTAATCCATCATCCGGCGGCAAATAAAAATATTTACTTACGGCAGGTCGATAAAAATCAGCGTCGACCACCAGCGCCTTCATATCAAATTGCGCGATATACCGCGCCAGGTTGCACGCGATAGATGTCTTGCCCTCTCCGGGAATGGCGCTGGTCAACATCAAAGTATGGATATTGGCCGCGCTCATCTTGCTTAATAAATTAATCGTCAAGCGGCGAAATGCGTCATTCACGGGCGGGTGGTCGATTAAAAAGTCGTTCTGTTTCCTCCTTGAAATAGCCGGGATCTCACCGAGGATGGGCGACTTGACGATGGCCTCGACTTGCCTGGTCGTGTAGAGCCGATTATCGATATTTTCACTGATCAAAGCCAGGCCAATACCGCCGATCGCCCCGACGAATAACCCAAAAACGGCCATCAGCAAAGCGCTGTTTTGGCTTGATGATTTTGGCATGCTGGCAGAATCGACAACCGTAAGCCGAATATCGCGCACGATATTCTCCCCAACCATGATTTCAGCCAGTTGGTTGGACATCGTATAAGCCATCATCGGGTCCAGGTCTTTAACCGTAACCTGGATCAGTTCAGTTTCAGGTATTATTTCAGCCTTGACGTCAATTGGACGCGATTCTGGGATGCCAAGCCGCGTCCTAAGCTCTGTCAGCGCCGCTTTACTGGTCGCGATTTCCACATATGTCTTCATAATGCGGTCAGCGTACATCATTTGAGTGTATGAAGGATTGGTGGTGTTATACGGGATAATCCGCAGCACACTCGAAGCAGAATATTTCCTTGGAAAATAGATGCTCGCTACCACGGTTACGACGAAAGTCGCCAGCATCGTGATGATGATGATCCATTTCCGCCGCTTAAATATTTCAACATACTGGAAAATTTCCATTTTATTTGACCTTCATTCGAATGGAATCGACGCCTGGTTAAGTCATCGGCCAGTGGAGCATCACCAATGAATCAACTCTTGATGTCCGCTGTTGACGAGTGACCGCTGGGCCGCCTCAAGCACTTTGACAACGTGTAATCCGTCTTCGCCGCAACTGCATGGACGCGAGTGATCGTTAATACAATTGATGAAGTCCTGGCATTCTAAACGCAGGGGTTCAATGAATTTAATATTCGGAATGACAACATCTCCATACCGGTAAGAAAAGTGGAAGTCTCCGAAATTATCGGTATAAGGCGGGGCGTCTACCCCTTTGTCATAGATTTTAATCATTTCTAATGGTGATACGTCGTTATAATTTGCCATTTTTTTGCTGCCAACCACGGTAATCCGCCGCACTTTGCAGGGATCCAGCCAGCTTACATGCACGTGCGCCAGGATATCGCCAGGAAAGTACAATGTTATATAGACGATATCGTGGATGTTGTTAACCACACAGGCCTTACCCTGTGCGCTCACAGCAGTAGGTGTTTTCCCCAGGATATATAACAAAATTGAAATATCGTGTGGCGCCAGGTCCCAAAGCACATTCAAATCACGCTGGAAAAGACCCAGGTTCAAGCGGGCAGCGTCAATATACAGGACATCACCCAGCTCGCCGCTATCGATCAGCTTTTTTAACTCGTGGACTGCCGCGTTATATTCGAAAGTATGCCCAACCATCAGAATTCGATCGTTTGCGTCGGAAAGCTCGACCAACTCTTCAGCCTGTTGACCATCGAGCGTCAGGGGTTTCTCGACCAACACGTGCAGGCCCTTCTCCAGGCACTCCTTTGCGAATCGATAATGTGTCGGAGGTGGAGTGGCGACTACCACCGCATCCACACCTGAGTTGAAGACATCCTGGTAATCTTTCGTGACGTTGATACGCGGGTAGCGCAGTGTTACCTGGTCCAGTCGTTCTTCTCGCAAGTCAGAAACCACCACCACTTCAGAACCAGGCGCTTCCACAAAATTCCTGACCAGGTTCGGTCCCCAATAGCCATAACCAATCACTCCGACTTTAACGCAATCCATAAGGCTCCTCCGATGAAAATTTAATGTGCACCTTTACATTTGATGACTGTAATCGGTGTTTTGAGTATAATCTTTAGATCCAACCACAGATTTTGCTGTTCAATATACTGAATATCCAAACGGATCATCTCATCAAAACTCGCCGAGCTGCGCGCCGTGACCTGCCATAAACCTGTGAGCCCGGGTTTCGCTTGCAGCCGCGCAAAATGCCAGGGCTGGTACATTTCAATTTCATAAGGAATTGCCGGCCGGGGCCCCACCAGGCTCATATCCCCAATCAAGACGTTCCAGAATTGTGGTAATTCATCCAGGCTGAACTTGCGCAAGAAGCGCCCGATACGGGTCACGCGTGGATCATGGACAAGTTTTCGCTCGTTCGTCTCTTTGCCCTGCAGATGGTTCATCTCATCGTTATCGTTATTGATCAACGCCTGGATATAAGCCTTGTGCAAACCCGGGTCGGCGCGACTGACCATCGTGCGGAATTTAAAACATCTGAAATGCGTCATTTTCCAGGTTGAACGTCGCCATGAGAAAATTCGTTTCGCCCCCACGCGCTCCTGAATAAAGAATGGCGAGCCTTTTGAGTCGAGCACGATGAGCAGCATGATCACGAGCATGGCCGGCAAAAGGACGATCAGCGCCAAAGCTGCACCGGCAATATCCACCATACGTTTACCCAGGAAATAAAGAAACCCTGATTGCTCCCCCGGAACGACCGCTTGAGCAGGATAACCGTCTAAGATTTCAAACCCAATTTCTTGTTTCATCCCGTCCTACCTGTTCTAAAATAAACAAAAGGGACACTCAACAAAACGGCAGCAACGTATTACAGCTCTGGTAATGCAATTGGGTTCGGAGATACTCGAGAAATAGCGCCTGACAAATATTGTTGTGGTATTATAGAAGAACGCAAAGGAAGCTTTCCCAAGCCCTCCGGCGCTCTATCTCAACTGGCTGCAACCGGTTGAGATAGTTTATTATCAGTTATGGATAACTATAAGTGAAAAGTTTATCGGAATAGACTTATCGTATTTACCTCCCCGAAAATCATTTAGCGGGATTTTAGCGTAATTTATGTTTTATTTGGTTAGCCCCTTAAATGTATGATGAACTGCAGGGCTACGAGGATCGAATCGGTGATTTTGCTTCACCATGAAATCAACATTTATTTATTTCCATTCTAAGCCTGAGCACGAAATTAGAATGATTGACTCCAACGAAATGCAATGCGTATTGATATTTACTGGTTTTCGTATCAAATATTGTTGCGCTAAATTGATAAGCTAACATAAAATATTAATGCTTTATTTATTATATAGTCAATATTAAAATAAGTAAACCGCAATCGCGGGGAAATCGCGTAAAATTTCTGTAAAAATTTGGGTTTTAGCAATCGAGAAACATAAAATAGTGCAATTTTCTTTTACCCACCCCTATCAATCGATTTCTCGATCATCGATCCGCATATCGATAATCCCCTCATGGATCGGATACGCTCGCAGGCACTTCTTGCACTCGAAACGATCTTCTAGTTCCACGAGCGCCCCCCGGCAGACCGGGCAGGCGAATATCTCACCCCCCAGGTCGATCACCGACGTCGCGACGTCCTTAACCGCATAATTGCTACAAAATACCCAGGATGCCCAAATGGATCTACCGATTATCGGCGCCAGACGAGCTCCGGGTGGGGCGAATTTTCCCAACGGCCCGAGGGTACCGGCGATTTTATCGACCAGGCCAACCCCCTGGTAAGTAGATACAGCAAAACCGGTATCCGCCAAAAGATCTTCAACATAACCTGGATGGTACATAATGAAATGGGTTCCGACCGGCGTCGGATCAAATGAAAATGGATTGATCGTTGACCGCCTGGCGATCCAAGACAAAATCCGGCTGAAATTCCGTTGATTGGCATAATTCATCACAAAACATCCGTGATTACATAATACCCGCTGAATAGCCGCTAAACAATGCGCCGGGTTGGAAATGTGTTGAAATACTCTCACCATTAAAGCCGCGTCAAACGCTGCTTCCCTAAAAGGTAAGTGGTTCAGGTCCCCAAACACATAGATCGCTTTCCCATTCGTTCTCTCTTGTGCGCTCCGCAGGAGCGATAAGGAGCCATCGAATAGAACAACCTGCTCAAAACGCCCCAAATAGCTATCGGTCAACCGGCCGTAGCCGCAGCCCAGGTCAATCAGGCGCTTGCCGCGCTCCGGCAGAAGTCGCCCCACGACCAGGTGTTCCAGCTCGTCGAGCTTTTGCATCGACGCCTCAACCCAATATCCCTGGTATTGCACATCCTCATAGATATCATATTGATTCGGTATTGGGCCGGTAGGTAAAGATTTCGGTATTTGCCCTTCCCATGGTTCTGCAAATCGTCCTGTTTTCAATCCAGCACTACCTTTGTGGTGAAAATCTAAAATAACTTGAATTCGGTTTAGCGGAAATGGCCGTCCTTTTGGGATGATTTGGGCGGCGAAGTCGCCCAAATCATCCCAAAAAAACCTTCTCCCGAGCAGACCTTAAAATACAATATATATTTCTTAATTCGGTTGTGAGAAATAAAAATTAAAGCTAAATTAATTATATATTGGTTTTTAACTTTATAAACCAGCCTTCCCTCCCAAATCGGTAAAATCTCTGTAAATATTTTGGTTTTTGTATTCTCAGGGTATTGCACAGCGCCAATTTAGTCACATGCTTTCAAAGCTGGGAGAGGCTGCGGGTGTTAATAAGGTCCACCCCCATCGCTTTCGACGAACCGCAGCAGTTCAATTCTTGAGGAACGGAGGGAATTTCTTTGCCTTACAGAAATTGCTGGGGCATGAATCTCTGGAGATGGTTCGTCGTTATGTCGATCTGGCTTCGAATGACGTAGCTGAGGCCCACCAAAAAGCCAGCCCTGTGGATGCCCCGAAGTTGCCGGGGCAATTTCTCGCCGTACAGGTGAGCCGCATTTGGCGAGAAATGCTATCGCCTCCTTAATACGTCTGCCAGGTCTACGGCTTGTCGAAATGGATCAATCTCTGGTGCAGGGGGCATCCAGCTTGGCGGCTGACCTGGGGTTGCGTGGCGCCGACTCTTTTTATGTTGCAGTGGCAGCCCGATTAAACCTTCCCCTCATCACGCTGGATGAAGATCAGAAGACCAAGGCTGATCCAGTGATCGCTGTGCATACCCTGGATAAGCCCATATAGATTTTACTCAAAATGCGAAATACAGCCTGCGTTTGTTTAAGTAGCGCCCTATCCAGCTCAAAATGCCAACAAGTGCCGAGAGCTGGAGGACAATCAGCCATAAGGGTGCCTGCCCATACCATATTGGTATGGGCGGCACACAACCCCCACCCAAGAATATTCAACATCATTAACCGCTGATGATTTGCGGAAGTTCCTTCGCCTGGCTAATCCAGTTCTCGATTTTGGATGCACCCGGGACCTCGCGTACCAGGTTCCTTGTTGCATTGACGGCAACTAGTTGCTCGCGAAGGCTGGCTGCATCCTGTTGGGCGAGATCGCCCACTGTAGCCACACCGGCTGCCTGGAGCAGCTCACCATACTGCGCGCCGATACCCCTGACCCGCGAGAGATCGATGGCGCTTACCCAACTACTGATAAGTTTCTCGCTGATCTTGCTCTGCCCAGCGATCTCAGCCCTGCCGGCTTTCGTCGCGCCGCGTTCCAAAAGTGCTTGCTTGGTGGCAATGCCAATGGACGCCAGTGTGGCGCTTCGGGCGGGACCTATTCCTTCGACGGTGTTCAGCCGGCCGCCTAGACCTGTCGCCACTACAGACTCCTCTTCGGCAACGGGCTCGACGTCGGTCGATTCCTCTACCTGGTTCATGGTTTCCTCAGGCACGAGGAAGTTCTCGACCTTCCCCCCCAGACTGGTCAGCTCGGTCGAGGTTGGATATACCTCGATTTCATCTGCCATGACCACAACCGCTGCGCCGCCATCCTGAAGGTACTGCTCGAGGCGTTCCTTATCAGCATCGGTCAAGCCCAGGTTCTTGTGGAACATCGCTCCCAACACTGCTCCACCGGCAACACCAGCCACGGCGCCACCGATCAGCGTGACACCACCGGAGAGAATACCGGTAACAGCGCCCAAGGCCAGGCCCCACTTGGCCCCAGTCCCACCAGCGCGAGAACCAACCTTACGCGTCTTGATCTTGTTTTTCTTCCAGGTCAGAATGCCGACGCCACCCAGCTTGATATCCTTGTTGGCTTTGTCCCATTTCTTGAGCTGCTTCGCAGCCTCTGTGGCAGCTTCCTGATTGGGGAAGTAACTGATGATTACGTGCTTGTTCTTGTTACTCATGATCAATTCTCCTTTTAGATTATATAATTTGAATGTATCTAGGTATCGATTTGAATGAACACCTTTATCCTTTGCAATAAGCAACTCCTTTCCAACACTCAGGTCTTGCTTGAGACTGTTGCGTGTCAAATCATTACTGAACCAGAGACTCACGCCCTGCTCGGAGCCCCAGCCCAGGCCTCGACCAGAAACCGGATGACATCTCGTTCAAGCATCATGGTCGCAGCAGCTCTAGGTCGGTGACGAAGATCGCCCCGGAATCTGCGGCATCGAAAACCAGGGAGATTGCCGATATATTGCTCAGATCCACGCCAGAAAACATGGTCAAAGGCACGCGGATCGAGCTCAGGATCACGTGGTTGTCCCACGTATCCACGTTGCGAGAATCATCAAACCCCTTCTTCCCGGCAGGGAAGGCAAGAGCTGGTTCATCCTTCAAGATGACAGAGGCTGATTTTCCGTCACCATCTGTCAAGCGCAGGGAAAAGGACTGGGGCTGTCCCTGCTTGTTCAGCGGGTTAAGCGGGTCAACAACCGCGCGCAAATGCAGCATCTGATACTCAGTGAGATCTCGTTTGCCATCTGGAAGGTCCAGCGAATAGACGCCTCCCGCCCCATTCCAGTCAAGCGCCAGCTCCCCGGGGCTGCCGGGTTGGTTGAAGCGCAGGCGGCAGGTTTCCATTTTTTCCTCAGCTAGAGAATATCCGGATTCACAGTCCAATCCTGTAACTACCCCTTTGGCGCCGTTTGCACTCAAAGGCAACGCCAATCGCTGTGCGGTCGGGAGTGCCAGGGATGTGAGCACCTGGCGTTCAAAAAGCCCCACCGGGGCAGGCTGTGAAGCGTCAATGCCGCTTAAAGCTGCATTCCCGCCGTCTCTGCCCAATACAGCGTCAAAGTAATGGATCGCATAATCCACCAAAAAATCTTGCTGTGCTTCCTCAGGCAGGAGGGCGTCATCACAGATACTGCTGGTATTCCCCAGCGTCTCACCCTCGAGCAGCGCATTAAACCGGTTGTGATTCATTCCTGGCAGATACACCGAAACAGCCAGATCATCACTCTGTAGTTTTTGGCGTGCAAATTCATAGTAGAACTGCCCGCTCAGATCGGCAACATCTCGATCGCAGGCTGGCAAGATGACAGCCAAAGGCAAAGAAGCCGCAATGTCTCTGGGATTGGTGGCTGAGGGCGCCAGCAGGATGGCAGCCGCGATGGGACCCTGTCCGGCGTTGATTTGTTCCGGCGCGGTATGAGCGTCGCGGCTTTCGATGATCCAGCTGACAGCCTCGCCTCCTGCCGAATGACCCAGGATAACCAGCTGCTTCCAATCCACCCGTCCGGTCAGGTCCAAACCCAGGCCAACATCCTCTCCTTTGGTCGCCGCGGCAATTTTCGCCAGATATTGATCAAGCAGGAGGGGCAGGCGTTGGTTAGTTGCCGGTTGACCATATGCCGATACGTAGGCGGGATTGGCATTCAAGCTGACGGCGACATAGCCGTGCTCAGCCAATGCTTCGATCAGGTATGCAAAGCCTTGATAATTGGGGATCTCCTCGCCGGGGCAGGGCCATGTTGCCGTATAACCATCGGGGGATGGACAGCCTATGTCATGACTGCCATGGAGGATAACAGCAATTGGCAGGTTCTCACCTGTGGGGGGTATAGCAATCAACCCGTTGAGCCGGACGGGCATGTTACGGAACTTCTCGAGGGATGCCCATGGCTGTGCGATCATACTTTCACCCAGGTCAAAAGGCACAGCTTTAATTCTGCTAATGGCTATTGGTGCTTGTGTGCCTTTTTCCGTCAGTGTTGCAGCCGGGGGGCTGATGGTTGATATGGGAAGCGCAGTATCCGCCATGTAACATCCAGCCGACAAAAAGACGCTGGTCAGGAGGAGTGCAACTAAAGAGATTTTCATTCTATTGACCATACGTGATCTCTATCAAGCTACCTCAAGGGATCATCGATGAGCTATTGTGCCAGCCCAAGATCGATCAAGAGGCTATTGAGGGTAAATCCCGTGCCCTGAATGACTGCAAACAAGAAGAACACGCCGATAACAAAAGCACTTAAGTAGAGGACGGGTAGCAGGAAAGTACGCCAGCCGTGTAGCTCGTGCGCTGCGCTAGTACCGACCCAGATGCCAAAAACCACCATGAGTAAAGAGATAAAACGAATCATGGGTCCGATCAAAGGCAGAAAACCCAGCAGCTCCAAAATGTGAGCGCTCTGGGCGAAACCCGCCACACGCATGGTGGATGTGTAGTGCCTTTTACCGCGCAGTAACCGGGCTGCCATAAACAGGAACAATACCGCTACAAACCAAAGTATGTAGCGCAGCAGAATATCGACAATATCGAACTTGCCAAGCGCGTTTACAGATTGGATCGCCTGTGCCAGCAAGGAAATTAATAGTGCAGGAGCGGTCATGTATGCATCCCCGGCGATTTCCCGGTAGGCATCCCGGTTTAGTACCACCGCCTGCATAGCGAGGCGCAGCCATACTCCAACCTGGCTAATACCTTTCGCCAGGTTCGCCACTGTCCAGGGCTCTATATAAGGAGCAACAGGGCGCACCGGTTTAGGTGTGGGACCCGGCAGGCCGCGACGTGAATCGAGGATCGCCTTAAATTCCTGGGAAGAACGCGTCTCGGGGATCTGCATGTCGCCAGGGTGGAACATGTAAGCATCCGTCTGCTCGCCCCCCAGACCGCCATGGTTGCCGATCAGCTCCTCCAGCGCTGCCACGCTGCCGTCCGGAAAAAGGGTGCTGTTCAGGATCAAGTCTCCGGAATTGTCAAAATCTGCCAGGCGGAGAAGCTGCCCGGCGCGCAGCTCGACATCGCCATAGGGTAGGAGGGGATCTTCTCCTACGACGTCGCCCGTGTGCAGGTTGCGCGCTCCGCCCTTACCAAATACCACAGCATCAAAATCGTCTTCATAAGCGATCACAAAACCGATGCCTTCGTGGGCGACAAGCTTATCGACCAGCCCCGGATATGCTGCATTCAACTCGTTCAGGGTGATCTTTCGTGGGTACAGGTCGAAGTACACCAGCGCGCCGTTGCCGCCGTAAGCAAGGGTGACGTTAGCGGGTTTAGCCTCCTGAAACGAGTCTTGTTTTGATAGGCTTTTATGGATCAGGCGCTGCCCTTGGTAGATGGTGGCTTTTCCAACCGCACCGCCTTGCTTTTCCGCCTCCATGATCTCGAGCTCGTCCATCATCGCCGCAACACCGATGGTGCCGTCGTCGCCTCCGCCAGAACCGGAGATGCTGGCGCCTTGGGGCAGCTGCTGCTGGATAAATTCTAGGATGCTGATCCCATAGCGCTGCTTGAACGTCGGTCCGAATGATTGACCATGGTCAGATAGCAGGATCAGCTCGTATGGTCTTGGCGCTTTTTCTTCGATCACCTTTTTAATGCGCGCTACCTGCTTGTCGAATTGGCGCAGGCTGATATCTGCGTCGTGAGTATAGGGACCGGAATGATGGGCGATCTCATCGTAGCCGGCATACAGTGTGTACATGACCGGGGTGCCGCGCACGATATCCAATATGGTGAAGTAGGTTCCGATATCCCGCAAGAAGACGTTGACTGCGGCGCGCAAGAAAGGGTACCCGTTGTGCAGCCGGTTCAGGCGTGGCTGAACATTCGTGCGCCGCTGTTGCCAGCCCTGCCATACCTCCAGGAGCACGTCGGCAAAAAACATAACCAAGACACGAACGAAGAAATATGGATTGCGCATCAAAAGGTACATATCGTGGGCGCGTCGCTTTTTATCTTCCGGTGTACCTGCTTTGATTTTCGAAAAGGTCAGGATCGAGGTGGCTGCATCGCCGCTGAACATGTTCCCGATACTGGTGCCGCCGCGCAGCAAGCCGTTGCCATCGGATAAATCCGGTTCGATGATCTCTGCAGCCTGACCGCCAGCGAGTAGCTTGCCGGTCTTTTTATCCAACCAGCGGAAAGCAGGGATGTTGGTGTTATTGCCCTGCAAGATGCCCGCCTGACAGGCTGGCGTGGTGGGAGGTATGCCGCAGTCTACACGGCTGATCTTGTACCCATCTTCCTCAATCATCTTTTTCAGGGTAGGCATATAATCATCGTCGATGGCTTTCTGGATGCGCTGGTAGCTTAAGCCGTCGGTCTCGAGGATCACCAGCCCACGGCCGGAACCTTTATCCGCTTCCCTGGCTAAGCGTGCTGCCTGGCGATGAATCAGGTTGTCATAAAATGACTCGTCGCTGTCAATATTAAGCAACGCGGTAAGAATGGTATTGACCAGCGATAGGAAAAGACCTCCAAAAAATGCAGCTACCCATCCGCTGACTTCAAACCCTGCAATTAAACTGGAAGTGATCATCAGTACAATGGCGTTGATGAAAAATCCAGTCAGAAAGATAACGATCCAACCCAGGGGTAAAGCGAGTAGCAAAATCAGCGGACGAATGAGCAAGTTGACAATTCCCAGGAGCAAGGATGCCGCAACAGCAATCACGATTCCAGAATTGCCATTCTGTGGCTGGATGCTGATGCCAGGGAATAGCCATGCAGTGACCAATAGAGAAACAACATCAACGAACCATACGACAAAGAATCGGGCAATCGCGCTGATTATTTTTATAATGCTTGACATTTTGATCCTCCCATTGCTGGCTTCAGCGACACAAATGCAGCAATCCGGTATCGAATCGTCTCACGCATAAAAAATCCACAATTTACGGCAGATTTATTCATTTTTTAGGGTTAAAAAGACCCAAGGGATATTGTCCAGGGGGACGTCACCAAGGCTGGTCTGTGCGGATACAAGCACTCGCTCCGGATCTCCCAATAAAGACAGGGGAATGCGTACCTCGCCGCGGGTTGGCGTGCCACTTACGGTTACAAAATTATCCGGCAATAAAAAGCCCTGATCGTATACCCTGTATCCGCTGGCACCCAGATCCATGTAGATCTTAGGCATCTCACCAAATCGCTTATCCGACCGGTAGCCTATTGTCCAGACTCTGGCGTGTACATCGCCTGTCAGAGGCTCTTGAGATTCAATTGAAAATACAAGCTCATCCCCATCTAACTTCACTGAGCGTACCTCAGCTTCTATAAATTTATCCTTCTCGCTCTCTGGGAGCAGTTGCAGGGCTTCTCCAGAAAAAGCGGCCTGGGCTGGCAAGATCCGTACTTCCTCACCGGGAGCAATCGGGATTTCATCGATGACATCCCACAGCTCGTTGGCGCGCACCACCGATTCTAGATAGGGTTTTCCCGAGCCCCATTGGGTCTTATGCGCCTGCAGCGCCTGCAACTTCTTCTCACGCTGTTCAGGAGTGATCGGCAGGATGCGCCAGCGGTTGCCAATCTCGTATTGACCGGGTGGATCCAGAGGGCGCTCAGGCTGGTAGCCGCGCGGCTGGGGCCATCGACCGTAATGGGTAATGAAATGATAGACTTCCGGCTGGATCTCATCTTTGAGGTCCCACAGAGCTACTTGCAGGTACAAAGGGAGACTCTGGTGGTCAGGATGCACGTCGCCGGGATGCGAAGTGAAGATCTTGGTGGGTTTAAATTCTCGCACGACCTGCTCGAGATCAACCAGGATGCTCTCCCCTTTGAACGGCGCGCCTAAACTTTGTGCAAAAGTGTAGAACACGCCGCTCTCACCACTGAGAAGGGCGCGATAGGGTTTGGTATCTCCCCAATGTTTTTCGAAGATTTCAAGACCTCCACCATCCGGATAACCGAGAAAGGTGATTTGCTCGGGCTTGACACCCAGGATCCCCTGGGCGGCCAGCGCCTCCTCATGCCGGGTTTCTCCCAGGCGCAGTGCTTCCGTTACACCCAGGTTGATTTCCTTACGGAAAAGGGAAAAAGAAGTCTCGTTGTAGTCGCCAACCGTAAATAGCACCACCTTGACCGGGATGCCTTTCTCCAAGGCTTGCTGGATTAGCCCGGCGTTGGAGAGGATGTCATCATCAGGATGTGGGGCAAGCACCAGGATACGGTCATCCGGCTTAAGCTCGATCTGTGGTCGAAGCAGGGTTGATGCCCACTCCCAAGGCGCATCGCCGGGAGCCTCTGCTTCCAGACCCAAAGAACGTTCCAGGTTGGTGAGCGATGAGCGGAAGGATTTGGCCAGCCTATTATTTCCTGCGCCTACGATAGCCAGGAGAAAAACGAGCAACAGACCACCCACCAGACCACCCATAATCCACCCACGGCGAGATAGACGACTTGAAGATCGAGGCTCACTAACAGACCCACTTCCTTTCTTCTTCTCAATTACTGGAATGGGCTGGTAGCCCACACGGCGTTGGATCAAGATCCCTAACGTAGCCAATCCCAACCAGACCAGGGTCTGTAAGAGCTGCGTGGTGTCTAAGTAACCGCTGTATGAACCTTTAAGTGCTCCAGCAGCCGAAATGAGGAATATATCCAGCAGGTCGAAAACAGCTGTGCTGAGAAACGATGCCCCCCACACAGCCGATAAGACGATGATGGCATCGTCAAAATCCAATATCTTTATGAATAAGAAAAAGCCAAGCAATCCACCAGCGATCAAGAAAGCGAAGAAAAGGAACTTCCCCGCTTCCGGGAAGAGGATCCCCAAGAAACGCTCAGCGATGGTAGCACTGACGAGGAATCCCCCGAGCGGCGGTATAAACCTGACCACCCGATCTCGCAAGAGTACTACAACGGCTACGATGAGGAGGGCAATCACAAAACCACCCAGGCTGCGCACAACCTCAGATGTCCGGAATAATGCAAGATCTAAAACCCGGGATGTGAAGGAGAAGACGGCTAATCCCATCCAAAGCGCGTAAAATCTACGCCCAGCGAACAGGGCGACCAACCCGCCAGCTATAGCCGCTATGGCAACAATTACGATTATGACAGTTGTAAACAAATCAATAACCTCCATTCACCAAATCTGTACCCGCTCCACTTCTTCGCGCCACATGCGGTTACAGGGCTGGATGTTGAATGCAGTAAAGAATTCGTCGAGATTCACCAGCGGACCGGTGGCGCGAAACTCGCTGGGTGGATGTGGATCCGAGCTGATCATCAATTTCACTACCTCAGGTCGCTCCTTGCTCATCCATAGCTGCACCCAGGCAATGAAGAAACGCTCTTGCGGGGTATAACCGTCGATCTTTTTGGGAGTTGGTCGCTCTGCCAACACCTCTTTCAAAGCATTGAATGCCAGGGTCACGCCTCCCAGGTCAGCAGTGTTTTCGGTAACGCTGAGCTTCCCATTCACAAATACCCCGGGCAGGGCTTCATACTGGCTGTACTGCTCGATGAGCTTATTTGTGAAAGCCTCGAACTCCTCGCTGTCATTAGCAGTCCACCAGTCGGTCATATTGCCCACCTCGTCGAAATGGCGACCGATGGTGTCGAATCCGTGTGTCATCTCGTGCCCGATGACAGCCCCGAGCGTGCCATAGTTGACTGCTGCATCCAGTGTGGGATCGAAGAAAGGCGGCTGCAAAATTGCGGCGCATATTTCGATCTTGTTAGCGGAGGGCTGGTATGCGGCGTTGATAGTGGTAGGCAGCGTCGCACCGGGGAAGGCAAACTCGTCATCGAGGACGGGGAATCCAGCTTTAACCAGGTTTCGAGTAATGTCGAACTGGTTAAGGCGCATGATGTTTCCAAGGTAGTCATCCCGGCGGATTTCGACGCCAGAATAATCTATCCACTTATCCGGATGTCCGACCCGGATCACCATGCGTGCCAGCTTGTCCAGGGCAAACGCCCGTGTGGACTCGTCAAGCCAGGGATTCGTGCGCAAGCGCGCTTCGAACTGAGCCCTGATATGGTCTACGATATCCGATACTTGCGCCCTTGTTTCAGAGCCGAAGTACTCTTGGACATACAATTGTGCAACGGGATGCCCGAGCCCGTTTTGAATTTGTGCCGCCACGCGTTGCTCACGAGGCAGCAGCTCCGGAGTTCCCTGCAATTTCTTAACGAAGAAATCCAGGTTTGTCTCAGCGATTGCCGGGCTGAGATATTGCGCCGTGCCGTTCAACAACATCCAGCGCAAATAGATCTTGAAGTGTTCGATGGGGCGTTCCACCAGCAGGGTATCGAAGGCGCGCATATATTCCGGTTCTGAAACGATTACTTCTTGATCGGCGCTCAACCCAAGGCGGGCGAAAAATACCCCAAGTTCAAAGTGGGGGATCATCGCCTGCAGCTCAGCGACGGTCATTTTGTTGTACGTGGTTTCAGGGTTGGATGCCTCCACCGGGGATAGTTTGGCACGGGCCAATGCCGTTTCCAGGTCAATGATTGTCTGTGCTTGCTGCGCAGCTACG
>JAYRNN010000048.1:0-1732 GCA_041912175.1 Anaerolineales bacterium | reverse complement strand
GTAGAGCGAGTCGCTCCAATTCAGCCC
This sequence comes from Anaerolineales bacterium, assembly GCA_041912175.1. Lineage (GTDB taxonomy): Bacteria > Chloroflexota > Anaerolineae > Anaerolineales > UBA4823 > CAZAGA01. Next base: position 1,705 of record JAYRNN010000048.1, on the reverse strand, counting down.
GACCAGGGCGCCCAGAAAGGAACGCAGGCGATCAAGCTCCTGGGCCAGGGCGCCGTCCAAGGGCTTGATTTTTTCGATGAGCTCGTCGATGACCCGGTTGAAATTTCGCTTGTTGCGGGCTTCGGGCTGGCTGTCGGCTTGTTCAAAATAATCCTTCAACCAATAGATCAGTGGATTGAGCGGCTCACGCAGGATTTCATCGACCTGGCAAAGCGCCCACAGGGGTTCCGAGGCGGTGCAGATGGCAGCATTGCGAAATTCAAAAGCCAGGCGGCTCTTGCCCAACCCGGCCTCGCCGAAGATCACCAGAGCGCCAGCGTATTGCCCGGCGCAGAGCGGCTGGTAAAAATCTTCCAGGCGCGCCATTTCTTCCTGGCGGCCAATTAGAGCGCCGCCGAAAATATCCTGGCGAGCGATGCTCCGATCCACGAGCTGGTAGACATGCTGCAGGTCGGAGAAACCTTTGAATTGTATCTCGCCCAAATCATCGAATTCAAACCCCCCACGGGCGCGCTTCATTACAGCTTCACTGACCCAGATTTCGCCGCGGGCGGCGCGGGTGAGAAATCTTGCGGCGAGGTTGACCCCCCGCCCGTACCCGGTGTAATCTTCCAGGTAAGCCGAGCCGATGAAACCGGCATGGGCGATGTAGTAGGTGATCCCGGCGTTGACCGGAATGCTGGTAGAGGCCTGCAGATCGAGGATGAAGTTCAAGGCCCGGTCGATATCGTTTTCGTAACTCACCGGCGCGCCCCATAGGATCAGGGCATTCGAACCTTTATCGCCAAAATCCAGTTTGTCGAAGAAGCCGCCGTAGCGGGTCAGGAGATCAAAGACGGTTTGCATGAAAGCCGCCAACTGGATTTCGTCACGGACGGTGGGCAGGTTAATGAAAAGGTTGACGACGTAGCGGAATTCGCCCGTGTGGGTCTGATCCAAAATCGGATCGGGATAAAAGCGGGAGAGGACGGCGCGGTCTGGAATTGGAATGGGCACAGGCTGCGGTTCTGGCAGCGGTCCGATCACCTCAAGCAGGCGAAAATGTTCGCCAGCCGCGCTCGAGCCAAGCGCCTCGACCCGAATCCGACCGGCGAGCCGGTTTGCCGTATCAGCATCCAGGATGATATGCCCTGGACCGGCCAGGTGCTCGGCCTCGGCGCTGCCCTCCACGGCGGCGCCCTTGAAATAATAAACTGAGCGCTGCTCATCTGCGGATGAGATGATCCCCCACTGCGCCAAACCAGCCGCCAACCCGACCTTGACGTAAACATCAAAACTGCCGTAGGGTGTGACCGTATGGCTCTGGCGCGACATCACTTGCTGAATCTGCCAGGCAGCCGCCAGCGCATGCTCATACGCCGCGTCGCTGTCATCACCGCATGGAAACAGGGCTGTGAAAGCGTCGCCGGCCATCCCTGCGATAAAACCAGCCTGGGCATAGACGCTTTCGGCCAATGGGCCGAAGATCGAGCCCATCACCTGGGCCATGACTTCGGCGCCGTGAGCGCCAAAATTCATCAGCGTATCGGTGACTGTTGAAAAACCGGTCATATCGCTGAACAAGGCCACGCAGGGAAACTCGCCCTGGGTCTGACCGGCAGCAAGACGATCCTGGATGAAGTGGGGGATAAGATTGTGCATTGGTGGACCTGAGGCTTCGATTAATTGTGGAGGTGAATAGTCAGAATTTTACCACTCTATTGGG
>JAYRNN010000047.1:0-3468 GCA_041912175.1 Anaerolineales bacterium | reverse complement strand
TGACATGGTGCGAGATTGCTACATCGTGTCCGATTTGGATCTCGCGAAAACAATAAATTTCAACGTCGCAATTCGCGTATCCGCTCCCCAAGGTAAGCTTCGCGCCCTTGTTCACGTGGATCGTGCAACCTCGATTGAATTGGAAATCATCGACTTCCAGGACACTTTGTTCAAAAAGCGAGATTTCAAAAGGGCGGGGGGAGGTTAATTCGAAAGTTTTTCCTAAGACAAGTCTCTTTTTAACCTGGATCGAGCCGCCTCTGTTCCGAAAGGCAACTTGCGGATACGCAATGATGCCCTGGTTGTAGAAAAAGAGCCGGTACACACTTTTCGCCCAGTTTTCGGAAGCCTCATTTCGCAATGACCAGCGTAAGGAAGTTAATAGCTTTACTTTCATCAGATCGATCATCAGCAGGTCTTTTAAACGGTATCCATGAACGTTTGCTCGACCCGGTTGAAGATCAGCATGCCGATAAAAAGGGTTACGAACATAAAGCCGGCGCTGTAGAGCAAACCGCCCGGGCTGACGGTGCCCGCGCCAAGAAAGGCATAGCGGAAGGTCTCCACGATGGGCGTCATCGGATTGGCCATGATCAAAGGCTGCAGCCGGGCGGGGACGGAGGAGACCGGGTAGACCACCGGCGTGGCGTACATCAACAAGGTCACGCCGAAGGTGACCAGGTACTGCAGGTCGCGGTAGCGCGTGGTGAGCGATGAGATGATAATCCCAAAACCCAATCCCAGGCCGGCCATGATCAAGATCAACACCGGAAATAGCATTATCCAGGCATTGGGCTGGATCGTGGCGCCGCGCAGCCAGAAGTAAAGCGTGAAGCCAAGGAACATGAGGAACTGGATCGAAAAGCCGATCAGGCTTGAGATCAAGATCGAGACCGGCACTGCCAGGCGCGGGAAGTAGACTTTGCCGAACAAATGGGCGTTGGAGATAAAGGTGGAGGAGGTCTTGGTCAGGCAGGCGGCGAAGTAACTCCACACCACCGTACCGGACATGTAAAACAAGAACTGCGGCAGGCCGTCGGTGGGCAGGGAAGCAATCCGCCCGAAGACCACCGTGAATGTGATCGTGGTGAGCAGCGGTTGGATCAGGTACCACAACGGGCCCAGGATGGTCTGCTTGTAGAGTGAGACGAAATCACGCCAGACGAAGATGGCGATCAGGTCACGGGCGCGCCACAGCTCGCCCAGGCGCAGGTCGAGCAATTTGCGCTGCGGGCGGATAACCAGATCCCAGTTTTCATCTTTTTCGATTGTATCGGGCTGCATACAACTCTTTATCAGTGCTGCATTTGATTGTTTCGCGTTCCAGGTTTCGGAAAATATTGGTTTGCGCGCTCCGCCCTTCCGACAGCGGCGGACGGAATGCGCGCACATGATCCATTTGTTCGCTTGATTTCCCCTCTGCCTACAAAGTTGGCTGGGATGCTATACCGCATCCGCCAGGCAGGCGCGCCCGACCCATGCCGGTTTCGCCTTATAAAAGGCTTTGCCGGGTGGGCCGTTCGTCAGGGTACCGTTGAAACATATCAAGTCGAGAGATTTCTAACGCCCCTGGTCGAGATGGATTGCTGCGCTGCGCCTGGCTTTGGGGGATCAAAAACGATCATCCTTGGAAGCGATAAGATGCACTACTTCGATATTTGGAAATCATTATAATGATAAATCTTTATTTCACAAGGGAATCGTTGCGAATAGACATCCGATTTTCAATATTTTTTATACGCTCTTTACGCGGATCAACGAACGCTATCGAGGCTGGATGAAAAAGCGACGCCCTTCCTGGAAGGAGGGCGTCTGCGGGATGGCGTTAGGTTGAGAGAGCGATGTGGGCGGCGACCTTCGCTATGGCGAAGTCGCCCCGATCGCCGGGCGGGTCAGCCTGCTGAAAGAGCCAATCTTTCCAGCCGTTCTGCCGCGCGCTGAATGCGCTCGAGCACGACCTGCTTGCCGATGATTCGCATGCTCTCGAGCAAGGGGGGGCTGACAGTCTGCCCGGTGACCGCTGCGCGCAGGATGCCGAAAAGCTGCCCGGCGTTCAACCCCAGGGCTTCCGCCAGGGCGCGCAGCGGCTCTTCTGCAGTAGCCGGTGAGATTTCGTCGAGACCTGCCAGCAGGTCATAGGCGCGCCGGGCGGCCCCGGCGGACTGTGCGGCGCTCATGTGCTTGCCGATCAAATCTTCTATAGATGGGGTCACGCTCTCCTTGAAAAAGAAGCCCGCGAAATCGAGCGCATCGTCCAGGGTAACCAGGCGCACCTGAATGATGGGGATGATCTGAAGCAGTTTTTCCTCATCGACGGTGTACCCGGCGGCTTCCAGAAACGGCCGCACCCGCCTGGATAGATCGGCAGTGGCCAGGCTGCGGATGTGCACACCATTGAAATGATCCAGTTTTGAAAAATTAATCGCCGCCGGGGCCGGGTTCAAGTGATCCAGGCTAAATTTCTCGATCAGATCCTGGTTTTTAAAAATTTCCGTGTGATCGTCATAGCTCCAGCCCATCAGAGCGATCCAGTTCGCCACGCCTTCGGGGATGTATCCTAAACCTGGCATGTCGTCGATAAAGATCGAATGGCCATCGTTCATGGCCTGGGCGGTGTCGCGCTTGCTCATCTTCCCCTTGCCGCTTGGTTTCAAAAAAATCGACAGGTGCACCCAGACAGGTTCTTCCCAACCGAAGGCGCGCAAGATATGCACGTGCAGTGGAAAGGTGGAGAGCCATTCGTTGCCGCGAATCACGTGCGTGATGCCCATCAGGTGATCATCGACCATGGCGGCCAGGTGATACAGCGCCAGTCCATCCGATTTCACCAGGATATAGTCATCCAGGGTGCGGTTTTCGACGGTAATATCGCCGCGCAGCAGGTCATGGCCGGTGATCGAGCCCTCTTTCGGCATCTTGAAACGTACGACGTGCTTTTCTCCACCGGCCGCCCGGCGCGCGGCCTCGGCCGGGTCGATCAGACGGCAGGTTCCGTCATAATGCGGCTGCCCGCCGAGTTTTTTCTGCCCCTCACGCATGGCTGCCAGCCGTTCGGGGGTGCAGAAACAATAATAGGCGTGCCCACGGTCCACGAGTTCCCTGGCAAAGCGCTGGTAGATTTCTTTTCGCTCGGATTGGTGATAGGGGGCGTGCGGTCCGCCCACATCTGGGCCTTCATCCCATTCGATGCCCAGCCAATGCAGGCTTGAAATCAGCTCTTCTTTGGCGCCGGGGACGAAGCGCTTGGTGTCTGTATCTTCGATGCGCAGAATGAACTGCCCGCCCATCTGGCGGGCGAAGACGTAGTTATACAAAGCGGTGCGGCCGGTGCCCAAGTGGGTGTGGCCGGTTGGCGAGGGTGCAAAACGAACACGAACGGGTTGTTGATTGGACATCGATTCCTCCACGGCGCGTTAAATTAAAACTCCAAAGCTTTGTGGCGTAGTATCACGCTCTCGACGAGACCGA
>JAYRNN010000046.1:0-18849 GCA_041912175.1 Anaerolineales bacterium | reverse complement strand
GGCGGGCATCGAGTTTACCCATTACGATAAGCTGATCCAGTTGTGCGACGGCGTATGTTTGCCAACCGGTTTTTGCCTGATCGAGAAAAGAATGGTCGATGTCGCCCTCAGGCATGGCGTTAATGGGTTGACGGTTGAAAAATGGAAAGCATATCTCAGAATCCAGAAGGAATTTGAGCAGCTGATCGGCGGGTCGATCTACCGCATCTTACCCGGCGTCATCGATAACACCTTTGACTTCAACGAGCCGTTGAGATAAATCGGATAAAGGGAAGTAAGATGAGCAATGAATTTCCAAGCAGCAGCGCACAACCAGTTGTCTCGTATCGCCTGGCAACCGAGGCAGATTTCCCAATCATCAAAGAATACTACACGCTTCTAAACGAGCATTTTTACTCACTTGGCTACCGGTTGCCACATCCAGAAAACGTTGGCGAACCCTACCTTGAATCTTTCCGGCGCACCCTGGGCAAATACAGCAATGCCTGGGTGGCCGAGGTGGATGGAACGGTTGTCGCTTATATTCTTTGCCGGATCAAACGCGTCCCTCAATATATGGGTGGAGTCCTGGTTGGCGAATTGAGCGACGAATGGGTGGATGCAAGCGCTCGCCGCCTGCGCATCGGCGACCAGCTATGCCGGATCGCCCTGGATTGGCTTCGCCAGCAGGGAGTCCATTCAGTGGAAATTCAGGTGCTCACCAACAATGATGCCAGTTGGAAGATGCTAAACCGAATGGGGTTTGAGCAGGAGTTTCGGGTCGGACGACTGGTGTGGGAAGAGTATAAAAAAGAATAGTCAACGCGTAATCGGCCAATGAAGGAAGTCACGAAGCAGCAAGTAATAGAGGCGCTAAAAGCAGTCGGTGTGCAGCCCGGCGATGGCTTGTTGGTCCATTCTGCCCTGCAATTCCTGGGTCGAGCGTCAGGCGGGGTAGAAATGTACCTTAAGGCGCTCTGTGAAGCGGTCGGTAATGGAACAATAGCGGTTCCAACGTTCAATTTCGCGTTTGCCCGCGGCGAGACCTATGATCCCCAAAATACACCCTCCGTAGGTATGGGGATGCTCTCCGAGTTTGTGCGCCAGCAGCCTGGGGCGAAGCGCACGTTGCATCCGCTGCAGTCGTTGGCGATCATCGGAGAATATGCGCAAGACCTGGCCGGGCGTGATACGCTATCTGCATTTGATCCAGGCTCCGCATTCGAGCGTATGTTGGAGCTAAATTTCAAAATCATGTTGTTGGGCTGCGATATCGATGCCATCTCGATGATTCATTATAGTGAACAACGCTGCAATGTCCCGTATCGATATTGGAAAGAATTCACCGGCCAGGTAAAAACACCCTTCGGTTGGGAGGAACGCACGTATCGTATGTATGTGCGTGATATGGACCTGGATCCAAAGCTGACGTTGCATCCGGTACGGGATGATTTACAAGCGGCCGGGCAGTATTTCTCTGTGCCGCTCAACTACGGCCAGGTTTCGCTGATCCATATGGCTGACTTTGTGCCTGCAGTTGATCGGTTTTTGAAGACCGATCCCTTCTCTCTAATGCTAAACCGTCCTGTCCGGTGAAGATAAAGAAAGCCTCAACTCATGACGCAGAACAAATCATCTGATGCACATGTTTAATTTGATCAATGACCTTTGGTTTTTAAAGCGCGATATCGTCTCGGATGGTTTTGATCAAGCCCTCTATCGTTTACGGGATGAGCTGGATGGCATCGGCTTATCGATGACCATTCACGAATATCTTACCGGTGAGCCTTGTTGGACATGGCGCGTGCCCGAAAAATGGACCTGTACGGAGGCGTATCTGGAAACTCTGGATGGCGTCCGCCTGATTGACTATGCCGCCAACCCGCTGCACGTAGTTTCTTATTCAAACCCTTTCGAAGGCGTGGTTAGCCGTGAAGAACTGCTCAAACACCTTTACATCCATCCTCGGCGAGCAGATGCCATCCCTTTTGTGTTCAAATACTATGAACGTGATTGGGGGTTATGCGCTACCCAAACCTTGCGTGACTCGTTAACAGACCCGGCCTACCGTGTAGTCATTCGTTCTTGTTTTGAAACCGGGACCTTGAAAGTTGGCGAAGTGGTCATCGCAGGTCAGAGCGCGCAAACCTTTGTTTTAGCCGCCCATTTATGCCACCCGGCAATGGTGAACGACGATCTGACAGGGGTGGTCGTAGGTACGGATGTGATGCGTTGCCTGGCTGCAAAAACCAGCCCACCTTTTTACACCTACCGGCTATTGATCGTTCCCGAGACAATCGGCTCAGTGGCTTATCTGAGCCACAATGAGCATTTGATTCCACAGATGCGTGGCGGATTATTCCTGGAAATGCTTGGAAACGACTCGGTGCATGCGCTGCAAGGGTCATTCCAGCCCGGCAGCCAGTTTGACCGCTGTCTGAATAGCGCTTTGATCAGCCTGGACGAGCGAGGTTACCTTGGAGCTTACCGGACGATCATCGACAATGACGAGCGCCAGTTCAATGCGCCCGGTGTTCGCGTTCCGATGTTGTCGCTGTCGCGGGTCGAGGCGCCAAAGGCGACCGGGCGACCTCCCTATCCTGAATATCATTCTAGTTTAGACACACCAGCGATTGTCACTCAGGAGCGCCTGGAAGCCTCGCGCGAGGTCGTTCTAGGCCTGATCGAGGCTTTTGAGCGGAACCAGTATGTTGTTAATAATTTCAAAGGAGAGATTTTCTGCTCAGGCTACGGTATCTGGATCGATTATCGTGTCAACCCCCAGGGCCATCGCCGGTTGTTCGAGATTATGGAACGCTGTGATGGCGAACATACTGTGGCTGATATTGCCAGTGAGCTCGATATTCCCTTCCAGGCAGTATGGGAGATCGTTTCGCTGCTGGAATTGAAAACCCTGGTCTGGCTCAGCCGCGACCCACAATCAACCACCCTCAAATGAACATAAAACATGCTCTGAAAATTACTCGTTGGCAGGCGCGACGCACTACGGCCGGGCTGCGTTGGGGGTTCGACGCGCTCAAAACCTCGCCCGCAGTGCTGGGCAATGCGATGCCTAAATCTGGCTCACACCTGATACACCAGGTCCTGCTGGGCCTGACTCACATCGGCCCGTTTGTTAATCCAGGCTTTCCGCCGGTCAACCGCACGGAAGATAACCGGCGCTTGCCAGAGAGCGAAATCCTGACCACGATTAAAGAGATGCGCTCGGGCGATATCGCCTATGGGTATATCCTGGCGAAAGAACCATTTGTCACAGCTCTGACCTCCGCTGGCCGGGCGACGGTTTTCGTCTATCGGGACCCACGCGATATGATTATTTCGCACATTTTTTATGCCACGCAGATGTATGAGGGTCATTGGATGCACCAGTACTATACTGAAACCCTGCATACCATGCCGGAACGGATCGACGCCGCGATCGAAGGTGTGCAGGAGCCTGGCGCTGAATTGACGCCTGTTCGCCAGCGCTACGCAGGGTATATCGGCTGGCTGGATCAGCCGGCGGTGCTCAGCTTGCGCTTTGAAGATCTGATCCAGGATCAAGAAGCCACCTTTAACCGATTGTTGGATTACCTGGAGGGACGAGGTTTTAATCCCAGAAGATCTCGAGCAGAATCGGTGGTGGCATTGAAACAGTCTATTATGCCCAAGAAATCGGGTACCTTTCGAAAAGGAAAGCCTGGTAATTGGATGGAACATTTCACGGAAGATAACAAAGCCCATTTCAAAGAGAAAGCCGGCGATCTGTTGATTTTGCTTGGCTATGAAAAGGATAATACCTGGTGAGTATGAAAATTACTGCACTTGTCCCGATGCGCCATCACTCGCAACGTGTGCCTGGCAAGAATTACCGCCTGCTGGCCGGGCGGCCGCTTTACCAGCATATCGTCGCCAGCTTGCTCGCCGTTTCCGAGATCGACAAAATCGTTGTGGATACCGACAGTCCGGTCATTATGGACGGTCTGCGGCAGGAATTTCCATCTGAAAGTACGACATCGCAAATCATTGTCCTGGAACGGCCTGAACGCCTGCGGGACGACAGAATTTCGATGAATGAAATCCTGGCCTACGACACCAGCCAAGTTCCGGGCGATCTTTATCTTCAGACCCACAGCACAAATCCATTACTGCGTACGCAGACCATCTCCAGTGCTATTCAGGCCCTCTTGGCGTCTTATCCAGCCTATGACTCGCTCTTTTCGGTCACCCGCCTGCAGACCCGCCTGTGGGATCAATTGGGCCGTCCGATCAATCACAACCTGGCCATCCTGCTGCAAACCCAGGATTTGCCTCCGGTTTATGAAGAAAACTCCTGCATCTATATCTTTAGCCGCGAGACGCTATTAGCACGCCGTAACCGCCTGGGCGACCGGCCGCTGATGTACCCGATCGATGCTGCGGAGGCCTGGGATATCGATGAAGAACTCGACTTTACCATATGTAATTTATTGATGGAGAAATCAAGCTATTAGGCGCCTGGATGTCCAGTCGTTTGATACATTGGCCTATGCACACAATCCTTCTTTCTGCTCCCTACATGCTCCCTTATATAGACCGATTTCGCCCGGTATTTGAACATTATGGGCTTGAAATTATTCTTCCCGAAGTTCACGAACGCCTGGAAGAAGAACAGATTTTGGCCTATGCCAGCCAATTCGATGGCGCAATCTGCGGCGATGATCGTTATACGGCGCGCGTATTAGAGGCCTGCGCCCCGCGCCTTAAAGTGATCTCTAAATGGGGCACAGGGATCGACTCGCTCGACCAGGTCGCCGCGGCTCGCTTAGGCATCCAAATCTGTCGCACACCCAATGCTTTCACTCTCCCGGTAGCCGATACGGTTTTGGGATATATCCTCGCTTTTGCTCGCCGCCAACCCTGGATGGATCGGTTGATGAAAACCGGCCAGTGGGAGAAAATACTGGGGTGCTCCTTGAGCGAATGTACCCTGGGTGTGGTCGGGGTTGGAAATTGCGGCAAAGCAGTGTTTCGCCGGGCGCGCGGATTTGGGATGGAATTGCTTGGCAACGATATCATCGAAATAGCCCCCGACTTCATCCTGGAAAATGGGATTGAAATGACTTCCCTCCCCGATCTGTTGGCACGCGCTGACTTTGTTAGTATCAATAGTGACCTTAATCCAACCAGCTACCACCTTATCAATCAGCAAAGTCTGGCCTTTATGAAATCGAGCGCCGTTTTGATCAACACGGCTCGCGGACCGATTATCGATGAGCGCGCGTTGGTCGCGGCCCTGCAAGAAAAACGCATTGCCGGCGCGGCGCTGGATGTATTTGAGGTGGAACCATTGCCACAAGATAGCCCACTACTTCAAATGGATCATGTGCTTTTAGCGCCGCATAACGCGAATTCCAGCCCAGCCGCCTGGGAGCGTGTGCATTGGAATACCATCCGCAATCTGCTGGAAGGTTTTGGGCTTTCGAGCCAGGAGCTGAGCCGGTTTGTTTGAGATTGTCGCCCACCGGGGGGATGCGGTCTTTGCTCTGGAAAATACCCTGCCCGCTTTTCTGCACGCCGTGGAGCATGGCGCAGATGCTGTTGAACTCGATGTGCGCTTGACAGCCGATCGTGTTCCGGTTGTATACCATTATTTTTACCTGGATGATCTATCCTCGCTCTCGGGGGCGATTTTTAAATATACCTGGAACGAGCTATGTGAGGTCGGCTTATCCAATCCTAAAATGCCGGGAATCGTTGGAAGTATCTCTACGCTGCAAGAAGTCCTCGAAGTTCTTGCCGGGAGGATCGGCTTGGAGATCGAAATTAAGGGTCCAGAGCCCGACTCGGTCGAGCGGGTTGCAGCGATCGTAAAGGATTACCCCCAAATCATCGACAGCATTGAAATCACCTCTTACGAACCTGTGCTGCTCGAACGTTTTCGCAGATTGCTCCCCGGAATCCCCACCGACTTGTTGATCCCCTTATCCGAACCCTGGATGAAAACCGACGTCATGGCGTACACTTCCCTTCAGCGTGGTCGTTTGGCCGGCGCGCGGGCGGTCCATCTGCATGCCAGCCAGCTTTCGGATGAGGTCGTGAGCACAATTCGCCAGGGAGGTTGTGAAGTGCATGCCTGGGGAATCAACGATCAGGGGTCCTTTGCGACGGCCTGCGAACTACAAATCCCTCGGCTTTGTACCGATCATCTCGAACAAATCATAAAATTGCACAAGGAAACTTACCGTGGAAACGTCTCTTAATACTGAAAAAAATCGATCGAGCCGTACAGTTATGATCACTGGCGCGGCGGGTGGGATTGGCCGCGCGACTGTACGCTTGTTTGCTGAGAAGGGCTGGATTGTGATCGGCGTCGACCGCGCCTCCTTTGGCGGGGATTTTCCGGCCGACGGCTTGTTTATCCAGGCTGATATCTCTATCGGCGAGAATATTGAAACAATTTTCACTCAGGCTCATACCTTCACCGATCATCTGGATGTGTTAATCAATAATGCTGCCTTGCAAATTTCCAAACCGGTCCTGGAGACCAGCGTGGACGAATGGGATGCTGTGATGGCCTCTAACCTGCGCTCGGTATTTCTAAGCGTCAAGTTGGCTCATCGCTTGTTTAAGGTTGTTGGAGGCGGCGCGATTGTTAATGTCTCTTCGGTACATGCGGTGACCACTTCGATGAATATTGCCGCCTATGCCGCCAGCAAAGGCGGGCTGCTGGCGTTAACGAGAGCCCTGGCGATTGAATTTGCCCCTGACAACATCCGGGTCAACGCCATTTTGCCCGGCGCGGTCGATACGCCAATGCTACGTGCAGGGCTGAATCGCGGCCACGTCCAAGGCACAGACATTCTACAGCGTCTCGATAACCTGGCACGCAAAACGGTCATTGGCAGGGTAGGGCAGCCGGAAGAAATTGCTCATGCGATCTACTTCCTGGCGGATAACGGCCAATCCTCATTTATGACCGGCCAGGCGTTGATTGTCGACGGCGGCGCCACATGCAGGTTGAGTACCGAATAATCCCAGAAAGTTTGGCAAGTGGCGGGGCCACATGCAGGCTGAGCACCGAATAATCAATATGTCAAACCTCCGTTCTACACTCAAACAATATACCCCACGGCCTGTTTGGCAGATTGCCAGCGGCCTACGCTATAGCTTGCAGCGCGCCGTACAGTGGCCTGAGGCTACTTTCCACCCATTGCGCCGTGCGAGCGTGCGCAACCTGGCGGATTATCAGAACAAACACAAGGACCAACGCTGTTTTATTATTGGCAACGGCCCCAGTCTGCGCCAGACTGATCTGTCACGGCTAAGAAACGAGTATACATTCGGGATGAATCGTATTTACCTGATGTTTCCCGAATTAGGTTTCACGACCTCATATTTCCTGACGGTAAACAGCCTGGTGATCGAGCAATGTGCTGAGGATATTCGCGCGCTCCCGATCCCTAAATTTCTCTCCTGGCGGTCGCATCCTTTGATCGGACCAGCGGATGATCTGATGTTTTTGCACACCACCTATACGGGTCCGAAATTCACCCGCGATGCGCGAGGCCGGTTGTGGGAAGGCGCTACGGTTACCTACGTGGCTTTGCAATTGGCATTTTTCATGGGTTTCGAACAGGTAATCCTGATTGGCGTGGACCATAGCTATGCCACGCAGGGAAAACCCAACACGACGATTGTTTCGACGGGAGACGATCCAAACCATTTTAACGGAAGTTACTTTGGAAAAGGATTCCGCTGGCAATTGCCCGACCTGGATACCTCCGAACGCTCGTATATCATGGCGCGCCAGGTCTATGAGCAGGCCGGCCGCCAGGTATTGGACGCTACCGTGGGTGGAAAATTAACCATCTTCCCGAAAATAGATTACAACAAGCTCTTCTAGCGATGAAAACACCAGAGCAGAAATCGCAACTTGCAATTCCCAATTCCTATCTCGCAATTGCTTTGTCCGTTTTGCTGTTATTGTGTCTCGGCCTGGGTCTGCGCCTGTACGACCTGACCGACCAACCCATCGATTTTCATCCCACCCGGCAATTACGCAGCGCGATCATCGCCCGCGGCATGTATTATAAGATGCAGTCTGGGCTTGATCCTGAACTACGCCAACAAGCGATTGCGGCCTGGAACTCCACTGGCCAATACGAACCTTCAATTCTCGAATATCTCGTCGCGCATACGTATCGTCTCGTGGGTGGGGAAAAGCTTTGGGTGGCGCGCATCTGGAACTCGTTTTTTTGGCTGATCGGCGGCCTGGCTTTGTTTGATCTGGCTCGCCGGGCGACCTCACGCGGCGCAGCCCTGGTTGCATTAGGCTATTACCTGATCCTGCCATTCGCCGTCCAGGCTTCCCGTTCCTTCCAGCCTGACCCTGGGATGGTGATGTGGATGATCCTCTGCGCTTATTTCTTGTACCGTTGGTCCGAAGCAGTGCAGATGGAACAACCCATTGAACGTTCAAAATGGAAATGGGCCATCCTGGCTGGTCTGTGCGGAGGGATCGCCGTGCTGACTAAGTTTGTGGCGGCTTATATCCTGGGTCCAGTGGCGGTCAGTATGGTGCTCTTCAGCCTGGGCGTTAAACGTTTCTGGCGCACTCCACAGGTCTGGGTAATGGCCGGGTTGATGATTGCACCGACCTTTCTTTTCTATCTTGGTCGCCAGGGGCGCGCCTCTGAATATTTTCAGGATTGGACGATCTCGCTTTCGCACCTCCTTATCGAACCAGATTTCTATGTACGCTGGCTCAGCCTGGTGCAAAGCCTGGTGGGATTGACCGCGTTATTGCTGGGCCTGGTTGGGGTCCTTTTAGCTACGCCGCGTTACCGGGTCTTGTTGATCAGCCTGTGGGGTGGGTATGTATTGTACGGCCTGTTTCTGCCTTACCAGATGTACACACACTCCTATTATCATTTACAATTAGTCCCGATCGTTGCCTTGTCCCTGGCGCCGCTGGCGCAGGTCATTTTGGGCCGGTTAGCAGGAGAGAAGCTGGTCTGGAAGATTGCCTTTGCCGGGGTTATCGCTGTGGGCATCCTTTTCCCGGCCTGGCTTTCGATCGCCAATTTCAAAGCGCAGGATTACCGTAATGAACCGGAACACTGGCAGCAGATCGCATCCTACCTGCCTGTTGACGGTAGAATCATCGCACTGACCCAGGAATATGGCTATCCTTTGATGTATTACGGCCAACGTAAAGTCTCTTTGTGGCCAAATCGTGGGGAAAGAACACTTTCCGATCTTCGCGGCAGCGCCAAAGATTTCAAGGACACTTTTATTAAACGCACGCAAGGGAAATCCTATTTCCTGGTTACTGCTTTCAACCAATTCAACGACCAGCCTGATCTGAAAAAAGAGCTTTCAGAAGGCTATCCGGTATTCGCCGAAGGAGAGGGCTTCGTGATTTATGATCTTGAAAACCCTCTACCGGCGACAAACCCCTGATTCATAATCCCCCACTCTCAATGACCCTGGTCTCAATCATCACACCTTCTTACAACCAGGCTGCTTTTCTCGAGCAGACAATCCAATCCGTTTTGCTCCAGGATTGCAAGGAAAGCATAGAGATTGAGTACGGTGTGGTGGATGGCGCATCTACAGATGGCAGCGTCGACATCATCCAACGCTACGCGACCCCGTTGGTTGGATACGCTCGCAGCTTGAGCTGGTGGGTATCAGAAGCCGATCGCGGCCAGGCGGATGCTATCAATAAGGGGTTCCGCCGCTCCCGGGGCGAGATCGTCGCCTGGCTGAATTCTGATGATTTGTTCCTGCCGGGCGCTGTGCAAAAAGCTGTTACAACCTTGCGGGCTAACCCTGAACTGGGTATGGTGTATGGGGATGCAATGACTATGGATGGAGACGGGCGCCCATTAAGTAAACTCACCTTTGGAAGCCCTGGCTACGAATGGGGTCTGCGCGAGCTGATGGGCTTCCGGATTATCTGCCAACCGGCTGTATTTATGCGGCGGGCTGTTTTGGAAAGCGTGGCAGAGCAGTCGGATTATCTCGACCCTGACTATCACTTTATGCTCGACCATCATTTATGGCTGCGGATGGCCCAACGCGCCCCGATCCGGCATATTCCACACATCTTGGCCGCTGCCAGACAACATGCTGGCGCGAAAAATGTTAAGCAATCTACTGGTTTCAGCCGAGAAACCCAACGCATCCTTGAATGGATGTACACTAATCCTGGACTGGCTGAAATTCTAAGCGCCAACCGCCGCTATATTCTTGGCGGCGCTTCCCGGCTGCAGGCGCGCTATTACCTGGATGGCGATCTGCCCGCGAAGGCTCTGCGTTATTATGCTCGGGCGATCTGGTTCAGCCCTGGTTATGCACTGAAGCATTGGCATCGCATGCTTTATGCGCTATTTTGTCTGGTTGGCGCCAAAAAGCTGGCTGACCGCAACCTGCGTCCGGCGTCAGCACAGCGTAAACGACAATCATTGCCGGCAGAACTACAAGCGCTCAAAAGCTGGCCAGGCCTAAACCTGGAAGACTTTGCAAGGTAAACAGCCCCGATTATGAGCTCGCTCACTCGAAAACCTTCATCTTTCGGATCTGCCAACACTCCAACGCCCATCCTGGTTACGGGCGCGCATCGCACTGGCACCACCTGGGTGGGCAAAATGCTCGCTGCAAGCGGTCAGGCAGCCTACATCAGCGAACCGTTAAACAGACTGCACCGGCCTGGTGTCATGCGCGTTCCGGTCACGCGCTGGTATCCATATATTCGCCAGGAGAACGAGCAGGAATACTTACCGGCTTTCCTGGAGATGTTGGCTTACAAGTATCATACCTCGGCTGAAATCAAGTCGTTGCATTCTCGAAAAGACCTGTTACGCATGGGGCGCGACCGCTGGATATTCTTCCAGGGTAAAATCCGCCGCCAGCTTCCACTGCTTAAAGATCCATTTGCGGTATTTTCGATCCCTTGGTTTACCCTGCGCCTGGGCTGCCAGGTGGTCGTCACAATCAGGCATCCGGCTGCATTCGCCAGCAGCCTGAAGCGGTTGAACTGGCCATTCGAATTCAGCGACCTGCTCGATCAGCCTTTGCTGATGCGCGATTGGGGAGAACCCTTCCGCGACGACATTGAAAGTCTCCTGGCCGAAGAAAGACAGGCCGGCCAGCCGGATATCATTGCCCAAGGCAGCTTGTTATGGCGCATGATTTACGCGGTGGTGGGGGAATACAAGCAGCGCTTTCCACAACTCCAGGTGGTGCGTCACGAGGATTTATCGGTTGACCCACTTGCGGGTTATCGTAATCTGTATGAGATCCTTGGCCTGGATTTTTCTGATGCTGCTCAGAAAGCGATCCTGGAATCCAGTAATTCGGATAACCCCCAAGAGATTTCCAGTCAAAATGCATTTGCCACCCGGCTGGATAGCCGCGCGAATTTGAGTAACTGGAAGCGTCGTCTGAGCAAGGAGGAAATCGAACGCATTCGAAACCTTACCGATGATTTGGCAGCAATTTACTACCCCGACCTGACTTGGGATTAGTTTATGGTTGAATTGCCACTTGTCTCGATTATTACTCCCTCCTATAATCAAGCCAGTTATCTGGAAGAAACCATCCGGTCTGTCCTAAGCCAGGGTTATCCGCGCCTCGAATACATTATCGTCGATGGCGGTTCAACCGATGGCAGCGTCGACATTATCCAGCGCTTTGTGAACCCGTCCTCTGCGACAGGCCACAAAATAGATAGCTGGGTTTCGGAGCGTGATCAGGGTCAGACAGACGCCATCAATAAAGGATTCGCGCGCGCTCACGGTGATATCCTGGCCTGGCTGAACTCGGATGATACGTATCTACCGCATGCGATCGCCGAGGCGGTGGAATATTTGCAAACCCATCCCGAAGCTGGTATGGTTTATGGCGATGCCAATTTGGTTGACCAGGCCGGTAATGTCATCGGGAAATTTCCAGCGCGCCAGACCGATTACCGGCGTTTACGCCAGGGCTTCGTACACATTCCTCAGCAGGCTTCTTTTTTTCGCGCAAACCTTTGGCGACAAGTCGGCCCGCTCGACCCGACATTCTATTTCGCCATGGATTACGACCTGTGGGTACGACTGGCCTATTTGGCGCCTTTGCATTACTACCCACGCTTATGGGCTAATTTTCGCTTGCATGATACTGGAAAATCGGTGATCTCGGACGATCGCTGTTGGCCAGAAATGTTGCGCGTCCATTACCGAGAAGGGGGCAGCAGATTTTCGGCGCTGGTTTTCAAGGCGCAGGTACGCCCTTTTGTTTATTCCTGGCTTCCCATGCGGCTGCGAATATGGCTTCGTCAAAGGCTTCCTTGATTAATAAATCATCCGGAGGTAGTAACAAGTTCAATTAATAAATTATTAATTAAATTGCCATAAATTTATCATGAAAGAAATGTAAATATTTGTTGTAACAAATGTTATAATTGAAATATACATTTCTAAATCGGTAGTACGGAAAACGTCCGCCGACTCAAAATGTCTAAAATTATATTTTCAAGTCAGTTAGAAATCGGGAAATATAAATCTGACAAAGGAGTCGATAAATTATGGCAAAAACAATATTCAAAACGACAAGTGTAATCCTCTTATCCGTGATGCTCGTGATAACAATTTTCCCTGGTATCGCCCAGGCGCGTCCTGCTGCGCCATATCTTCAAGAGGAAGGTCCGAATTCTCCCCTCGCTCCAGGCGCAACAACCAAACTTTATCTTCCAATCATGCGCACAATGGCATCTACGACGGTTACCACTACGTCCATGATCGGAACCGAAACCTGCTGTACGAGCGACTCGAAATTAGCGGATACCGCCGATAATGCGAATATCAATATCGTACGCCTGGCTGCTTTTAGCTGGAAAGATATCGAACCTACTCGTACCAGCCCGGCCACGTATGATTGGTCCAGTGTTAATACTGAAAGCATTAAAAACCTGGCCTCCCGGGACATTAGTATTGTTGCCACGATCCGCTTTGCCCCTTCATGGGCGCAAAAGTATCCGCCTTATTCTTGCGGTCCCATCGCAGAAAACGCCTTTGATGCTTTTGTTGAGTTCGTAAAAGAAGCTGCAAGGATCTATAGCCAACCGCCATACAATATCAAATATTGGGAAATTGGTAACGAGCCTGACGTCCAGCGCTTCGATGGGCTGGATCCAGATAATATTTGGGGTTGTTGGGGAGAAGTAGACGACCCGTATTTTGGCGGCGGTTATTACGCCAAAGTGCTTGAAAAAGTCTATCCTGCCTTAAAATCTGTCGATCCAAGCTCACAATTGGTTATCGGTGGGCTGCTATTGGATTGCGACCCGACCAATCCTCCAGATGGCAAAGACTGCACATCGGGCAATTTCCTGGAAGGCATCTTAAATAATAATGGCAAAAATAACGGCGCCAATTACTTCGATATTGTTAGCTTCCACGGCTACCCACATTATTATGGGTCGCTGGCTCTCGACGAGACCTATGCGCCTTGGGCGCCCCGAGGCGGGATCGTTTTGGGTAAAGCAGATTTCCTGCGTGAAGTAATGGCCCGTTATAATGTGGATAAACCGCTTTATCACTCCGAAGGTTCCTTGCTGTGCCCTCCGGCATCGACGAATTACTGCAATCCCCCTGGAAGCACATTTTATGAAGCGCAAGCAGATTATGTGGTTTGGCTATATGTACGCAACTGGGCAGCCAACATTATGGCGACTTCCTGGTACACTCTCGAAGGACCGGGCTGGTACTATTCCAGCTTGCTGGATTCCAACCAAAATCCCAAACCTGCTTATAATGCTTTGCAGTTCTTAACCAACGAGTTAAATGGGGCTGATTTTGTACAGCAGTTCAACTACGCCACTAATGTACGCGTATACGAGTTTAAATCGACCTCGAAGGATATCTGGGTCATGTGGGCGCCCGACGACCAGTCGCACACGATTACCCTGCCAAGCGGAGTCAATCGGATATTCGATAAGTATGGCAACGCCATCACTCCGACCAGCGGACAGCGAGCGGTCAAGAGTCCAATTTATCTCGAAATGGCCCCGTAAGCTCGTTTTTCCTTCACGCTGTTCAGATTCTGGGGAACTGCAATCCAAATCTGTGGGGTTGGCGTTCCGCTCAGCTAAGGCTGGTTTTGTAAAGTCTAGCGAGCGTAGCCCAACCCCACTTTGTATCATCTAAACTCAATATGGAGACCGCCCAATCTCTTGAAGTATCTCAACCCATGCGAGCAATTTCAACTTATGTGCTCGCATTATCTTATCTTGTTCTAACCACAGCCATTATTTATGTAACTTTTTCACATTGTGCGTACGATGACCCATTTATCACGTACCGCTACGCACAAAACCTGTCGACCGGGAACGGTTTTGTCTATAACCCCGGCGAACGGATGCTGAGCACTTCCTCGCCTTTGATGACCTTCATCCTGGCAGGGGTTTCACTTTGGTGGAATGATTTACCTGGCGCGGCAAACTTTTTAGGCGCGTTCAGCCTGGCGCTTGGAGGTTTATTCTTATGGGACCTGGCGCGTACCTGGAAAAGTCCGCTTGTGGGTTGGGTGTGTTTAGTCTTATACCCGACCTTTCCATTGTTGATCAGCACCCTGGGTTCTGAAACGCCGCTGAGCCTGGCCTTCTGCCTCGGTCTATTCGCTTTTTACGCCCGCCGTAATTACAACATCGCCGCGGTCCTGGCCGCCCTGGCAGTATTAACCCGCCCAGATAGTATCCTGGCCCTGGCCATAATCGTTTTGGATTTCCTGTTCCGGGTGCGCCGGCCAATCCCTTGGAGAGCAATTCTGATTTTTGTTGGGATTTGTGCGCCCTGGTTTTTATTTGCCTGGATCTATTTTGGCTCTCCAATTCCGGTAACGCTCAGTGTTAAGCAGCACCAGGGAGAGATGACAATCAGCCAGCGTTTCGCTCCCGGCGTTCTTTCCATGCTTCGCCTTTACATAAAACAGCCCTTTTTTGCTGTGGAAGTTGGCCTGGCTTTGGCGGGTGTTATGTGGATGTTTTGGAAACAGCGCGTCTGGGGAGTGCTATTTTCCTGGAGCATGCTTTATTTCTTGGCTTACACCTTATTGGGAGTAAGCCTTTATTTTTGGTATGTGGCGCCGCTTGTGCCAGGTTTTCTCGCGGCAGTTGGATTGGGCTTATCCGCAGTCGCTGCGCAAGCAAGGAATATCTCAGATTTTTTTAGCGCGGCTGGCCAAAACCATCTAAAAGTCAAGCAACCCAATTGGATTATTCATCTTCTCACGGCAACCATCCTGGCGTTGGCAGTGGGGCAAGGATTGTATCTCTGGCAGATGCATTTACAGGTCAACCCGCGCATGGCGGCCTATCGCGCGGTCGGAGAATGGCTTCGAGAGAACACAACCGCTTCCACGCGAATAGGCATGGTTGAAGTTGGTGTGATTGGATATTATTCCCAACGAGCGGTGGTCGATTTTGCTGGCTTAATCCAACCTGAAGTGGCCGATCAATTTCACCGGGAAACGACCTACGCTAACTCGGCAGAATGGGCGATGATGCATTATCAGCCAGAGTTTTTAGTGCTGCCTGAAGGCGTGTTTCCATATTTCGAAAAGCATTACGTTGCTAAAAATTGTCTCTCAGTGCAACGGTTTTCGGGCGACGCGGACCAGCAACAGCAAATCTTGAATGTTTTCGACTGCAGAAAACGCTTTCGCCTCCCTTACCAGAACAAGATCAGTGATTGACAGCAATACTTGCTTGTGAGAAAATCCACCCAAGGCCACAAAAATGAATTTTAGACCTACCAGCATCCCCGATGTGATCTTAATCGAGCCACGCGTTTATGAGGATGAGCGCGGCTTCTTCCTGGAAACTTTCCGGGTAGACCAATTCATCTCTGCCGGGATTAGCGCTCAATTTGTCCAGGAAAACTTTTCTGGGTCGTTGCATGGTATTTTACGTGGCTTACATTACCAGATCCAGCACGCCCAAGGGAAGCTGGTACGGGCAGCACGAGGTGAAATATTCGACGTCGCGGTCGATCTTCGACGCAGCTCGGCCACCTTTCAAAAATGGATAGGCTTACACCTGACAGCCGAGAACCGGCAGCAAGTTTGGATTCCACCGGGGTTTGCACATGGCTTTCTCGTGCTCAGCGAGTGGGCAGAAGTGATTTATAAAACCACGGATTATTATGCGCCACAATGGGAGCGTACATTGCTTTGGAATGACCCTGACCTGGCCATTGACTGGCCTTTGCAAAATGGAAAGACCCCTACCTTATCCTCTAAAGATAAGATAGGGGCCTTGATGCGCCAAGCCGAATTGTTCGATTGACATTTGATAAAAATGAAAAAAATACTCGTCACCGGTGGAGCTGGCTTCATTGGTTCTAATTTCATCCGTTATGTACAGCAGGTGGATAGCGAAGTACTGATCGTCAATCTGGATATCCTGACCTATGCCGGTAGCCTGGAAAATCTAAAAGATCTTCCGCGGGCGGATCAGCATGTCTTTGTGCAAGGCGATATCTGCGACCGGACGCTGGTTGAGACGCTGCTGCGGAAGTATCAGATCGATACAGTCGTCCACTTCGCAGCAGAAACACATGTGGACCGCTCCATTGTGGATGCTGAGCCATTTATTCGTACGAATGTACTCGGTACATTTACGTTGCTCGAGGCTGCGCGGAAATTCTGGTTGGAAGAACCAAAATCGACGCCTGCTGGAGGAGATGAAGGCTTCCGATTTCATCATATATCGACCGATGAGGTATTTGGAACGCTGGGTCCGCAGGAACCTGCCTGGACTGAGACGACGCCTTATGCGCCCAATTCACCCTACGCGGCCAGCAAAGCCTCCAGCGATCATCTGGTGCGCGCATATGGCCATACCCATGGCCTGCCGGTCACGATCACAAACTGTTCCAACAATTACGGCCCACGCCAGTTTCCAGAAAAGCTGATCCCTTTGATGATTGCCAATGCCTTGAATGGAAACCCACTGCCCGTGTATGGTGATGGACAACAAATTCGCGACTGGTTGTTTGTCGAAGATCATTGCCACGCCATCTGGACAGTCTTATGGCAAGGCCGCCCTGGAGAGACCTATAATATCGGTGGAGGCAATCAGCCGACAAACCTGGTCGTCGTGCATACTTTATGTGAGATCATGGATGAGTGCGTACCCAACTCGTCATTTGCCCCACACCAATCCTTAATTCGGTTCGTGTCTGATCGACCCGGTCATGATCGGCGATATGCGATGGATATTACGAAAATCAACCGGGAATTAGGCTGGCAGCCGCGCCATTCCTTGGCAGATGGGATGCTAAAAACTGCTGAATGGTACCTGGAAAATCCGGAATGGGTGAAGAACATTCAAAAGCAGCAGGATTATCAGACCTGGCTGGCAAAGAACTATGGAGGGCGGGGTAAATGAAAGGGATCATTTTAGCTGGCGGTAAAGGCACACGTCTTTACCCATTGACCATCAGCATCAGTAAACAACTCCTGCCGGTGTATGATAAGCCGATGATTTATTATCCTTTATCGATGCTGATGCTGGCAGGCATCCGCGATATCCTGGTCGTCAGTACGCCCGATGCGTTGCCGGCCTTCCATAGCCTGCTTCAAGATGGAAGTCAATGGGGGCTAAACTTATCTTATGCGGAACAAGGGGAGCCACGTGGTCTGGCTGACGCTTTCCTGGTTGAGCCAGAATTTGTGGATTCGCAGCCTGTTTGCCTGATCCTCGGCGACAATATTTTCTTCGGCACCGGTCTGCCCGAGAAGCTGCGCCTGGCGGCCGGACTCAAAGAGGGCGCCTTGATCTTTGCGTATCCGGTGCGCGATCCAGAGCGTTACGGTGTGGTTGAGTTCGATGCAGAAGGACGGGCGCTGAGCATCGAAGAAAAACCTCTGCACCCTCGTTCTCATTATGCTGTGCCCGGATTATATTTCTATGATGGGCAAGTAGTCGAGCTCGCCTCTAACTTGAAGCCGTCCGTGCGCGGTGAATTAGAAATCACGGATCTTAATCGTATTTATTTGGAAAAAGATCAATTGCGGGTCCAGATCATGGGACGTGGGGTGGCTTGGCTGGATGCAGGTACGCATGAATCCTTGCTACAGGCAGCTAATTTCATTCAGACCGTCGAAGACCGGCAGGGGATGATGATCTCGTGCCCGGAGGAGATCGCATTCCGCAAAGGATATATCGACAGGGAACAGCTCAAAGAATTGGCTATGGCGTTAAAGAATAACGGTTACGGGGATTATCTGCTGCGCTTATTGGATGAGCGGCTCTCTTTTTCGGGTTAACATGGCGCGTATCTTGCTTTTAGGCAGGAAAGGTCGACTGGGTTGGGAACTGCGCCGAACTTTGGCGCCGCTAGGGGATTTGATGTCTTTGGATTACCCAGACATCGACCTGACTCGCCCGGAACAATTAACAAAAATTATTCTGGATGCCCATCCAAGCATCATCATTAATGCGGTCGCCTATACAGCGGTAGATCGTGCTGAAAGTGAGCATCAGCTCGCGATGACAATTAACGGCGTCAGCCCCGGCGTGCTCGCAGAGGCTGCGCGGACCCTCAACGCTGTTTTGATCCACTACTCCACCGATTATGTTTTTGATGGTCTAAAAGGAAGCCCCTATCTCGAAACTGACGCCCCGAACCCACTGGGGGTTTACGGTTTGAGTAAACTGGCAGGCGAGCAAGCCATTACACAGGTGGGCGGGTCGTTCCTGATTTTGCGGACGAGTTGGCTGTATAGTTTGCGGCGCGATAGTTTTGTAACCATGGTGCTGGGCCTGGCCCGTCAGAACTCAACGCTTCGCATGGTCTCAGATCAGGTTAGCTGCCCAACCTGGGCGCGCATGCTGGC